>NZ_ASPX01000055.1:0-193705 GCF_000517965.1 Paenibacillus sp. FSL R7-277
GCCCCGAGCGGACTGAGTGGGATTATTAGGGTTATTCGGCCCTGAAATGAGACATTATCGTTCAAATAAGGGATTCTGAGTCCGCTTGACCGTCATATTTGCCTGATTTGTTCAGAATAACGGAATCTCAGTCCGGCAGAGATAACTGGGGAGTAATAGTAGCAGGAAGTGGTAGGGATAGCGGTAAGTAGATGTGAGTTGCAGTAAGTAACAGTGAGTTGCAGTGAATAGTAGCGAGTAGCTGTAAGTAACAGTTAGTTGTAGTAAATAACAGTAAGTTTCAGTAAATAACAGTGAGCTGCAATGAATAGTAGCGAGAAAGAAGCAGGAAGTAGCAGTGAGAGTAGCTGCATTAACCGTACCTGCACATGACTGGAGCGGCTGCATCCGCTGCATAGGGTATATGATATAATGTGAGAATTACCAAGACATACGGGTGGGGCGATGAAGCATGGCTAAAGACAGGCAGGGGCTGCATTTCTCGGAGCTGGTCTGGGAGAGTACGGAGCAGAATGTGGCGATTCCGCCGCGCGGTACTGTAGATGAAGGCAGCCGGAAGCCTAAGTCAGAGCCGGTTAAGAAGACAACGTCCGGTTACGATACAGTCCAGCTCCAGCTCTGGGATATGGAAGAGAGTGTGGAGCCGGTAACCACTACAGAGAGCGAGTTCGTTCAGCGTGCACGTGAGCTTGTAGAACATAAGGAGCCTGCGGCGCTGTTCGTCCCGTTCAAAAGCTATTGGCCCACCTACGGGCATATGACCGGCGCGCAGAGCAGATGGTATTTCTTTTGGCGGGATGAAGTCCGGCAGGGGAGATACCCGAAGACCGATCTCTCATATATCTTCCTGCATATCTATGAGCTGATTAACGGTGTGGGCTGGGACGAGCCTCAGGAGGGCTGCCGTCAGCTCAGTCTGCTGTGGGAGGCCTACCGTGATAGTTACAAACGTCTGGATCAGTACCTTGGCGGGTGGATTGCGGATTTCTCTTTTGTCCATAAGCTGGATATCCCCCTCTCGGAGATTGTGGCCCGTTCGCGCGGGCTGGCCGGGGATCTGGCTGAGCTTGAATTGGTCCGCTGCCTGTCGGCTGCCCCGGAGCAGCTTAGGATTGAGGTACTGAGTGTGATGTCGGACTATGATATCAGCAAGTCCAAATTCTATACCGGCGAGGACAAAATCGCTGCGGATCGTTATATTCCCCAGGTTGTAGCCCTAATTGATGCTTATGTCGCGCGGAAGCATGGCTCGAATCTAATCACGATGTTCCCGCCCGCCCCTCCTGTCGTCCGTGAGCGTTATTTGTTCCGCAGCGCGGTATACGATATCTCCCTGTATGGCTATTCTGTTCTTGTGCCTGTTATCCGGGTCAGCAAGTCCCCGCCGCTGCGCAGCCTGATTACCCGGCTGTTCCGGCTGACCGAGAATAAGCTGCGAGCGCTGATGGGATACCGGGGAAGACTGAAGGATGTCCGGGTTGATGCTGATATGGATGATCTCGTCACCCGGTTCCTGGAGCGTGAATTCCGCAAGGCGGAGCAGGAAGAGAAGGGACCGGCAGTGGTCATTGACCAGCAGAAGCTGGAGCAGTTGGCAAGCGACTCCGAGGTGGTGCGTTCCTTGCTTACGGTGGAAGACGGCGGGGAGTCGGATCATGAGGATGACGCGGAATGGATAATTGAGTCTGAAGGAGCACATGGAGAAGCCGGATTGGCTGGTATTGGAAGTGATGCGGCTGCGGCTGGGAGAGCCGGATCAGCATATGTGATAAGTGATGCGGAAACACATGGAAGCGCTGAATCAGCGGGCGAGGAAAGTGTTGCGAATGCGAATGCAAGAGTTACATCAGCTGTATCAGCAAATGCGGAAAGTGTTTCCGATAGCTCTGCAAAACCTGATGAGCAAGTGGCCCGGATGGCTGGTGGTGAGCGGATAGAGATGCACAGGGAAGACCCTCTGGCAGAGTCCCTTTCTAACGGGCGGGAACTTCCCCCTTCCCTACCACCTGCCTCTGATAGCGAAGCAGACCGCTGGACATTGTTCGCTTCGGAGCTGACTCTGCTGCAACGGGAGGCCGTGCTGGCGCTGGCAGAAGAGGACGGTCCTGCGAAGGTGCAGCGGCTGGCAGCGGGAGCAGGAACGATGGCAGAGCTGCTGTACGATGAGATTAATGAGCTGGCAATGGACAGTCTGGGAGACCTCATCATTGACGGGGAAGAGCTGACCGAAGAATGTCTATCCATGCTGGACTATATAAAGAGGTGAAATTCGTAAATGAACCCACTCAAAATACCGAAGCGGATGACCACCGCGCTCGTCAATTCGCTGACAGCGGGAGTTGTACCGCGTATCGGTCTTGAACATATCGCCGTCGGCCGCCGGCCGGAGGTGGAGGCGATTCTCCGCGATATGGAGAATATTGCCGATGGCGGAGCTGCCTTCAAGCTGATTACAGGCAAATTCGGCAGCGGCAAAAGCTTCCTGCTCCAGATCATCCGCAACTATGCGATGGACCGCGACTTCGTGGTTGCCGATGCTGACCTGTCACCGGAGCGGCGGCTGGTTGGCACGAAGGGACAGGGGCTTGCCACCTACCGCGAGCTGATGAGCCATCTCTCGACCCGGACCCGCCCGGATGGAGGGGCGCTGGAGATTATGCTGCAGAAGTGGATCATGACGCTGCAACAGGCGGTGATGCAGGAGAAGGGCTACGGCCCTGACGCGCCGGAGCTGGGCGATGAGGTTGAGCAGCGTATATATTCGGTTGCTTCCGAGATGCGCGGGCTGGTGCATGGCTTCGACTTCGCTAAGGTGCTGGCCTCTTACTGGAACGGGCACAAGCTGGCCGATGACGGGCTGAAGCAGGATTCCCTGCGCTGGCTGCGGGGAGAGTTCCCGACCCGTACGGAAGCGCGGAAGGCGCTCGGCGTTGGTGTCATCATCGATGATGACAACTGGTATGACTACATGAAGCTGTGGGCGGAATTCACCGGAGCCATCGGTTATAAGGGTTTGCTGCTGTTCATCGATGAAGGGGTGAACCTCTACAAGATTACCAACAGCATCTCGCGGCAGAGCAATTACGAGAAGCTGCTGACCATGTTCAATGATACGATGCAAGGCAAAGCAGAGCGGCTGGGCATCTTCGTTGGCGGTACACCGCAGTTCGTGGAGGACCACCGGCGCGGACTGTTCAGCTATGAGGCCCTGCGCTCCCGGCTGGTGGCCGGACGGTATGCAGGCAGCGGGCTGAACAATTACACAGGACCGATTATTGCGCTGGATATGCTCTCCCACGAAGAGATTCTGATCCTGCTCCAGAAGCTGCGGGACATTCATGCGCTGCATTACGGATATGAAGCAAGACTGACGCAGGAGCAGCTGGTGCATTTCATGGAAGAGGCGGTCAACCGGCTGGGAGCTGATGAACTGCTCACCGCGCGCGAGGTTGTGCGCGACTTCATGGATCTGTTGCATACCCTGCACCAGCATCCGGAGATTTCATTCGAGAAGCTGGTTGGAGAGCGGACTTCGCGGCCTGCCGAGACGGAGCAGAATGAGCTGGACGGCTTCCTGGCGGAGTTCGACCTATGAGTGATAACCCGTTCTACCGGCTGGCTCCGTTCATCAAGGAATTCATCTACAAGAACCGCTGGGATACGCTGCGCGAGGCGCAGGTCGATGCCTGCCGGGTGCTGTTTGACACGCCTCATCATCTTCTGATCGCTTCAGGGACGGCCTCAGGCAAGACAGAAGCGGCCTTCTTCCCGGCGCTAACGGAGCTGTATGAGCGTCCGTCTGCCTCAGTAGGTATTCTATACATCGCGCCGCTGAAGGCGCTGATTAACGACCAGTTCACGCGGCTAAATGATCTGCTGCGTGAAGGGAACATTCCGGTCTGGCACTGGCATGGCGATGTGCCACAGGCGGACAAAACCAAGCTGATGCAGAATCCTTCGGGAGTCCTACAGATCACCCCTGAATCGCTGGAGGGCCTGCTGATGAACCGTCCGAATGCGATCCCGGCCCTGTTCCATGATCTGCGCTTCATCGTCATCGATGAAGTTCATGCCTTCATGGGCGCGGACCGCGGCATTCAGGTGCTGAGCCAGCTGGCGCGGATCTCGCGGATGGCGGGCTGTCATCCGCGGCGGGTCGGCCTGTCTGCGACCTTAAGCGACTACGCCTCCGTCACGGAGTGGCTGGCGGCAGGCACGCGAGAGAGCGTGGAGGTCAGCGCGCCGCAGGGCGGGCGCAAGCTGCGGCTGAGCGTGGAGCATTTCTCGTTCCCGGATGCGCGGGACGAGGTGCAGGCCGAACACCTGGAGCGGGCGCGCCAGGCTTATTATGGCTTCATCTATGATCACACGCATGTGAAGAAGGCGCTCATCTTCACGAACAGCCGCACCGATGCCGAAGAGGCCATTCTGGAGATGCGGCGCATTGCCGCCAAGCGCGGCGAGCGGGATGTCTTCCATGTGCATCATGGAAGCATCTCCGCGATGCTGCGCGAGGAGACAGAGGCCACGCTCCGTGAGGGCGCAGGGCCGGCTGTGGCTGCAGCGACGCTGACGCTGGAGCTGGGGATTGATCTGGGCGAGCTGGAGCGGGTGCTCCAGCTCGGCGCGCCTTATAGCTGCGCGAGCTTCGTGCAGCGGCTGGGTCGCTCAGGCAGGCGTGGGGACGCCGCCTCCGAGATGATCTTCGTCACGCCCGAGGAGGAGGACGAGGAGGCGCAGCTCCCGGCGCGCATGCCGTGGACGCTGCTGCGGGCCATAGCCGTAATCGAGCTGTATGTACGCGAGAAATGGGTGGAGCCGCTGGCCGTGCGCCAGCTGCCGGTCGGTCTCCTGTATCATCAGACGATGAGCATTCTGAAGAGCATGGGTGAGGCAGAGCCGGAGGAGCTGAAGGAGGCTGTACTGAGCCTGCCGTCCTTCCGCAGCATTGATCCCGCTGATTATGATGACTTCATGGAGTATATGCTGGGCATGGGCCATATCGAGAAGATGGATGAGGGAAGTCTGCTGATTGGGATGGCAGGCGAGAAGATCGTTAACAACTTCCGCTTCTATGCGGTATTCAAGGACGATGAAGAGCATGTTGTCTATAACGGGACGGAGGAGATCGGGTCCATTACCACCGTGCCGCCTCCGGGCTACTGCTTCACACTGGCAGGCAAGCTGTGGAAGGTCGAAGAGGTGGACAACCGCCATAAGGCCGTCTATGTCAAAGGCTCACGCGGCAAAGTGGACACCTTATGGCTCGGTGCAGGCGGAGATGTCCATACCCGGATTATGACGAAGATCCGCGAAGTATTAGGATCTACGGCCCTGTACCCATACCTTGCACCAAGCGCGGCCGCCAGACTGGAACGGGCCCGCAGGCTCGCGAAGGAGAGCGGACTGCTGACGCGTTCAGTTCTGCCAGCCGGGGGAGACTCCATGTTCATCCTTCCGTGGGCTGGTAGCCGCCAGTTCCGTACGCTGGAGCGCCTGCTCAAGAACAATCTGAAGGAGCCGCTTGGCTTGCGCTCGGTCGTGCCGATGGAACCGTATTACATGGTAGTCGCCGGCAAAGTGGATGCAGAGAAGCTGGAGGATGAGATCATCGCTGAGACCGCTGCCGCTACGGATGCACTCACGCTCCTGAAGCCGGATGAAGCCCCTTACCTCGGCAAATACGATGAGTTCATCCCGCATGACCTGCTGCGCAAAGCCTTTTCGCTCGACGGTCTTGATGTACCGGGTCTGGTCAATGTCATCAAACAATGGCGGCAACAGCCAGAACAAGCTTAGTATAACGGCCTTCTTTACATAACCGTAGAGAGGGCTTTTCATATTTTTTACGAAATCTTATAGTGAATTCCTGCAAGAAAAGCAGCAATGTTGCCCAAAAGAAGCGGCCTATGCTGAAATCAGGCAGTGGAAAAGGCGGACAGGCGGGATATAGTCGAAAAACCGACCGCGTTGGTGCGCGGGAAGGCGAACTGGCAGGATATAGTCGAAAAACCGATCACATCGGCGCGCGGGAAAGGCGAACAGGCAGGATATAGTCGAAAAATCGACCGCGTTGGTGCGCGGGAAGGCGAACAGGCGGGATATAGTTGAAAAACCGATCACATTCTCCTGCAAGATTGTGCAACAATGCTGCTCCATATAAGCGGTCGTTGAGAGAACCTCTCAGAATTGGCGAGAGTTAAGGGTAATTTTGTTCTGTACAGAGCAGGAGCTTGAAACCACATCGTTACTCTGACGTATAGACGTTTAACCTTTAAAATATAAGAATTTATATGTTTCACACGATAACTTATCCTTCTATTTCTCGCTGAAACAGTACCGTCCTTTAAA
Organism: Paenibacillus sp. FSL R7-277; assembly: GCF_000517965.1. NCBI lineage: Bacteria > Bacillati > Bacillota > Bacilli > Caryophanales > Paenibacillaceae > Paenibacillus > Paenibacillus sp. FSL R7-277. The sequence goes on from NZ_ASPX01000055.1 coordinate 6,352, forward strand.
AGGGCGGTACAGCCGTTTCCGCTTGTTCAAATTATTCCATTATGACGCATACAGGCGGAGGTGAACCGGACTGGAGCATTTATATGATCTGATTGCATTGGCATTCTCCATCGCTTTTATCTATTCGTTAGTGTCGATACCCCTTACCTACTTTTCTTTGCAGGAAATCCACTGGGGTCATGAACTTGCTGCACCCGGTTTAACCTGGTCTGTATCGGTCCGGCTGTCGGAGCCGAGCAGTATTCAGCGGTGGATCGCACGAACCGCCAGGCGTAGAGAAGCACCTGATGAGGATGACAATAATCCTTTCCTACATTGAGATCCATACATTCAATTAGGGAGGGCAACAATGAACAAGATGAACCTGTATCCAAAATGGGCCAAGCCCATTCTCGTCCTAGCAATGGGACTTATTACGGCCATAGTGCTTAGCGGCTGCTCAGCAGCATCCCAGGCCAGCCCGATTCTGGCGGATTCACCGGGGATATTCAACCACTTCTTTATTTATCCGTTTTCGTTCTTAATCCAATTCTTCGGGGATAGCTTTCAAGGAAATTACGGTTTGTCGATTGTGCTGATGATGCTCATCATCAGGCTTGCAATCCTGCCGCTCATGATGAATCAGACCAAGAAGCAAATGGCTATGAGAGCAAAGATGGCCGTCCTCCAGCCGGAGTTAACGGAGCTGAAGGAGAGGTATAAGAACAATGCCAGTGCGGATGCCGCTAAGCAGCAGCAGGCCGAGATGATGCTGCTCTACCAGAAGCATCAGTTTAATCCGTTAAGTATGGGCTGTTTACCGATGCTGCTCCAATGGCCGATCACCCTCGCATTTTATTACGCCATTCGCCGTACCCCAGAGATTGCCGCACACGATTTCCTGTGGTTCAACCTGGGAACCGCAGATATGATTCTGCCGCTTATTGCCGCTGCGGTCTATTACGTGCAGTTCCGCGTATCGCAATCCGCAGCTGTACAGAATCAGCAAAGCCCGGGTAACCCAATGGCTTGGATGGGATGGTTGTCGCCGGTTATGATGGGCCTGTTCTCGTTTCAGGTACCCGCAGCCTTGCCGTTGTATTGGGTGGTTGGAGGGATATTCATTATCGTGCAGACAGTCATTCTGAATAAAATGTACGCGAAGCCGGATAGAGCAAGTAGTAAATGAATCTGGAAAGCAGCCGATCTATCGTGATCGGCTGCTTTTAATGAAGATGCACTTCCAAAATTAGCAAAAAGCAAAAAGAAGCGGAGGGGAAATTTGGAACTGTAGGAGCGATAGCGACCGCCTTTGTATTTGGATTTCTACCGCTATGGGAGGTTGTAATTAGGAAATCCAAATACAACAGCGGCCGGAAGTCCAAATGTTCACCGCAGTGACGACCAAGCTTAGAGTTCAATTCTTTAGTGCTTTTTATAAAAATATAAATAAACGAGGTGATTCCAAGTGAATTCACTTATAACGGTAAGGCTAGCGTCCATAACAGATGCTGAGGCATTGTCGCGACTCAATCAAGAGTTCAACGGCGGCGTCCACAGACCTCCGGCCCAAATTATTGAACATCTGCATACTAACCGTAACGAGCTGATTGCCGTAGCCGAGTTGAACGGTAGCATCGTCGGTTTTGGCTGCGCCCAAAGCCTGTATTCCTTTTGCTATGAGGAGCCCTATGGAGAAATTACAGAACTCTATGTGCAAGATACCGCCCGAAGAAAGGGAGCTGCCAGAGCTATCATTACTTGTCTGGAAGACGAGCTTAGGTTGCGCGGAGTGAAACGGGTCAAGGTATTGACGGGTAGAAGGAACACTGCGGCTATTCAGACCTACGAAGATTGTGGCTATGTGAAAGACGATGAGCAGATGTTAGATAAAGAGCTGACGAACGAAGCCCGCCCAAGCATACCCTAGAAAAAACAAACCTCATTTCTGCAGTTCCCACCTTGCCCGGAAGCGCTCTACGCGATGATAATTAGCTTATCACGACAGAGGGGGCTTTAATGAATGGTCAACAGAAAAATGAAGCAAACCGCCACCGTCACGTTCGCCGCGCTAATGGCAGTAAGCCTTGCCGCATGCGGGAACTCGAACAACAACGCCAATTCCAAGGCTAAGGACACCGCCGCACCGAACGCCGCCACAGGCAGCGGCAATGCCGCTGCTACAGACGCTCCGAGCGACAAGAAGGTAACTATTACCTTCCAGAACATCTACCCTGACCCTGCAACACCGTCTTACAAAATGATTCACGAGCTGACTGACCAGTACATGAAAGAGCATCCCAATGTAAAGATTGAGCTGGATACGCTGAACACGGATCAACAGAAGGTGAAGCTGAAAACACAAGCAGCCTCCAAAGAAATACCTGATATTACGATGGTTAACCCTGCCGCTCAAATGAAGCCCTTTGTAGATGCAGGATTATTAGCCCCGCTGAATGATGTGCTCGATCAGAATGGACTGAAAGATACGTACCAAGCGGGTCTGCTTGACTATTACAGCTTCGATAACAATGTGTATGCGCTTCCTGACGGCAACAATATCGAAGTGGTCTACTACAACAAAGACTTGTTCGCCCAAGCCGGAATTGCAGCACCTCCAACCACGTTTGAAGAATTACTGAAGGACGTTAAGCTCTTAAAAGACAAAGGGATTACTCCACTGGCTATCGGTGAAAAGGATTCGTGGACCGGCTCGTTCCTGTTCATGAACATCCTGCTTCGTACAAACGGCGGTCCTGGCTTCCTGAAAGACGTAGTGGATGGCAAGAAAACATTTGAAGATCCTGCCTTTGTTGAAGCGGTAGACGCGTTCCAGCAACTGGTAGCAGCAGGCGCATTCCCTGACGGGGCAACTTCCATCGATGCAAATGCCGGCGGGAATATTTTCAGATCCGGTAAGGCAGCAATGTGGGTTATCGGTACTTGGGAGACGGGCGCGAATGATGCTTCTTCCGTAGCCGGTAAAGTGGGAGCCTTCCAATTTCCTACGGTTAACGGTAAAGGTGATCCGAACGAATTCATGCTTGCACCGGGCAGCGCATTTGCCGTGTCTGCAAACAGCGAGCATCTGAAGGAAACGAAGGATTTCCTGAACTTCTTCGCTTCTGAATATCCTAAAAAACAGTTCGAGCTGAAGAATGCTGTAGGTATCGGGCAAAAGGTAGACGGTGACCTGAAAGCTGCCGGTTACTCCGAGCTGGCTATCACTGTGGCTGGTCTGTTCAACCAAGTAAAAGGCGGCGATCTGTCCTTCGACAACACGATGAATCCAGCAACTTCACAAGTCCACCTCAGCAGCATTCAGAACCTGTTCGTTCAAAAGATGGATTCCAAGGCGGTAGCCAAAGAGCATCAGGCCGCATTTGAAGCCAATAAATAAGCCTAAGACTTCAGCGTTTCGTATAATCTAAGCTTCACTCAATTTACGCCATCTAACGCATTCCCTGCAATCGTATAGCCGTCCTGCTCGATGCGAAGCCAGCTGATTCAGGCTGCTTCGCATCGGGTTTATCATGCACTTTTTAAAGTTAATAGCATTAATCATTAATGATATGAATCAGTAGATAAAGAAGAATCTGCTTGATTAGGAGGCGGGAAAGATGAAAGTCCTTAAGGTTCCGGCATACACAATCGCTGCCTTCATACTGCCATGTCTGTTGCTCTATGTGTGCCTGGTTTTCGTTCCCATACTGGTCTCATTATATACGGGCTTATTGAAGTGGGACGGTCTAACGACCTCTCAGTTCGTCGGCTTCGGCAACTTCAAGAATATGTTCTGGAATGACCCGGTGTTCTGGCCCTCTGTTCGGAGAACGCTGCTGTACGCCGTGGCTTCCATGCTGGAAATCCCGCTCTGTCTGGGGATGGCGATCCTGCTGAACCGCTATCTGCGCAGAGCCAACACGCTGGTGTCGATCTACTTCACGCCGGTTATCTTATCAGTCGTTATTATTGGACAACTCTGGAAGACCATCTATAACCCTACTTCGATGGGGGGCATGCTGAACGGTGTGCTGGTGTCCCTGGGGCTGGAGAGCTGGACGCATAACTGGCTGACCGAGCCTAACATCGCCATGTATTCTCTGTATCTGGTGTCCCTGTGGCAGTATTTCGGCTACCATCTGCTGATTCAGTATACCGGAGTGCAGAACATTCCCGACGAGCTGTACGAAGCGGCCAGAATTGACGGGGCTGACGGCTTCAAGGCGGATCGTTACATTACGCTTCCGCTGATCATTCCGATTTTCAAAATCTCGATCATCCTGGCGTTTATCGGGTCCCTGCAAGCCTTCGACCTGGTCATGGTCATGACTGGCGGCGGTCCTGCGCATGCAACGGATGTCATCTCCACCCATATGTATAACAGCTCCTTCTTGTCCTTCAAGTATGGCTACGGCAGCGCGATTGCGACCTTCCTCGTTGTGGTCTGTCTCATTTTTACCGGCATCATCAACATGATCTTCAACCGGCTTGAGCGAAAATTCGAATAGGAAAGGAGTGCGCGGACCATGCGTAAGCTTAAAAAAGGAATCGTGTATCTTCTTTTTGCCATTCCTGTCATTACCCAGCTCTACCCGCTACTGTGGCTCCTGTTATACTCTCTGAAGACGAATGAGGAGATTCAGGACGGGAGCTTCTTTTCTTTTCCGCGAAAATTCCAGTGGCATAACTACTATGAGGCTTACACCTCGGGCAGTTATCTGAAGTACCTGTCGAACAGCGTGTTCGTTACCGCCCTTACGATGATTTGTGTCATTCTGCTGGCTTCTATGGCGGCCTATGCGATCTCCCGGTTCCGGTGGAAATACGGCAATGTCGTGATGACCATTTTCCTGATGGGGATGATGATTCCGATGCAGGCCACGCTGCTGCCGCTGATGATTATTTTCAAAAACATGCATATTCTCAACACCCACTGGTCGCTGATTCTGCCGTACATCGCGTTCTCGACTCCCATCGCCGTGTTCATCTTGAGCGGCTTCATGAGAGCTATTCCACATGAGATCGAAGAATCGGCGTTCATCGACGGGGCGAGCGTGTACCGGATCTTCCGCAGCATTATCCTGCCGGTGTCGATTCCGCCTGTCATGACCGTATGTATCTTAACCTTCATTAATATCTGGAACGAGTACATCCTGGCCGCCACGTTCATCTCGTCAGAGAAGCTCAAAACCCTTCCATTCGGGGTCTATACCTTCGTGAGCCAGTATTCGGTCAATTACGGGAATATCGGGGCCTTCCTGGTGATGGGCGCGCTGCCGGTAATTCTGATCTACTTCTTCCTCTCGAATCAGATTACTAAAGGGATGGTGGCCGGAGCGGTTAAGGGGTAGGGTAAGGCGTGCTGAATTCCCTCATTGCATAAAAATGGAAAAGTTTTATAATAGGAAACGGCAGAACAGGTGCGTAAAGGGGAGAGTCTTATGAAGCTCGGCTTTCATTCCATTCATCATCGGTTGTTCTTGCTGTTTCTTTTTTGCATGTCCAGTATTCTGCTTATTGTCAGCCTGCTGTACTATAACCGGACTACAGACCAATTGCATGAGAAGATTGGTGATTTGTCGCAAAAAAACGTCGCCCAGAGCGCAGGCTTATTCACGCTTCTCTATAAGGGGTATGACGCCTTGTCCAAATCGCTCAGCAATAACTTCGAGATGATCCGCTTGATTAATGAGAAGACGGACGGGCCGGCGGTGGCCTATATCAATGAGCAGACGGTGACGAATATCATCGGCTCGATTTTTTATTCGCGGGACGATCTGGTGGGTATTCATGTGATCACGGACCGCGGCAAGATCTACAACTATGGCAACTATATGAATGTGGTCGATCCGAATTATAGTCAGGAGGACTGGTACCGGCAATTGCAGGCTTCTTCAGGGAAAATGGTCTGGCTCGGGGTGTACCCGCACTCCCTGATCGACCAGGTGGAGGACAGTCCGGTCTTCGCCTTCGGGCGGCAGCTCTATGACCTGAATGAGCATAAGCCGATAGGCATCGTGCTGTATGAGACGGACCCGCAGCCGGTGCTGGACGCGCTGGAGAATCTGAAGCTGGGCGCGCACAGCCAGGTCTACCTGATGTCCCCGGATGGACGGTTTGTCACCTCGGCCACAGATCCGCAGCCGGACACTGCCCGTCTGCCTAAGCTCCCCGCTTCGGAGCATGTCATGGTTCAGCAGGAGCGCGGCCAACTGGTTGTGGCGTCTAAGCTGTCTTTCTCGGGCTGGTGGGTGATGAGTATTACGCCGGACAAGGATCTGAATGTGGAGCTGGTGGAGATGAAGCGTTATCTCTTGATCGTGATCTCGGCGCTCATTCTGGTCTCCACGCTGATTGCTTCGATCGTATCGCAGACCATCTCTTCGCCGCTGAAGAAGCTAATCCGCGAGATGCGCCAGGTGGAGGTGGGGAACTTCGGCGGCATGGTCAAGGTCTCTTCGTATCAAGAGATTAACATTCTGGTCGCTTCCTTCAACCGGATGGTCCGGCGGATCGAGGAGCTGATTGAGCGGGTCAAGCTGTCCTCAGTCAGCGAAAAGAATGCGGAGCTGCACGCTTTGCAGTCCCAGGTGAACCCGCATTTTCTATACAATACGCTGGATATGATCTACTGGATGCTCGATGAGGAGGGCAATGAACAGCTTGGCGAGCTGGTGCTGTCGCTGTCCTCAATGTTCCGCTACAGCAGCCAGTGGGAAGACGGGGCTGAGGTGAGCCTGAGGGAGGAGCTGGAGCAGATCGGGCATTACCTGAAGATTATCTCGATCCGTCTGGAGGGCCGCCTCGTAATCGTGACGGATATCGATGAACGCTGGCTGAACATAAGGGTCCCGAAGATGACGGTGCAGCCGGTCATTGAGAATGCGGTCAAGCATGGACTGGAGCCGCTCTCGCGTCAGGGGATTCTTAAGGTGTACACCCGGCAAGAGGACGACCACCTTGAGCTAATTGTGGAGGATAACGGGGACGGAATGAACGGGGAGCAGCTTGCAAGGCTACAGGAGTCGCTGAATGTGGATGGTCCGGATAGTTCGGGCTCCAGTGGCAGAGAAGGCGGCAAAAGCGGGATCGGACTCCAGAACCTGCACCGCCGCCTGCGGTTCATGTTCGGGGAGGGCTATGGTCTGCAGATTCAGAGCTTCCCCGGTGAGGGGACGCAGGTGGCGATCGTGCTGCCTATTCCAGTGGAAGGAGAGCTACCGGGATGAATATTCTTATAGCCGATGATGAACGGGCCATCCGTGAAGGCATCAAGCGTACGATTAAGCAGATTAGTGCAGAGCATCAGGTGTTCGTGGCTGAGCGGGCGGAGGAAGCGGTGAAGATTCTGGAAGAGCAGCACATCCATATCGTGCTGACCGATATTCTGATGCCGGGCATGAACGGGCTGGAATTCATGAAAATCTCGAAACGCCGGTATCCGTATGTGAAATGGATTGTCATCTCTGCCCACAGCGAATTCTCCTATGCCCAGGAAGCGGTCCGGCTGGGGGCACGGGACTATCTGCTCAAGCCGATCGGCAAGCATAAGCTGACCGAGCTGATCGACAGCCTGACAATCGAAATCCAGCAGGACAACCAGCTCTCGCGGCAAGGCGAGCGGCTGAAGGCCAGTCTGCGGTTCCTGCGCGAGGGGGTTTTTCAGCGGCTGGCCTCCGGGCTGGATATCGGGAATCTGGACATCGACGCGTTCATTGAAGATTATCACTCCTTCTATCTGGTGATGGTTCAGCTGGAGCCTGGGGATCAGAGCGCCCGGCTGGAGCATTTCATTGTCGAGAATGTTCTCTCCGAGCTGATCGAGCGGTATGGGCGGGGCTTCGTGGTCAGCTATGACCGCCAGCACCTGCTGGGCCTGATCTCACCGGGCGAGAGCGTCCGGGTAGAGCAGTTCCAGGAGGAGGTGAAGACGCATCTGACGCATTATTTGAAAATCCCTTTTCAGATGATCTATTCCGGGCGGAGCTGTGACTTCCATACGGTGCCGCAGATCGTGAAGCGGATGCGGGAGGCTTCGGCCTTCCAGGGGCCGCCGCTTGAGCCGCTTAAGGGGAGTGGAGAGAAGGCGATTGAAGTGGCGCTGCAATATATTAAGGAGCATTTCTATGAGGAGCTGTCGCTGGAGAGAATCGCTTCGGTGGTGTTCCTGAATCCGGCTTATTTCAGCCAGCTGTTCAAGCAGAAGACAGGACAGGGGTACAAGGAATATGTCACCTCGCTGAGGCTGGAACAAGCGAAGTTATTATTACTGAATCCGGGGCTGAAGCTGGCCGATATCGCGGAGCGGGTAGGCTACCAGGACATGCGCCATTTTACCCAAATGTTCCGCAAGAAATACCAGCTCACCCCCACGGAGTACCGCCAGCAGGAGAGCATCAGCATTCTTAGGAGCAGGGGTACTCTGTGAGGATGTCTGCCACTTCGATTCTTCCGTTAATCAACAGCTCTGGGAGCGCGTTACTATAATTACCTTTCCAGTATTCTCTGGCTTGTTCGATTTTACGGGAGAATGGGGCACCGTCTTCCTTGGGCAATAGACTGCCATCACCTTCAAAAATAGCTCCAGTGACCTTAAGTTTCACGATCTGCAGCACTTTCCGGTGATACGAATCGAATATGCTTTTCCACATCATGGCGTCTTCATAGCTCTTTGCTGCGTATAAGCAAGACAAACGTGAAGGATACTCAGGATGTTCCTGTAGCCTTACCATTTCAACGATCACCTCTCGAACCGCTCGGATGGTCTGCTCCGCATACTTAACCGTAACATCTGCATCCTCTTTATCCAATTTCAAACCGTCATCAGTATAATTGCCGTGCAGGATTTGAATAACGTCTTCCCCTTTGGAATTCAACTGTTCTTGCTCAAAAAAGTAGTGATACAAGGTGTTTTTTTGCTGGTTGTCAAAATGAATGATTTGATTCAGGGCCATCTTCTTCCGGGTTACAATGTGGTAAACGTATCTTTCGCTTGCTTGCATTGTCTACCTCCTAGTAGAATATCTGATTTAAACGTGTGAAAATTACCTTTAACTCATCACTTGCTGAAGGTGGCTGTGCTTGATTAGGTGCAAGAGATAGGCTTAGTTGCAATCTGTACAACTAAATCGCCGGATGTGCCGCTGAATCTCTGTTTAGCTGTATTTCGTACAACTAAAATGCTTCTGTATCCGTCTTTTCGCCCATTCCGCCAAATTTAGTTGTATGGAATACAGTTAAGAGAGGTGTGCCTTCGTTTTTATTGTTTTTAGTTGCACCGAATACACTTATTTCTGAATATTAGCTATGAACGCAGCTTCATACCTTACTGCAATTATGGAATTAAAATAGTGCAGTGGGCATGTTGAGGCCGTTTCACCTAAAACACAACATAACCCATCGTAGTCTGTGCACTATTGAATAGCAGAATAGTTAAAACAAACATGATGATGAGAATGGTATAAATAAAGGTGGAGACTATTCCGCAGACCAGTCCGGCGGTCGCGAGTCCCCGGCCTTGCTCATAGCTGTAACGGATCTCCTTGAAGGCAAGTGAAGCCAGAACAATTGCGGTAATTCCGAAGAGGATGCCGACATAAGGTATTACGATGGAGAGAATACCCAGCACCAGTGCTGCAACTGCTTTGCTGTTCGTCCGCTCCTGCGGAGGCTTCGGGTACTGCTGATAGTAATTCTGTTCGCCATAGGGTGGAGGGGGATTATTCATAATCTAACTCCTTCATCAGTAGTGAGCGAATGCTCCAATTCAACCATCAATAATTAACCCAGTGCTCCAGCGTAACGGCGCGGGTAAGTCCAATGGATTCGGCGAGGCGGATGGAGGCGAGGTTGTTCTCCAGCACCTGGTACCTGGGAATGTAGCCCCGTTGCAGAGTATGGAAGACTGCTGTACGGACTACACGCTGTGCCAACCCCCGCTGTCTGGCAGCTTCTATGGTACGTACGCCGCCTATCTCCCAGATTCGCTCCTCATTGCGGTACACCATACATGTACTGAGTGGCGTATCCCCGTCAAATAACGTCACAGCGAACGCCCCGTCTTCAAAATACTGCGTGATTTCCTCTAGCGAATAATCATTCGCCATCCACAGCGGCAGCAGCCGTTCATCGATAGCTTCACTGACCGTGCAGGCCTCATCTGCGCTGAACCCCTGGCCTTCGGCCGAAGAATAAGAATAGAGACTACGGACCCGCCGCAGTGCGAAATACGGTTCCAGCGCCTGACGGTATGCATCCTCCTGAAGCTTGAAGACCAGGTTGGCGTCCTGCGGCAACCGCTTGAGCAGGGCAGGGAAGACCTCAGGACTGCTGTAGTCCATCAGCACAACGGTGTCAGCCTCCGGGTAGGTCCGGTGATCATAGCCGAAGGTTGCGGCAGGCATAAGCAGCAGCACGCCCCACTCCTCCTGCTGTTCAATCAGCACGCTGTCGATCTGAGCATGATACGCCGTCATCATTTTGAGCAGCGTAACATTCTTCAGCGGATTCCGGCGTAATCTTTCCATTATGGCTGTATAGTGACTCATGCGGGATCACTCCTTTTACTCAGATTAATAGATAGTTCAATGTCATCCAGACGCTGGAACAGACACTCATATTGAGATAACAATGCAGGATCCTCTACCTGGACACTGGATCTGTAAAAAAGGATATCGCCCGTCCCCTCATTGATCCGGCCCCCTGCTTGAAGAATCTGCTTCAGATGCCTGGCGGTTCCGAGACTGCCGGAGATGAAGTTCACCCCTTCGGGGAATATCTTCCGCAGGCTTCCCTCGAAGTAGGGGAAATGGGTACATCCAAGGACCACCGTGCTGTACCGCTTAAGGTCCAAGTGTGCCAGCTCACTTTTCAGATAGGGAATAATTCTCTCTTCGTCAAAATCAAAATGCTCCGCAAACTGAACCAGCCCGGGAAGCGGCAGACTATCTACAATCTCCCCGTGATCGATACGGTGCACCAAATCATGATACTTCTTCTCCTGAAGCGTTAAGCGGGTGGCCAGTACCAGCACCTTCTTCTGCTTGCCCTCCGATTGTTCAACCGCAGGCTTGACTGCCGGCTCGATCCCGAGGACCGGAAAGTCATACCGCTGCCGCAGCTCTTCGATTACGATGCTGGTGGCTGTGTTACAAGCGATAACCAACGCTTTGATATGCTGACTGGCCATAAAATCTACCGCTTGCAGGATGTATTCCCTGACTTCGTCTTTTGTCTTCTCCCCGTAGGGAACATGGTCTGTATCTGCATAGAAGAGGTAGTCCTCTTGCGGCAAGAGCTTAAGCGCCTGATGAAGCACCGTTAACCCGCCAATTCCGGAGTCAAAAAATCCAATTCGCATATGTCCACTCTTTCCGTCATTATTAAAAGGATTCTATTATTCTATCATTAGACTTATTGTAGAACTATAGCGCATGGATAAAAGACCAGACTTCCGCCTCTGTTGCCGGAGAGGGAAGCCTGGACAATAAGCATATCAAAGCTGAAATCAGCTCTCGTTCTTGGTCACGCCGTTTAGACTCGGCACGACATCTGCTGCTTTATCAGGAGTCACCATCTGGGGGATTTCGCTGATGCTGGCGTGATTCTGCTGGTTGTTTTTAGAATCGGCGCGGTTATCTGCACGGTCATGCTTCGGGTCTGCACTATTCTTGGGCATACTGTTCACCTCCGTCTCTGCGGGTTAGTATGAGATAGAGGTTTGTATTTTATTCCAGTGGCGGGTACAGGTTATAGCCGAAGGAGGAGAGGGATTATGGCTGAGAAGACTAAGGTTGTAGAGGTGGTTCCGTATGATCCGGCCTGGAAGGCGGAATATAGCAGAATTGAGAAGCGGATGCTGGAGATCGCCGGAGATCTGATTATCGCAGCGGAGCATGTGGGCAGCACCTCGATTGAAGGACTGTGGGCCAAGCCTGTGATTGATATCGATCTGGTGATGGAGAGCTATGACCAGCTGCCGGAGATCATCCGCAGACTGCATGCGTTCGGTTATGAGCATCAGGGTAATATGGGCATTGAGGGCCGGGAAGCCTTCAAGAGCAACCAGGATGACGGATTCATGAAATACCATCTTTATGTATGTCCCAAGGACGGCAAGGGTTACGTGGAGCATATCCGGTTCCGTGATTATCTGCGCAGCCATCCCGCTGCCCGGGAGGAATATCAGGCGGTCAAGCAGCGGCTGGCTGAAGCGTACCGTTATGATATCGATGCGTATTGTGACGGGAAGACCGCGTTTGTGCAGTCTATTTTGCGGAAGGCGTCACAGCAGCAGGAGTGAGGGTGAGCTTACCTGGGCCGGGTCCAGAATCCCTCAGCGGACGGCTTGCCCGGCAGCACTGCCTCGTATACACGCATTCCCGCCGGGTCAAGGAACCCGAATGTTCTCCAGCCGTTTAACTGCGGGGAACCGAAACAGATATGCAGCTCGCGGGCTGTGTTGTCACAGACCATGGACCATAAGGTGCCTAAGCCTTCGCTGTAATGGTGACAGCAGATCCCTTCGGGATATTCGCGTCCTGCGGCAGCTTTCATGGCTTCTACAGGATTGATAGAGGTGTTATCGTCCATAAGTGCTGCACGCAGCGCGTCATATCTTGTCCATGAGTTCTCCATGACTTGCTGATTGTGTAGCTGCATGGAGGGCAGGGTGTAATGGTTCGCCGAGAGCACAAGCTGGCTTACGCTTAAGCTGGCAGCAGTAGCAGGATGGTACTGGATCTCTTTCTCGGTACCAGCCGTCTCCACAAGGGCGATGTTCCCCTGGGCGTCAGAGATCAGGAAGTTTCTGTAGTCGGCCACCGGCATGCTGCGCATGAGCTGGACCGCCCCTTCCGCGGTAGTACATTGATCCAGCAAGGCCCGGACTACGCCTGGAAAAATAAAGCCCTCCCCGGTCATCTCCGGCCGGACTCTCCCCGAGGTGGTGGTTACGGTAAGTCCTGCTTCATTCATCCCGTCATAACGCCCGAACAGCTGCAGCGCAAAGCCGGTATGCGCCGGTTTGCCCTTCACCCGGGTTGTGCTGAGCAGCAGCTGATTATACGGCTCATCCTCCCAGCCAAAATCATAATTACGCATATGACAGATATGTCCGCTCTGTTCCCCACTTGCTCCAGTTCGGTAGGCTGCCTGTGTGCAGTGGCCCGGTGCCTGAAAATAGGAATAATAGAATACGACATGGGCGGCCTCTACGCCGGTCTCATCGGCGAAGCCTTGAATTTCTTCATTCAAGCCGGGGCAGTAGCGCTCGAAGCTCTCCATGGCTTTGTCTGCAGCATAGGGAGTCAGCGGGGAGGCTCCCATGAAGGGGGAGGACAAGAAGGATAGCATGGTGGAGCTATTCTTATGATGGGCGCCCAAGGCGCGTCCGACCTCATAATGAGTGCCTTCGGTAACGAGATGTGTAAATTGTGCGGTCTTGCGCTGTAACAGGGGATTAGCATCCATGTGAATGTTCCTTCTCTCGGTTATTCTCTGCGCAGAGTAGGTTCATTATAACGGGCGTATAGATCAGGCGGCAAAGCCTGCTGCGCCCCAAATCCCCGGATGCGCAGCCAAGCGGCGAAGCGCTGTTATGAATTAGTCACATTTTCACTGGAATAGAAGGAAATACTTGTATTATTGAGGTTTTTAAGGTAAATTATTGGTAAGACTTTCGGATTACAATTCTTCCGGAAGTGCAACCTAATACTTGGTATATGCAAGCCGAAGAGGAGCATTTCCCCCAAATGCTCCTTTTTGCGTGGGCAGGCTGTTAAGGTGCGAATGAAACGGTCTGAAGCACATAGCGGATGAGGAAGAAGGCAATGATCAGTATGGAGAAGGCGCTTAGCAGAAAAGAAACAATCTCTCTACCTGAACGTTTGGTTCGCCGCATTACGGTCACCTCGGAGTATAGGAATGGATTAGCCGTCACAGGTTATGCTCTATCCATCCATATTATACATAATTATTCCAAGACTGTAATACAAGCCAAAACAGGCTGTGCAGACCAGACTTATGTTTGTTATTGTTGCCCAAATTAAGTTAGAATGAACCTACGCCAAAACAGCTTAGAAATCATTTACTTCAATGGAGGCATTGCACCTATGTCAGATTTTAATACAGAACATGAGAATCAGCCGCTGAATCGGACCCTGTTGAATGAAGCCGGGCTGGACCCCAAGGAACCCGTGGATCTTAATAACTGCGAGAAGGAGCCCATCCATATTCCCGGACTTATTCAGCCGCATGGTGTATTGCTGGCCGTAACTCAGGACACAGCTCCTAGGATTGTCCAAGCCAGTCTGAATACGGGTAAGTTACTGGGAACAGCTGCCGAAGCACTGTTAGGAACGCCTATGGCTGACTTGGTAGGCCCGGAGCAGCTGAAGATGATGCTTGAACGCAGTGTGAATGCGAAAGAAACAGCAGATTTACAATATATAGTTATAACGATTAAAGTGGCAGATCAGCCGGAGGACTTCTTCTGCATCATTCACGAAAGTGAAGGTCTGATGATCGTTGAACTGGAGCCTGCCTCCATCGATCAGAGCGACAGCTCCAATGACTTCGACTGGATCCGCACGTTCTTCGGACGGCTGAAGCATACGGCGAACCGTCTCGAAGCCAGCCAGGCCGCCGCCGAGCAGGTGAAGGAGATGCTTGGTTATGACCGGGTCATGATCTACGAATTCGATGAACAGTGGAACGGCAAGGTGATTGCGGAAGCCAAGGAAGAAGGACTGGAACCGTTCCTTGGCCATCATTATCCTGCGTCTGACATTCCGAAGCAGGCACGTGAGCTGTATCTGCGCAACTGGCTGCGGACAATCGTTGATGTGAACTATCTTCCGGTTCCGATCACCCCGGTGCTGCAGCCGCTTACCGGTAAGCCCTTGAACCTCAGCTTGTCCATCCTCCGTAGTGTGTCTCCGCTCCATATTGAGTATTTGCAGAATATGGGGGTAGGCGCAACGACCACCATCTCGCTGATCAATAATAACAAGCTCTGGGGACTGATCACCTGTCATCACTATTCTCCCAAGTATGTCCCGCACCGTATCCGTAATCTGTGTAATTTCCTGGGTGCCTTCTTCTCGAGTGAGCTGTACCAGCGTCAGCAGCTCGACAATTATCAGACGGAGCTGGAGCTGCGGACCAAGGCGATGAGGATTGTCGATATTTTCACAGGTAACGTCAGCTCTTCCCGGGTGATTGAACAGCTCG
This sequence comes from Paenibacillus sp. FSL R7-277, assembly GCF_000517965.1. Classification (NCBI taxonomy): domain Bacteria; kingdom Bacillati; phylum Bacillota; class Bacilli; order Caryophanales; family Paenibacillaceae; genus Paenibacillus; species Paenibacillus sp. FSL R7-277. Next base: position 21,565 of record NZ_ASPX01000055.1, read on the forward strand.
GCGATGAAGAGCAGACGCTACTGGGGATGATGGAGGCCTCCGGCGCAGCCGTGTGTTATCAGGACAAGCTGATGCTGTTCGGAGTAGCACCCTCCCAGGAGCAGGTGCGGGAGCTTGCCGGCTGGCTGGCAGGGAAGTCGAAGGATTACACCTACTGCACCTCCAGGCTCAGTCTGGAATATGAATCAGCCAAAGCTTACAAGAATAAAGCCTCCGGTGTCATCTATCTCGCCCTGACTCCAGGACACCAGAATTACATGATCTGGTTCAGGCCTGAGGTGGTCGAGATTGTGGACTGGGCCGGAGATCCGGCTAAGGCCGTCATTCAGGAGAATGACGGACAGCGCCTGTCTCCCCGCAAGTCCTTTGAGAAATGGCGGCAGGTGGTTCAGTCCACCTCACTTCCGTGGAGAGAGCAGCATCTTAACATTCTGCCTCAGCTCAAATCTATTCTGCGCGGACAGACCGAGAACCAGCTGCGTCAGGCGGAAGAACAGGCCCTGCAGAATGCCCGCAGTCTGCGCCACAACGAACAGCGGTATCTGCAGCTGATGGATCTGTCTCCGGTAGCCTTTTTCATGATTACCGATGATGTGATCGCCTACTGCAATAACCGTGCAGTGGAGCTGATAGGTGAAGAGAAAGGAAAATCCCTGATCGGGCAGCCGTTCCTGAACTATGTGCAGGAGTCTTACCGGCCAGCCCTGGAGCAGCACTTCACAGACCTGAGCCAGAATGTGACCCAGTTCGTATCTGATCAGGGACAGTTCCTGAGCAGCGACGGGCAACCGCTGGACGTAAGCCTGAGTCTGGCTTCGGTCATTCATGGCGGCAGACCATCCATTATGGCGGTGCTTAACACTGGAACCGGTACAGAGGCGAAGGGTGAAGCCTATATCGATGCGGCCAATCAGATGCAAAGCTATCTGACGACCGATTCACTAACCGATCTGCCGAACCGCCATGCCCTTGTGCATGAGCTGGATCAGCGCTGGGAGGATACGCTGAATACCCGGGAACCCTTGCTGCTGCTGTCGATTGATATCGATGATTTCCATTCCTATAATGCGGTACACGGGCTGAAGGGCGGCGATCTTTGCATCCAGTCGGTAGCCGATGTACTGAATATCATCAGCATCACGCACGGCACCTTCGTGGCCCGCTTCAGCGGGGCGAACTTCATCCTCACGATGGCGGGTGCGTCCGCCTCCCAGGCGGAGCAATTAGCCGAGTCCGTCCGTCAAGGTGTCTCTGATCTGCAGATTCCCCGCGACCGCTTTGAAGAGGAAGGGGTGGTCACTGTAAGTATAGGCGGCCTGTTGAAGGTACCGGTTCCCTCTGACCGCCCGTCTGACTTCATTGCCAAGGCGGAGAAGGCTCTTTATGAGGCGAAGTCTGCCGGGAAGAACCAGGTCGTGTTTTATTAAAAATATAAGAATTTATATGCTTCACACTATAAACTATCCTTCTATTTCTCGCTGAAACGGTACCGTCCTTTAAAAGGACTACGAAGCCGTTTCTACTTGACACCCGCTAGTACTATCGTGCATCCAGAGAAGAAGCCGGATGAGTCCATATTGGACTTGTCAGGCTTTTTTAGATAGAGTTTATATGTTTTGGGGTCCCCGCAAAGTTTTTGAGTCATCACCTACGCTAAAGCTCCACTTTGTGGGGTTATTTTGCTGTCCTATTCGTCCAATCCCCCGCAGGTAATCCGCATACATTACAGAGTAACCGTTGGTGCTGTCCAGAATCTTGTATACCATCATCCACATGATCCGCATTATCCAGAGCGAGGTGAACCGCATTGTCTGTAGAGAAGCATACACTGGCGGCAGGAACGCCCTATGCCACACCTTATTATGTCATTAGCAGCGGCGTCCCCGGACCTGTATTCATGATCATCTCCGGTGTTCACGGCAATGAGCCGGCGAGCAGCCGTGCAGCGCAAGGCATCGCCAGCCGGCTCAGCCGGGGAGATCTGATGCTGCGCTCAGGGAAGCTGATTATCGTCCCGCTGGTGAACCAAATCGCACGGCGCAAGGGGATTCGCGGGAATCCTGACCTGAACCGTACCTTCCCGCGCGGACAAGGCGTCCCGGCCCGTCATCCGTTGTCGGCAGCTGTATGGCAGCTTGCCTTGCGCTACCGCCCTTCGTGGGTGCTGGATCTGCATGAGGCAAACGGGCTGTCCGAGCTGAATCCGAAGCGGGTCGGCCAGACCCTGATCATCAGCCCGGTCAGCCGGGCGCATGGACTGGCGAAGCAAATTGTGAAGCGGATGAATCAGACGATCACGAATAGAGCTTACCGCTTCAACATACGGCATAGGGAGCGTGCAGGAACTTCCCGGATGGCCTTTCAGCGCCTGCTCGGTGCCCGGGCGGTGACCGTAGAGACCTGCTGGAGCCTGGACTATGCCTTAAGAGTAAGGCTGCAGAGTGAGATCGTCTACCACTTTCTGCGGTCTCAGGGGATGATCGGCTAATTAAGGGGATGACTCAAGGGATTGACACAACTGAATATAGTGTATATATTACATATATACACTAGTTACAACAAACACAAAGGAAGCTGATGCTGCTGCATGAATATCGTGATATCAAGTACATCTGGCGAACCGATCTACGCCCAGATTGTGGGGCAGATTCGCCAGATGATTCTCCAAGGCGAGCTACTCTCGGGTACGCCGCTGCCATCGATCCGCTTACTGGCGAAGGAGCTGCAGATTAGCGTCATTACCACAAAGCGGGCTTATGAGGAGCTGGAGCGGGAGGGGCTGATCAACTCCATTGTCGGCAAGGGATCTTTTGTCTCCGGGGCCGATCAGGAATATATCCGGGAACAGCGGCTGCGGATGGTAGAGGGCAAGCTGAAGGAGATTATTGACGAGAGCAGACAGCTGGGCATGGAATACGCTGAACTCGCGGAGATGCTTAAGCTGCTCTATGAGGAGGAACCGGAATGAGAACTGTAATTGAGCTAGACCATGTAACGAAGAGCTACGACCGTTTTGAGCTGAAGGATATTTCGTTATCGATTAAGGAGGGTTACATTACCGGGCTGATCGGCCCGAATGGCGCAGGTAAGACCTCAATGATCAAGATGATAATGGGCTTAATCTCGCAGGACCAAGGGGACATCCGGGTCTTCGGCCAGAACAACCATCAGGAGCAGGCAGCGATTCGGGGGCGGATCGGCTACGTCTCGGATGAGAGCTTTTATTATGAGAATATGACCGTGAAGCAGATGAAGAATATTATTGCTCCGTTCTATCCAGGCTGGGACAACGATACATATCTGAGATTTCAGGAGCAGTTCAAGCTGTCGCCGGGTAAGAGAATCAAGGATCTGTCGAAGGGGATGAAGATCAAGTTCTCGCTCGCCATCGCTCTGTCCCATGGTGCCGATCTGCTGATTATGGATGAGCCTACTTCGGGGCTTGATCCGATCTTCCGCCGGGAGATGCTGGAGCTGCTCAGTGAGCATATTCAGGATGAGAAGAAGTCGATTCTGTTCTCGACTCATAACACCACAGATCTGGACCGGATTGCCGACTATATTGTATTTATTAACGAGGGACGGATCATCTTCAATGAGATGAAGGAGAGTCTGAGCGAGCGCTATTTGCTGGTCAAAGGCGGGAAAGAGCTGCTGGACCGGGATGTACGCCAGTGGTTCGTGGGGTTGCGGGAGAACGGGCTGGGATTCGAGGGCCTGATCAGCAACCGCGCGGAGGGTGAACGTTACTTCAGGGACACCGCAATCTGCGAAACGCCTTCGCTGGAAGAGATTATGTATTATACGGTAAAAGGGGACGAAGCCCATGCATAATTCCATTGCGCTGATCCGTAAAGACTTCATGCTTACCCGGAAGTTCGCTTTGCTGCTGATTCCCTATTTTGTCCTTATGCTATATTACAATTCAGAAGCCTACACGGTATTCGCCTTGTTACCAGCATTACTGCTGCTGACTAACGCCTGCACGATTGATATGCAGCATAACAACCAGAAGTTTCTAGCCACATTGCCGGTGCCGAGACAACGGCTGATTCAAGCGAAATATTTGACGCTCTTGCCGCTCGCGCTGTTTAGCCTCGTCTGTACCATTGTAATGTACTATGTTGCGGTCACGATGGGCAAGCTGGATGAACCGCTGCGCTGGAGAGAGCTGGGGCTGATTACGGCTCTGATTCCGCTGCTTGCGTCATTCTATCTGCCGCTGTATTACTGGCTGGGGCAAAAAGGGATGCAGATCGTCAATTTCATCTTTATGATGGTGATCATGCTGAATTTCACAGCCTTTGCAAGCTTGAACAAGGAATTTCCGGCTCTCGCTCAATGGGTTCAGAACGGTAAAATAGAAAATATGCTGCTCGTTGTCATCGGCGTGCTGGCATACCTGATCATTATTTATGCCTCCTATCTGATTTCGTCGCGGATTTATGTGAACAAGGATATTTAGTCTCGTTGCCGGTATAGACTGCATCACAAAAATGACCTCAGCTTCCACCGTCCAGTGGCAGTCTGAGGTCATTCTTGATCATTCAGACATGGTTCACTCAGCGGAAGTTCCCGCTCCGTTCCAGGTTCTCTACGAAGTCCTTGGCTTCCTTGAGGCCCAGATTCCGCGCTTCGCGCACGACCTTGATTGCCTGGATCTTCTTGCCCTCGGCTATCAGCAGGCGGATTCTCCGCTCGAGGTCCGGTGCCAGCTCCGGGTTCTGCACGAACATCGGCGCAGGAATATGGCTGGTTCGGCTGAAGGAGGGGTCAGCGGGCATTCCTCCGGAAGGATCTCTTTGATTGAGCCGGGCTTCCAGCTCGTTCACACGCCGCTTCAGGCTGAACACGCTAAGCATAAGCAATAGCGCCAGCACCAGAGCCAGAATGGCGATGAGATCGATCGTATCCATATGTTCCATAGGCACAACTCCTTCCCTAATTATCTACTACCCGTAAGAAGAAAGAATGAACACTTCAGGCCTGATTGTTGATTGTATCCGCTTGGGCGGGACCCTACAATGAGTTACAGGAACAGTACACCTATTGCTTCAACGGTACGCGGATTCCCAATTCATCTGGAGGAGTGATCGCAGTGAACGAAGCTACACATATGAAGGCGATTCGGATACATCAATTTGGAGGGCTAGAAGAGTTAAGGTATGAGGATGCGCCCATCCCCGTTCCCGCAGCGGACGAGATTCTGGTTAAGGTGGCAGGGACCGCATTCAATCAGGCAGATGTCAAAATCCGCAAGGGATACCTACAAGCTATTTTCCCGCATGATTTTCCTTACATTCCTAACTTTGAGGTGTCGGGTACGGTGGAGGCAGCAGGAGCAGAGGTTACCGACTTTCAGGCGGGGGACAGAGTCTATGCTGCACTCGATATGTCCCGGGACGGTGCTGCCGCAGAGTATGTGGTCACCAAAGCGCAGTATGCTGCGCTAGCGCCAGTCTCCCTGGAGCTATCCGATGCTGCCGCGCTGCCGATTGGAGTCTTAACCGCATGGCAGGGGTTATTTGATCATGGTAATCTGCCGCAGGGTGGACGTGTGCTGATTGCCGGAGCGGCTGGCGGGGTAGGCAGTTATGCAGTGCAATTTGCCAAGCAGCATGGAGCGTATGTTATCGGGACTTCCTCAGCGGCCAGCATGCCGATGCTTCAGGAGCTGGGGATTGACGAGATCATTGATTACACCAAGGAGAGCGTCACGGACAAGCTGAAGGACAAAGTGGATCTGATCCTCAATTTGTCCCCTGAGAGCACTGAGGTACTCAACACATGGCTGCCGCTGCTAAAAGAGGGAGGAGCGCTGATCTCGGCAGTGAATCCTGCGGACGAAGCGCTGGCAGCGCAGCTTGGCGTTAAGGCACACCGGCTGTTTGCACAAGAGGATCGTACGCTGCTGACGCGGGTTGCAGAGCTGGTGGATGCGGGCAAACTGAAGCTCTGGATTACTGAGCGTCTGCCGCTGACCGAGTTGGCTGCCTCCCATGCCATGAGCGAGGCCGGTAAGATCCGTGGTAAGGTGCTGATTACGATTTAGGCCTTAGCGATCAGAGTCGACTGCATGAATAAGACCTCATTATAGATCACCGCCAGCTCCTCCGGAGTATAAGGCATCCCGCTGTGCAGCCATTCTTCCGTAATTCCGAGGAAAATAGACGCGGAATGCGCAGCGAGATACTCTGGAGGAACCGCCGGGTGTTCGGCAAATACGCCATTCATCTCCAGTTTCCGGTAGAAGCTGCGCTTGATAACCTCCTTGAATTGCCCCGGAAATACCGCATCCCCTTTAGCCCCGAGAAATAAGCGGATTCGCTCGCCGTGCTGGTGCAGATACTCAAGGATATGCACCAAGGGCGGATAGGGCAAGCCCTTCAGATAATGCCCGGACATCTCTTCACGTACGATTTTGACAACCATCACCTGCTCCAGACCTGTCAGTATTTCCCACTGCAGCTGCTCCAGCAGATCGTATTTATCTGTAAAATGCAGATAGAACGTTCCCCTGTTAATATGTGTTCTAAGCGCCAGCTGGCGTACGCTCACCTTGTGAAATCCTTCCTGCTCCATGAGCTGGAGGAAGTTATCCTCGATCAAAGCCCGGGTTCCCGCTGACATCCTCTCATGTATATCGCCCATACTGTGTTCGCCTCTTCCGTTAGCTGCTGAAACTCTATCTTTTTAAAATAGGATATTTAAAGCCAAAATTCAAATGTTAGCTAAGCCAAAGTCTTTCTGTTTACCATAAATGAGATTAAATGGTGTATAATTGTGGGAAAGGGAGGCGATTGTAATGACTGATTTCTTCAATCCGGGACCTCATGCGAATTCGACTGATCCCGGCGGGCACAAAGCCAATCATGACGTTAATGAACAAAAGCTTCATAAAGAAGGGCCTCAGGGATTATGGCGGCAGATCTCTGATCTGTTAATTGCCGTAGGTGTTATTGCATTGATTATTGTTGTATTCATGTGGATTTTTTAACCGAATAGTTTGAACTGATGTTTTTTTCTGCTATGGGACTGCCATGACTCCAGAGAATGTTTGGCCCTCCGGCCGCTGCCCAATTTGGATTTCCTGAATATAACCGCTCCTCGCGGTAGAAATCCAAATACAGCCTATGCTTACGATGCGAGCTTTCCTTCGGAAAGCTTTCAGGCGTACGCTACGCTCTTACAGTTCCTAATTTCCCCGCCACTTCTTTTGCTTTTTTGTTAATTTCTTTAGTGCGTCTTATATAACATCTCCAAATGATAGGGAGAGGGTCTAAATGATATATCACCGGGCCGAGCGGATGATTGAGACAGAGCGGTTACGGCTGCGCTTATTCAAGCCAACGGATGCAAAAGATGTCAGCTATCATTGTAACAATTACAACATTTACAAGAGTACTTTGACCCTTCCGTATCCGTACCCGCTGGAGTGTGCGGTCGACTGGATCGCGAATCATAAACAGAATTTTCACCTGGACAAGATGTATGACTTCGCAATCACTGACAAGGCAGACGGCCAGCTATATGGAGCGGTCGGGTTATCCAATCATCCGTCCCATCATAACGGTGAAATCGGGTATTGGATCGGCGAAGCCCATTGGGGGCACGGTTACGGAACGGAGGCAGCCCGGGCGGTTATTGAATTTGCTTTTGCAGAGAAGAAGTATCACAAGGTCTATGCACGGCATTTCGCCTCCAACCCGGCCTCAGGCAGAATTATGCAAAAATGCGGAATGTCCAATGAAGGCACACTGAAAGATCAAATACATAAGAATAATTCCTACGAGGATTTGGTGTATTACGGAATCATTAATCCCGCTCATCTAAGCCAATAACCCCGAGCCTCTCTTCCTTCGCCATCAGCCCTTCCCTCGATATTCACTCGGGGTTTGGCCGGTGAACTTCTTGAACTGCCGCATGAAATGGACATCGTTCTCATAACCGCAACTTGCAGAGATCTGGCAGATGGTATAGGTGGTGCTCTTCAGTAAATAGGACGCATGGCCCACGCGGTTAAGGATGATGTCACTGACGGCCGGAATGCCGAAGATCTGCTTGTAGATCTGCTGAAAATAGGAAGGGCTCATGTTCATCCGCTCCGCAAGCTGTTCGACAGAGTACCAGGTGGAGGGGGAACTGAGCACTTCATTTCTCAGGTTCAGGAATGAATCATAGTATTTGCTGACCGGCTGGCTAGACTCCACATGATGCCGCATATCGCTAAGCTTCATGAACAGGCAACGAATAATGGAGTCGATAATCTCCTGGCGGAAGCTGCCGTTCTGCAGATTCTCCCAGTGAAGCTCATTCACTTTTCTAGTGATATAGAGCGGGTCATGGGCCTTCATTAAGGTGTCCAGCGGCAGCTTCAAGCGTTCAAACCAAGCATTCGCCCCCTCCAGCTCGAAGTGAAACCAGTCATGCACCAGCGGCAGCTCTGCGTCTCTGTAGAAGTAGTGGCTGTTTCTGTTATAGATGATGTAAGTATTCGGTTCAGCGTAGACGCTCCGCGTCTGAAGCCTCAGCTCCATCTTGCTCCGAAAGAATACAAAGACGTAATCGCCGGAGCCTTCCGGGCGGTCAATCGTCATGCCCTCTGGATGAATAACATTCGAACCGCACCGCTTTAGGGTGATCATACACAATTCCACCTTTTTGGAGGATAGATCAGTCAATCAATAGAATAATTCATTTTCTTTCCCGGGACAAGGGAGTACTCTGTGATAGTGAATATGGAGAATACTTCAGTAATGAGAAAGAGGGTTAATTCTAATATGACTGGAACAACGACGAAAGCAGCTACGAAATTCTATACCCCGAACTACCCGAGACCCCAATTTGTCCGCAGCCAGTGGCTGGATCTGAACGGAGAATGGGACTTTAGCTTTGATGATGATCACGCAGGCATTGCGGCGCGCTGGATGGATCATTTTCCGGCCACACATACCATTAACGTTCCATTCACCTACGAGACAGCGGCCAGCGGCATCGGTGAGGAGAACTTTCACCCACGGATCTGGTACCGCAAGCAACTCGTCCTGTCCCCGGCGTTAGAAGGGAAGCGGACAGTGCTGCATTTTGAAGGCGTGGACTATAAGGCGGTCTGCTGGGTAAACGGCGGCTATGCCGGAGAGCATGAGGGGGCGTATGCGCGGTTCTCCTTCGATATTACTGATCTGCTCAGGCAGGATGGCGTGAACGAGATTGTGCTGATGGTGACCGACAGCGACAGCTGTCTCCAGCCCCGGGGCAAGCAGCGCTGGGCGGGCCGGAACCACGATTCGTTCTATGTGCAGACCACCGGCATCTGGAAAAGCGTCTGGCTGGAGCATGTCCACGCTACCCGGCTGGATTCAGTGAAAATGACACCCGACATTAACCGCCAAATGCTCCGCTTGGACTACAGCCTGCAAGGCTTGAATGAAGCACAGGATCTCCGGCTGGAGACGGAAATTACGTTTCAAGGGGAAAGAGTGAATAAGCTTAGCCTGCCGGTAGATAGAGCTTCGATGACCGTGGAGGTCAGCATGATGGGCGGCATTAACGGGCCTTGGCTGCAGAACCTGTGGTCTCCGGGGAACCCGAATCTTTTTGACATCGAGTTCGTGCTGTATGCGGGTGAACAGGAGATAGACCGGGTCGGCTCGTATTTCGGTATGCGCAATATCTCGATCAAGGGCGGCCAGATTCTGCTGAACAACCTCCCGCTGTATCAAAGACTGATCCTGGACCAGGGCTACTGGACCGATAGTCATCTGACCCCGCCGTCAGAAGAAGCGCTGATTCAAGATATTGAAGCGATTCTGGAGATGGGCTACAATGGGCTGCGCAAGCATATGAAGGTGGAGGACGCCCGGTTCCTGTACTGGTGTGACGTCAAAGGGGTATTGGTCTGGTCGGAGATGGCTGCCGCTTATGAATATAACGACGAGGCGCTGGAGCGGTTCACCAACGAATGGCTGGAGGTCGTGCGGCAGCAGTATAATCATCCGTGCATCATCACCTGGGTGCCTTTTAACGAATCGTGGGGAGTGCAGAATATCCTTCATGACGTCCGGCAGCAGACATTCACGGAGGGTATCTATTATTTGACCAAATCTATCGATCCTTACCGTCCGGTGATTACGAATGACGGCTGGGAGCATACGGTATCTGACATTCTGACCCTGCATGATTATGTCGAGCGGGGCGAAGCGCTATATGAAACTTACAAAGATAAATATTCTATCACGGGCAGCAGCGGTACCTATAACGAGTGGAAGTTTGCTTTTGCAGAAGGTTACAAGTATAAGGGGCAGCCTATCATCATCAGCGAGTATGGAGGCATTGCCTTCAAAAGCGAACACGGCTGGGGCTATGGCCATCAGGTGGATAGCGAGGAAGCTTTTCTGGAGCGGTTCGGCAGCTTGACCCGGGCGATTCAGGCCATTCCATTCATCTCCGGGTACTGTTATACCCAGGTTACCGACGTTCAGGATGAGGTCAACGGGTTAATGACTGCGGATCGCGAGCCAAAGGTGCCGCTTGTACGGATTAGGGAGATTAACCTGGGCCGGGGGATGTAAACTCTTTCAAAAAATCATAGAAGGGGTTGACGAAAGGAGAATATTAAACTATCATTCATAATAGTTACAAAAAATTAATATTTGTCAGGCAGCATTAGCCGGCAAGAAAGGAGACTGAGTTCTTTTTGAAGAAAGGAATCGTATGGCTACTGAGTATTGTGCTATTGCTATCGTTTGGATCTGAAAGAGCATCTGCGGATGACAGCTCCAGACTTGATCAAGAGGTTAATGATGTGATGGGAACTCCATATAAATGGGGGGGCACCAAGGCATCTGAAGGGTTTGACTGTTCCGGATTTATCATATACATATTTGGCAAGTTCAACTTAGATCTTCCGAGAACATCCAAGTCGCAGGCAAGTGCAGGCGAATATGTAGCCAAGTCCGATTTACGTCCGGGAGATCTTGTCTTTTTCGAAACCGGGGGCAACGGCATCTCGCATGCAGGCATCTATGTGGGCGACAACAACTTTGCACATTCCTCAAGCAATAAGGGCGTTACGATCACCAGCCTGTCATCAGGTTACTACAAGGAACGTTATGTTACCGCCAGAAGAACCATTTCTGAGAGCACTTATCAGAAGATGACTGGCAATTAAATATAGTAATACTACGAGCCTCTAGAACTTCTAGGGGCTCTATTTATATATAAGTACTGATCTTTAAATGATTTGACACGGGAATGAGGTGAGAATATAATGGTCGTAGCAACTATAGTCATGACTGCTATGAAGGAGGTCAACCTTGGAATTAGAACAATATATTGGTGTGAATGTGCAGCGCGCGGCACTTAAATTGAATAATTACTATCAAAAGGTAGTCAATCCGTTTGACATTACAGTAGATCAGTGGGAAATCCTCATCGTACTATGGGAAAAGGAAGGGATTACGCAAAAAGAACTTGCCGAGAGACTGCACAAGGACCAGACTAATGTTGCACGAATGCTGTTCAAGCTGGAGAAGAAGGAATTCATTTATCGTGTGGTTCATGAGACGGATCGAAGGTCTTTGCGTGTATATTTAACGCCTAAAGGACGGGATATCAAAGAAGAAATCCTTACCCCTTCCAATGAGGCATATAACAAAACGATCCAGGGGTTATCCAAAGAGGAAGTTGAGACGTTTCGCAGGGTTCTTACTGTAATCTACAACAACGTAAAAGATCTATAGTCTTAAGAGGAGACTCTCTATAATCAAAGGGAAGAGAGTTTTCTCGGTTATATACTTGCTGCGGCAACTATAGCTGTGACTATTATAATTCCAAAACTTATTCTTAAAAGGAGAATTGTCAGATGGAACTATCAGCAAAAGAAGCAGGGGTCTTCGACGCCAAGTACAGAGCATTGACCATTGGGATTATTCTTGCTGTAACTACCGTTGCGTTTGAAGGTTTAGCCGTGGTTACGATTGCTCCAAGCCTGGCACAAAAATTGAACGGGCTACATTTATACGGCTGGATATTTAGCTCTTTTCTGTTGGCACAAATCCTGGGAACGATGATCATAGGAGCGCGGATTAACAAACACGGCCTATTTGCCTCGTTTGGCCTATCCATACTGTTTTTTGTGATCGGTATCGTGATTGCGGCGACTTCCGTGAATATGATTACCCTAATCATAGGGAGGGTGTTTCAAGGTTTTGGTGGAGGTGCTATCATTACATGTGTGTATTACAGCATCACTTTAGGTTACCCCGATAAGCTGAGAACGAGAATACTTGCTTTGTTTTCCGGCGCATATATTGTACCTGCCTTAATTGGCCCTTATATTGCCGGGCTTATAGCGGAGCATGTCTCCTGGAGACTTGTTTTCTGGCTGGTGCTTCCCTTCATTGGTTTGGCTGTCATGCTGACGCTTCCCGCTTTCCGCAAATTTACAGTTAGAGTGAATACCTCGTCCAAGAATAACCGAAAAGAAGGTTTGGCAGTCCTACTGACTATTGGAGCGGGAATGTTGCTGGCTGGGCTGGGCTTTATAACCGATTGGAAAGGCATGGTGCTGTCGGCAGCAGGCTTACTTATCATGATTCAGCCCTTGCGGAAGCTGCTGCCAGAGGGCACCTTAAGTGCCAGAAGAGGTTTGCCGGCTACGATTGCTTCCAGAGGATTCTTTGTGGCCAGTTATAATGCGACCGAGAGCTATGTTGTCCTGGCTTTGACAGATGTGAAAAAGCTTCCTGCGGATATGGCGGGATTAATTGTAGCCGCAGGTGCATTAAGCTGGTCAGCGGCAGCCTGGATCCAGTCCAAGTTAGATGCCAAGGATCATGGGACGGGACGGAAGAAGCGGGTAACCGTTGGTATTGGATTTATGATTATTGGAGTGGCTGCGGTCATTCTCGCTGTTGGCCTTCCCGAAGGAGGGATCGCATTTGCAGTGATTTCACAGCTTTTCACTGGCTTCGGCATCGGTTTGGCACATCCTACGACCGGAGCGATTGCCCTACAGCATACCAAGACAGGTGAAGAAGGAGAGATTGCCGCCAGCCTTCAGTTTACCGACGCATTTAGTCCGGGACTAAGCATCGGAATCGGCGGAGGCCTTATCGCCGTCAGTCAATCACTGGATTTGGGGTTGTTGACTGGGATTATATTGGCTCTGTCTCTTCAATTGTTTTTCGTTCTTTTGAGTTTTATGCTTTCCTTCCGTATTAAGCAGGCGAAGGGCTTTTTCTAACAGAAAGATTAACAAACTCCAGATCGATAGAAGTATTTCTTATAAAAAATGCCTGAAAGAAATACGGCGCACTATCGCAGCGGATTCAATGATCATCTACGGATTCCATGGAGAGCAGTTTACTCCTTCCGGTGGCGTGGACTCCTTCATTACCAGTGGCTAGTCTCTGCGGCGGAAGAAAGCGTAGAATTCACCCTGCTGGCGCTGCTGCAAATGGGCAAAGGCAAACCTATTGTGGTTGACACGGATATAGCCCCGGAGTTTCTGCGGGCGATAGCGGGTGACGAGCGGATGGTCTATGTATATGCGGAGGATGAGCTGATCCGCCGGGATTATTTCAATCGGGATCATCTGCGGGGGATGCTGGATCTCTTCCCAACCCTGTCAGATCCGGAGCGTGCCAAGCGTGAGACACTGGAGGGGATTATTGAGAATACCCACAGGTCTTTACAGCGGGCAAGACAGCATCATGTGCAGCATTATATAAGAAATGCCCAGACCACCAAGGAAGAGATGCTGGCCAAGATTGAGACGCATTTTGGACTAAACTAGAACCGCCCGGCCACCCTTCATGAGGTGGCTGGGTGTGTTTTCCGAAAGGACACAACTATGAACCTGTCAGAACTAACCCAACATACTGCATCCCGCCTAAGTCCAATGCGACTGATCCCATGGGCATGTAGATGACCGTGAATTAGCCTGATCTCTACTCCTATAATCAGACGGCGACGTTGCCCTGGAATCCACCGGGGGGAGTCGCCGTTTTTGTTAGGGTGTGTAGCTCATAGTGTGCCCTGGCTCCTCGATATGCACCATCACCCGCACCAAATAATCCTCCGGATGCTTTATAACGATCTCATCCAGCAGGAATTCCTCGTAAGCATCTCTTTTAATAACATAAGTTCAAAACCTTCACAAGCAGGAAACCTAACCCGGATAGCAGGACCGATCCGATCAAGCCGGCTCCGAAGGCCTTGAGGCCCATGCGTCTAAAAGCAGCTAAATCTACGTTCAGGCCGAGGCCCGCCATAGCCATTGCAATGAGGAAGTACGCAGCAAGTATAAGCTTATCCGTGATTGCTTCAGGGATGATCTGCAGAGTATTGACGGTGCTCATTAGCAGGAACCCCAGGATGAACCATGGAACTGGAACAGACCTCCAATTGGATGGTCCGGTCTCCGGGTTCGCCTGCCGCTCCTTGCGGTTGGCCCAGATTCCGATGATTACAGCGATCGGAACCAGCATTGTGACACGTGTTAATTTGACGATGACGGCCAGATCAACCGCCTGCTTGCCGGCCGGCCCGGTTGCTGCAATGACATGAGCGATTTCATGTAGCGTGGCACCTGAGAAGATGCCGTAGCCTAGTGGAGTCAGGTTAAGAAAAGGGTAGAGAAGGGTGTACATCAGTGTGAAAATGGTGCCCAAGATTGCAACGGTTGCCGCGCTGATCGCCGTTTCCTCGTCACTGGCTTTGAGCTGTGGAGCGATGGCTACAACTGCTGCCGCTCCGCAGATCGCTGTGCCGCAGGCCGTCAGCAGTCCCAGTCTGGATTCTACCTTGAACAGTCTCGCCAGACCAAGCACGGTACACATTGTGAACCCAATACAAACCAAGGCGATCAACAGCACCTCGGGGCCTGCCTGAAGGATATCCTTCAGGCTAAGCCGCATGCCGAGCAATATGATGCCATACCGCAAAAGCTTTTTGGAGGTAAAGGAGATTCCGGGTGTTAAATAACTTGGAACGCCTAGCGTGGCTCTCCAGATCATTCCGAGCAGAATAGCTATGACTAATTGCCCCATAATGCACAGGAAGGGGAAGGCGGATACGTATTTGGCGAAAAGGGCCAGCATTAGAGGCAAGGCGATACCGAGCGCAAAGCCCTGTTTTTTCTTTACTTCCATGCGCACAGCTAAGTGTAGATTCATCGAAGTCACGTCCAATAGGTTGAATTTAGTTCCTTTAAACACTATATTCAGTTATGATTGTTTAGGGAAATACGGATTTTAAATGTATATCATAATAAATAGTTATCTTAAAGGGGGTGCGCGATCAACCATGCTTGAATCCTTGGTGGTCTATGTAACGGTTGTGGAGCAGCGGAACTTCTCCAGGGCGGCAGAGCTTCTGCATCTGTCACAGCCTGGGGTCAGTCTGCAGATCCGTAATCTGGAGAAGGAACTTGGCGTAAAGCTGATGAACCGTTCGCCCAAATGGGTGAAGCTGACGGAAGCGGGGGAGTTGTTCTATAGACGGGCGAAGGAAATGTTGAATCTCTACGAGTCGGTGAAGCTCGATCTGGCCCGGCTGCATGATACCGTCAGCGGAAGCTTACACATCGGGGCAAGCTTTACGATTGGCGAATATGTGTTGCCCCGGCTGTTCTCATCCTTCGCCAAGCAATATCCTGACGTAGATATGGGAATGACGATTGCGAATTCAACGGAGATTGTCACTGCCTTGCGAGAGAATAAGATTGAAGTGGGGCTGATCGAAGGAAGCATCGAGGCGGCGGATCTGCAGGTTGTTCATTTTATGAAAGACGAACTGATTATTGTCGCTGCTGAGAATCACCCGCTCTCGCGAACGGGCGCGGTGGAGGTGGGCGTACTCCAGGATCAGATATGGGTGCTGCGTGAGAGCGGTTCGGGGACGCGTTCGTTCAGCAATCATTTTTTGGCACAGGCTGGTCTAAGAATGAAGCGCTCGTATGAGATCAACAGTAGTCAGGGCGTGAAGGAGGCCGTAGCTGCCGGACTGGGGATTTCCATTCTCTCAAAGTGGGTGGTCCGCAGGGAGATCGAGACCGGTAAGCTCTTAGAAATTCCTGTGCAAAGCCTGAGCCTTGAAAGAGACTTCTCGATTGTGCGGCTGACCGGTCATGTTCCCAGCCGGGCGAACGAGGTGTTCGTGGAGAGATTGGTTAAGCTGGATAGTACATTGGTCTGAATAAGTGACGAGGTTATCTAACGGTCTGGTATACGAGGCCTATGGCTCCAGAATCAAATGTTTTGTTCTCAATAAGCTTCAGATTAATCTTCTCCTGGACACCTTGGAATAACGGCAAGCCGCTGCCGATCACGACGGGGGAGACCGTAATTTTATATTCATCGATTAAGCCAAGCTGCATAAGAGTGTGTGCGAACCGGGGACTGCCGAGAATGACGATATCCTCGCCTGGCTGCTCTTTGAGACGCTGGATCTCTTCCTCGACGTCCTCTTTGACCAGTCTGGAATTATTCCATTCAACGTTCTCCAGGGTTGTGGAAAAGACCACTTTGGCTGTCCTCTCAATCCATTCCGCATGATCCCGTTCGTGCTGCGAAGCGGAGGGATCTGCTGTGACGGAGGGCCAATGACTATGCATCATTTGATATGTACCACGACCCCAAATGACCGTGTCCGCAGTACTCAGAATTTCCCTCGCGTGGCTCTCCAGATCAGCATCATAGGCAACCCAGCTAATATCCATTGGGCCGTTCGGGCCTTCTACAAAACCGTCAAGCGAAGCGTGCAGGAATAGAACGAGTTTCCTCATATTCGTTGATCCTCCGATATTCAATTTGGTTATTAGGCTTAGTATAACTCATTATGTTTTGAATATTAAAGATTTAAGATTTAAGGATTGATTATGGAAGAGACAACATATCTTGAAAATTGCTAAAGATAAGGATTTAGGCTGAACTTGGTCAGGAATATTACATAATATGGTATGGAAATAATCAATTTTATAAGCTGGTGTAAGCTGAATATGATATTGTGGTGTTATAAGAATGTTTGTCAGTATACTTAATGATACAATTGTTATCTATGTTTATTGGATAAGGATTTATGTCC
Source organism: Paenibacillus sp. FSL R7-277 (assembly GCF_000517965.1). Classification (NCBI taxonomy): domain Bacteria; kingdom Bacillati; phylum Bacillota; class Bacilli; order Caryophanales; family Paenibacillaceae; genus Paenibacillus; species Paenibacillus sp. FSL R7-277. Next base: position 38,653 of record NZ_ASPX01000055.1, read on the forward strand.
GCGGGTAGATGAGACAGTTGATGCGTTATTGGGATGGAAGCGATAAATACAACGTAGCATGTAAACCGTCAAAATCCTGTCAGAGGACGATTAGTACATGATTTAATTATACGATTGAGTCGCGGTTCACTTTTAAATAAGTACTTATTCACAAAACCCGTATTTTGTACATATGTATCTATGTGTATTTTTGCTTCTGAACTCTTCTTTGGCCTTGATTTGTCGGTGGACAAAAACATAGTCCCTTGTAGGACAAGAACATGATCCCATTGCCGACGAGGCCCCCTTTTGGCCACAAAAAAACAACTCCTTAGGAGTTGTTTTTAATAATCCTGTTTCTTAATATAGGAACTCACGTAATTAATCAATTCATAATTTTGGGGGTAATCCATGGATATTCGAGCCGGTAAATATGATTTCATTTTTGGAATAGCTCTCTTTCTTCTTAAGCTATGATTTGGACATTGATGTTCAGGTATTTTAGTGTTAGCTGTATTCTCATAATACATTTTAAAATTTATACCTTTAGCGCGCTTTCCTTTAATCTCTTGGTATTTGAAAGCAATTTTAAAATTGGCTTTTGTGCTCATGAGGATCTTATCCCAATCTGTATGTTTCTTGCCATGCAGCAAAGTATCGTTGGCATATTTAAGACAGTCATAAAAAAATGCTAAACTAAAACGATATGACCATTGTTCTTGAATCCACACCAATGTATCCTTATTAACCTGTTTACCCTTACTACTAAGAACATATTCTTCTAATAATAATTTAATGTCATCAGTTATTGCATTAGTAAGCAGCTCATATCCGTGTCGTCCTCCACTTCGCGCCACAACACTACTTCGGGTATCAGAACTATAAAAATGTTCAGTCTTTAAAAGTGTTTTACGCCAGTTAATATACGCGTAAGCATATGGACAAATATCAGGGAACTCTTCCTCATCACTTTTTAGTAACTGCCAAAATTGTTTTATACAATTAGAATGATTCCTGAGTAGATTCTTTCTTAAATAACGATTACAAGTTTGGAATGTATTCACATTATTATTATATAGATCTTTGTTAAATTGAGTAGAATAATAAAAATCATCTATAAGTATCTTATTGTTATCCTGAGTAAACGATTTCTTTGTATTATTACGTAAAGTTAAAAAAGGATACTTAATCTGTTTCTTTGCTAAAAGCTCCCCAAACATTTGATGGGAGTAAAGTACTCGACGGATAACCGTAGTCTTCTCCTTTAATTATTATTTCCATCGGCACTGAAAATGCTTCACCTACCAGTAATGCAGAACCTGTTATTAAGTAAGAAATGCGTTGTAACTGTGAATCACTAATATATGGTATACTCCTTCTCATTTGTTCTAGGTCAACATTGCTTCTAATTCTGTGAAGAATGAAATTATTACATTGAGATAACACTGTTTTGGATAACTCGCCGGGTCTCTGACTTGCTAAAAACATGAAAATTCCAAATTTCCGCCCTTCTTTTGCTATTTGTTCAAAAATCTTTATAGAATTATAAAAATCATTATCACTTTCGGTTATATATTTATGTGCTTCGTCAAAAATAAAGTGGTAAAGTGAATTAACTTGTTTATTATTTCGAGAACGTTGTTCCTTTTGATTATTATAGATTATTTTTAATACATAACTAGTAAAGAATAGCAAGTCTTTATTCTCAAGACTGGCGACTTTAAATAGAGTAAAACCTTTATCGAATTTACAAACTTGATTGAAATTATTGATTTTTTGCTGGTCATTATCAAACATTGATTTAGAGTATGAGGCAATTAAATTGCTGATACGCGTCATTAAAGTTGAACAGTATGAACGCACTTGAGAATTTCCTTTACTTTCTTCAAATAAAAAAGTCAGTTCTATTCCCAACTCTAAATTTTTTAGTTGTGATACTTTACTATTAGAACTTTCCAAAAGAGATAAAATTAATTCGCTACAATCTTCATAATGATATGTTGATTTATTGCGTATAAAGCTTTTAATGGCATCAATGAAAACTTGTTCATCATAACCTTGAAAATTACCATATTGAGAACTATATCTTGTTAGAATACTTTTTATTGTTGGATCAGTTATATTTTGAAGCAAAGACACTATTTTAGTTCTTTTACCTACAACTTCAGTGTGAACATTATTATATAGTTCTAAAGCGCAATATGCCTTAACCCAATCGCAAAAAGAAGCTTCATTATTTTCAATTAGATTGGCTAAACGTAGCCCATTCATTAAAATAGGAAGTTGCACTGCACTAGCTGGCTGTACTAAATTAATCCAATCATCTGGAGATAATGTGTCAAGAGGGATTGAGATGTCTTTTAGTACATCGGTAATAGTTGATGCTTTATCCGGAAGATTATCATACTCATCGTGAACATCAAATATAATAAAATTAGCAGAGTTAATATCTAATGAGAATTCTTCTGCCGTTAAGATTATTTCATTTAAAAGTTTACGTACAGTTGTTGATTTTCCTGATCCTGTGTTACCTAAAACACACATATGATTTGAAAGTAATTTGTCCAATGAGAATTTCGGAGAATAGTATTCATGGCTCGCTAATAAGCCTAAGGTCAACGCAGGGATATTATCTTCAATTTTGAAAATTAAATCCATATCAAGAAAATCGGTAAGATATACATCATTTCCAATCATCGGAAACTTTGATAAGCCAAATTTAAAGTTATCTCCCTTTATCTCTCCTATAGGTATTGCTTCGAAATATGCCTTATTATAAAATTTTGATTCTTCTTCTACATTATCAAATGGCTTTTCCAATTCAGCTAAATTTATAATTTGATAAATGAATTTTTGATGTAATGATTTATATATAGTAACGAAAGAATTTATCCCTTCGCAAATATAAAGATCCCCATGGAAATTATAATTAATTTTATTGGTATCTGGTATTTCTATAACAATTTTATTCGTTGATACCTTACTTATAACTCCTATGCTATTCAGAGTCTGCATTATTAATCCCATCCTCTAGCAGTTGGATAACGTTACTAAAAAAATGACCATCTTCTTTATTCGCATAATTCCCTCCGATGAAATGAAAGTTGCTTTTTTCTTTATGTTTTTCAATGAAAAGCTTAGCGTTTTGCTCGATTTTATTACCAAATACTATTAAGTTGAAATCATCGTGTTGAAGTGATTGCGAAATTAATTGATTGATATGCTCATCGGGAAAACCATATCCAATTACTATTAGTGTTGAGTTTTTTCTTTGCATATGATTTGTGAACTCTCTGAAAAGTTCAGAATAAGGACTTTGTTGAGATTCAAGGTGTTTATGTAACGTTGGATAAATCAAAATTTGTTGGGAATCATTGGTGAATTCATTATTAAAACTGTTGCTTTGCTTTATTATTTGATCTTTCTCATCAAAAATCCAATCAATAGAACCGTGAATTTTAAATAATTTCACAAATCGTCTAACAGCACTCCATTTTTCTTTGTATCTATTCTCTTCATCGACGAGTCTTAAGCGAAATACAGAAGGATCGAAAGTTCTAGAGACATACCCCTTAAATCCGTTGGTATAGTGTATTCCTAGCATTTCAAGTGATACTTCAGAGAACAAATCGTAATTAGTTGTAAAGACGTTAACAGGAGATACTTGCTTATTAAATTCTCGAAAGCTAAAGATGCTCCTATAAAATCTAAGATATAAGTCTAAAGTTACAATAGTATTCAAATCTCCGGGTGTTGATTGTTCATGTTGTTTTACATAATAATCAAGCATTATAGATTTCAAAAGAAATTTTTTTGTTTTTTTGAAGGCGTCTTCTATGCTATTAAAGTATTCAGAATTTGGCTCCAAAAAATTCAAGCCGTGATTTAAGTGGTTTAAAAAACCCTCAATATCCTTACTGTCTCCATCGTACTTCCCCAAAACTTCAGTTAATTGGGGTTCATTTGATTTTAAATCCATAAAGGTTTTACCCATCAATTGAATTGCCGGTAATGAGCAACCAGAACCAAGCAAAAAGTTTAAATTTTCTGATTTACTGCAAATTTGTTTCAAGATATTAGAAATATCTTTCTTTTGATCTTTAAATTCCATTTCGTCATTAATATCCTTATTGTTTCTTAAATGATATAAATGAGGCACTGGGAAGTAGAATGTCATTTTATCTCACCTTTTTGTTTTTTATACTAGTAAGTATAAAATTCGACATAACTCTCCCCATTTCCTTTTATTTTCATTTTAAAAACACCCATTATACAAATATAGAAAATAGTTAAAAGTGGCTATAGCAAACCTACAGTGTCTATAGAAACAGTGCCTGTAGTTATCGATAATAGTAAAATTGTGTAAGTGATAAGTCTAATTCTTGACATAACACAGCTGCAAATAAGCGGCAAGGTGAATATGAAAGCGTTTTATGGTAATTACTCAAAACGGACTTTCATTTTATATACGAGTTTTTCATATACGACTTCTGCTAAAAGTTTAAGGACCGTATAATAGGAAGTGTATATCTTTAAGTCCGTGGAGCTTAATAATTCTAATTTATTTGCTCAGCTATACAATGAATGTGTCGGTAACTCCATTTCACGACCTCCTATTACAGTAAAGTTGTGTATCTATTCCACATGGTTCTTGTAGTTCCCTGCTTTCGTGAATTTATATGCCTAAAGGTACGGGAATATCATGCCTGACCGAAAAAGCAACATAAAAAAGGCCGCCAATTGGCGGCCTTTTCGCTAAGAGTTACTAACCTCAGTTGCCATCTTCATCGTCTGGACCATGTGATATTCTTTCTTCACAATCTCTTCGAGTTTTACGAACGCTTGATTATAAACACGATTATTAGATGCCATCATTTTAATAACTGTCGTTCTGTAAATTTCCCATAAACGACTTAGCTCCATGCTTTGTTCTGCTAACTGCTTATAGAGATTTGTATGGGCCGATTTATCTTCTAGTAACTTAAAAAGCCTGTTATTCTTCTTATGATTCTGTGCAAAAGAACTGCTTCTCAAGGCAAATATGCTAGTTTCGTTTAAATTACCTACAAGTTCTTCGAATTCTTCTACATAATCGGTCAACGCTTTTAGTCCCAACTGATAATGAAGACCATATTGCTCAAGAAAAACGACTTTATCATCCAATAGATTGCTTCTGAGTTCTGAGATAAACGAGTCCTGTACTGAAAAATCATGGTTAAAATTCCTTATCGATCCTTCATGAACAGACACCATTATGAATCTAACTTTTCTGCCGCTTGTAATTAGATATTGGGTAGATTCCATAATGACTTCAAGTGGAGTTAGATAATCGTGCATTCGCCCTGGAGATAAGCAATCTTCAATTACGGTGTATGCCTCCCCACTGGCACTTTTTCCATGAATAAAGGTCGGATGGATAAAATGTATTTTTCCGGCTTCTCTTCCACTAGAATAAAAAAAGCGGTCCACATCGAGAAAGACATATTTCTGCTTGTCTAAAGCGCCTTGAATCATCTCATCCAGGAAAGGGATATCCGATTGCTCAATAAGCTGATCCTCAAAGCGAAGATAATGATAGAGCTGTTCAGTATCATATTGAATCTTCGGCAGCATTAATCCTTGCTGAAGCAAGCTTTCAAAATTGTCTTCGGGGAAGGTCTGGTTGATGAGTTTTTTCCAGTACTGTGTTTTAAAGGTCAGCGGCAGCTTCTCGAACGATGAATGATGACTAATCAGAATCGCCATCAAGTTATTATTGACACAATCAAGCCATATGTCATTATAAGGCACAATCCGATGGGCAGGTGTCACATGGTCAACTCCCTTTGATGAACTCACTGATTAGGTGGATAGCCAGCTCACATCATTTAACGTACCGTCAGGGCGGAGAATCACTTCCTTCGGAAGAGCATGAGACAGAAAATGAATATTGCCGCAGGTTAAGCCATATGCCCCCATATGGGGAAACGCGATCCAATCCCCCGGCTCTAGAGGGGGGAGCATGACGCTGCCTTGCAGCACATCTGCGGGAGTGCACAATTTACCGCAGACATTGTAGGAGATCCGGCCTTCTCCTTCACCGGATTCGTATAGCCTGCGCTCCCCCGCCTTCCAAAGCTGAAGAGGCAGCGGCTGCTTGAAGCTTCGTCCCATCAGGCTGGAAAAAGCCCGGTGATGGGTTCCCCCATCGACAATGGCGAAGGCTTTGCCTCTGGAGAGCTTGGTGTACAGCACTCTGACCGCATAAATCCCCATCGTTGCGGCAATCCGCCGCCCTGATTCTACGAATACCATTTTGAGTTCCAAATCCCGGTTGCGCTCTAACTCCCCGGCAAGATACGCCCCGAAAGCTTCGACAGGAAACGGCTCATCGCCTTCAAACATGGGAACACCGAAACCGCCGCCGAGCCCTAAGCATCGAAGCTGCAGGCCGAATTGGTTTCGCACCTGCCGGGTGAGACCGAACATCATCGGAACGCTCTCCCGGTAAAAGTCGAGGTGAAAATTTTGCGTGCCCTGGTACGTATGCAATCCAATCAGCTCTAGCCCTTCAAGGTTAATGGCGGTTTGCACCGCTTCATTAATTTCACAGTCGTCGATGCCAAATTGGGAGGCAAGTCCGACCGATGACATACGCGAGCCTTTGGCTCCAGTAGACAAATTGACCCTTAACATAACGGGAGCGGCCATACCAAGCGCAACAGCTTCATCGTGAATGACGAATAGCTCGGGGATGGACTCTGCATTAATCGCGTAGATCCCATGGCGAAGCACATGATGAATCTCGTCCGCGCTTTTGCCCGGTCCGGTAAACACGATGCTGTTCGGATTTACCCCGTTAGAGCGGGCAATCTCATATTCCCCCACCGATGCGACTTCGATCGGCGAACCCCAGCCGTTGATGAGACGGCATACCTCCAGATTGGGGTTGACTTTCATGGAATAATATAGCGTCACATCCTTGGGTAAAGCGTCTCGCAGCGAAAAATAATCGGAGGCCAGCTTTCCCTCGTCATATACATAAACGGGTGATCCAAACGGCTCGGCTGCTTCCAGCCAAAAGGGTTGGCCCACTTCCTGCTGATTAGACAGTTGTTGTGAAACCATAGTCATATGACAGCTCCCCTCCATTCCATGATTGCTTCCTCCAGCCCTTGACGGGCAAGCTTCTCAGCTTCATCGTCCACACCCCAGCTCAGAGCCGAGACCCTGCAAGGCCGGATACGGTCTGCCGATTCCCCATCACGGTGGAAACCATACACGAATGCCCCGCCTTGTTCGGCAGAGATCCTTATCGATGCCACCTTTTCGGCAAATTCTGCAAATGTGGCTCCAGGGTGGAGCTTGAAATCATAGGATTGAGTCTCCATTCTAGGAAACCCGCGTTCGAGCAAGTGCTTGCGGATCTTCAGCAAATACGTGACCATGGTCAGACGGGCGTTGATCTCAATAACCGGTATTAAAGTTCCGTCTTCATCCAGTATGGAGTCTACCCCGATGAAACCCTCGTAGCCCCGGGAATGTAAAGATTTCCCTAGCTGTTGCAGCTGTTCGGTATAAGCTACGATCAAGGATTCAGGAAGGTCCGGGTGCAGCCGGCTCCCCCTGTAAACTCCTGCATCCGTAATCCTCTGCTCGGTCATAGCCAGGATCTCGCAATCGGTTCCCCCCAGCCAGAGCTGTGCCGTCAGATGGCGCTCGACCTGATGCCAGCGTTCCACCGTCACCACCGGTTGCCCGCCTCCCCGGGAGATCTGCCTCTGTAAATATGCGAGCAGCGTCTCCAAATCCGCGCCCCGATGGATATGGAACAGCGCTTTGCCGGAAGAACCGTAAGCGGTTTTTACAACCAGCCGGGCTCCAGGATGCCGTCCCTCCAACTCGGCGCAAGTACGGCGGATCGCGTCAAGCCCCTCGCATATCCTGCCGTCGCTGACTGGAAAGCCGATTTCTTCGCATAATTTACGCGTTGCGATCTTGCTGTTCAGTTCCACGGACAATCGGGCTGGCGGGCCGATCCAGCTCCCTCCGTTTTCCTTGAGAAACTGCTCCTCCTGCTCGTCCATCAAGTAAGGAACAGCAATCCGGTGGCGAAACTCACCGGTATATTCAGACCGTGTGCCAATCGCGATGGATGGCATGATGATCTTCTCTTCTTCCAAATAAGCTAGGAATTCAGGATCCGGAGCCTCTTTCAGGAGAACAAGATCATCCCGGTCAGCCAAATAAATCTGGTAGAGATCCATTTGCGAGACGAGCCGGTCTCCGGACGCATTGCTAATTTGGGGTAAGCGAATCGCTTGAGCGGCTTTTCCTTGTTCCCAATTAATATTGGAGTACCAGAGCTTCGGTGCGCGCGTTCCGGTCAGATGCTCCACATAAGGTGCGTTATTCATGTTCCCGTCACCTCCACTTTCTCCGGCTTGAGACCGGACTCCAGCCCTTTAAGCCAGCCTAGCTCCGACTTTAAGATTTGAAAGGGGTTGGCTCCGAACCATTCCAGAGATACCGGGGCCTGGGTAGGGTCCAGGATAAGGCGCTTCATGATGGCTTGGCAGTCCATTTCTCCATCGGCCAAGGGTACGATACCTCTGCGGCTGCCGCTCGGAGAATATATATTGTTAGGAGAGAATACTTCGAGCCATTGCCGGGCTTCCACATTCTTCAGATGGATATTGACAATCCATGGCTTCAAGCGTTCGTAAGCGGCAAGGGGATCAGCGCCCGACTCCCAAATGTGCAGAAAGTCCAAATTCAGCTTCAAGGCAGGGTGGCCGGTTTGCCGGAGCAGTTGAAGTGTGGAATCTAAGCCGTCGGCAGCGGTTCCCGGATGAGTCTCAACCACGGTATAGACCCCTTCCCTCTCTGCTACGGCGCAAAGGATATTTAAACGTTCGGTGCAAAGCTCCCAGTCCTTCTCATCAAGAGATTGACTGCTCAGGCTTCCGGCGAAAATCCTGAGCTTATCTGTGTGGAACGCTTTGGCCGCCTGTACGGTTTCCTGCCATTCCTTAAGTAGAACGTCCATTGGGAGATTCCCCATGAGAGGGATATAATCGCTAAGCATGTTGATTTCGAGCCCGTAGCTGAACATTTCATCCAGCATATCTTCCAGCTCCTGTCCCCGTTGGCGAAGCAAAGCCTTGGCATGCACGCCCCACAGTTCTATACCGTTGAAGCCCGTATCAAGAGCATAACGGAGCAGCTCCCGGAAGGATACCAGCTCGTGCCGAAAAGAAATCGTGCATAGATTATACCGCAGTCAGATCACCGCCTATTCCATTCATCCAGGCTAGGAATTGAAGCTCCGCATCCCGAATTTCCCGCAGTCTGGCAAGAGCCGAGCGCAGCAGCGCTTCGTCCCCGATGTGCTTGCGGTATTTCACAAGCAGGAAATTCAGTGTAGTCCATAACTTCACGATCCCGCTGATCCGGTTCGTCCCTTCCAGCACCTGTCCCTTGTCCATCACGCCCAGCCCGGTAAAGCTCTTCCATATGGAGGAGCGGAGCTTGGTTATGGAAGCAATACCGATCGAGTTCTGGCTCAACCAGTTCGACGTTTGTTCCGGGCTTAAAGCTAGAGATTCCTGCAAATCCCGGGCAAAGCTGTCCAATGCGGCGGTACCCGAACTGTATTGAGAACGGACATACATGTCGTAGTTTCGCTTGGCTGCATAGGCGAAGATATCACGCTTGCCGGGAGACTCGAACCCCTTCCCTTCTAGATCCGGCTGAAGCTCGTAGTAAATGATTTCCTCCTCTCCCGGCTCCGCCGATGCCCGCATAAGCTCTTCACCGGTCAGGAAGCCGTTGAAATCGACAATGGGATCGAATACTCTGAAGGCGTTACGCACTTCATCGAAGCTGTCTGCGAGGATATAATGCTCGAATCCGCTCTCCGCCATGCCCAGCATATGGGGTGGAAAAAAATCCAGATCGGATGGGCGGCATTTCACTACCGCACGGTTCCCTGACTGAACAGACTGCTTTAGCGCCTCAGGTCCAGTTCCCTTGTAGACCAGATGGATGCCGTACAGAAAGGGCAAGCTTTTGTTCAATCGCACATGCTGGCTCGCTGTAATAATGCGCGACACATAATTAACATTCCAGTAATCCAGCAGAAACAGATCAGGGTTGGCCCCGGACCGGTATAAGTGGGTCAGGATGCAGGAAGCTGCACATTCCATCGCCGCCAGCTTCAACATTTCCGGCTTGGCAGCCGGCGTATCCGTATGAGACGTCATCTCTTCATTCTCCTTCTTCATTTGAGGAAATACGGCAGACAAAGGACGGTATTTTGCCGCTGACAGGATCGGCTTCAAGCCTTGAGACGGTTTCTATGGACAATTCCACCGTCTTGCCCGCCGCTTGGTGAAGAAAAGCGGATAGCTTGGTCAGCACGTCCCCGAACTCGCTTGGCGGGGCTTCAGTCGCCAGCGGGACGGAAAAAGAAGTGTACGTATGCTGCACGATCTGAAATTGGCGGACTCCTCTGGCTGCAGCAAGCTCCCAAAAAAACTTGTCCAAATACCGGAAGACGGCAGAATGCACCTGCGCTCCAGGCAGCCGGATCTGGGAGGTTCGGACGGGAAGCAGTTGAAGCAGGAGACGGCCGGTTTCAGGGTCCCTGCGCATACTTCCGATATCCCCTGTCCGGTAACGGACATAAGGCAGACTCTTCATGATCTGCGAGGTGACCAGCACTTCGCCGAATTCCCCCTCCTCTACATGGTGTCCGGAGGCCGGATCGATAATTTCCACATATACGGCGGACTCATCGATTTCCAGTTGGCCGTTCTGGCCTGCGAACGCGATACACCAGAACTCTTCCAGTCCGTAATAGTCTACGCATGGAACGCGGAATACCTCCTCGATCCGTTCTTTCTGGGAGCCATGCAGCGTTTCGCCCCAGTTCTGGGTAAACAGGAGGGAAGACGGCAACGAATATCCCTCGTCACGCATATATTCGGCCAACGCGCAGAGAGCGGAGGCTCTCCCCTGGATAAAATGAGGATCTTCGCTGATCATCAGCTCTGCATAATGTCTAAGAGACCTGGGCTCCGCCAGCAGACGGTTGCTCAGCAGCAGCATCCGGTGCCTGGACGGCAGCCCCCACTTTTTTCTATGCTTATACAGGGTCAGCGAGAGCTTCCATATCTCCTCCGGGGTTTTCACGCAGCGCAGCGGCACTCCGGTAGTTCCCGAGGTGAACGATTCGATCACCCTTCCTACATCGGGATGTTCGAAAAGGGCGCGGTTGCCTGCGATCAAGTGTTTGTCTGTAATCGGCAGCTGATGGAAATCAACGTCCGTATAAGGGTTATAAAACGGATAAGTCCGGCGCAATTCGTCGGCCAGCTCTTGCAAATGGCCCGGGGTGAACACTTTCATGAAGCCACCTTGCGTTCTACTAAATGCAATACGGCCTGGACGCTTCGGAACGATTCCGGGCGAATATCGTCCACATCCAGCTCAAAGCTGAATGTATCCTCCAGGGCCGCCAGAAGCTCCAGGATTTGAATGGAGTCGATTCCCAGATCATCTACCAAGGCATGGTCCAGCTCGACCTCGCTTGTTAGCCTCTTGGCCACAGCGGCTATTGTTTCTCTCACCTTAAAGAATAGATCTTCATGCTCGGTGGACATGCTCTTCCTCCTTCACCATAGATTTCAGGGCTTTGCGGTCCAGCTTTCCGCTGGCGGTTCTGGACAGAGCCGTAACGAAGCGGAATTCTCTGGGACGCAAGGCCGAGGATAACCGCTTTACGCACCAGGCATGCAGCTCCGGGCTGCTGACAGGCTCTGTGGAAGCTTCGGATACGACCACGGCAATCAGACGATGTCCCCATTGAAGGTCTTCTACGGCCGACACAGCAGCGTCCGCCACCCCAGGCAAGCTTAATAGGACGCTTTCGACCGCTTCCGGGTACACCGTATGTCCCCCGACAAGGAGAGCGTTATCGGTCCGCCCGGTCAAGTGCAAATATCCATCCTCGTCCAGATAGCCGGTATCCCGGGTATGCAGGCCAAGGGGGCCTAGGATCTCGCGGGTGCGATCCGGATCGTCATAATAGCCGATCATCACATTCGGCCCGCGAACGACCACCTCTCCACTCTCCCCTGTTGCCGCCTCCCTTCCGTCCTGAACGATGGCCAGCTCGACGCCGTTAATGGGTATTCCGGCGGATTGCGGCTTCGTCCTCAACTGCGCATAGGGCAAATATGAGACGCGCGGGGATGCTTCGGTCAGTCCATAGGAGGGCGTCAGCCGCACGTGAGGCAGACGGTCAGCCAGACGAAGCAGCATGACGGCAGGCATCGGGCCGCCGACAATGAGCATCTGCCGGAGCGTGAGCAGATCCTCCGCCGACCATTTGGCGGAATGGATTAGAGGCAGGATCGCAGATGGTACAGTACATAAGAAGGTCACCTTGTTCGTACGGACGCACTGGATCATCTCGAAGGGATGCACGAAGCCCCCGCTTAGCACAAGATTGGCTCCGGAGGCCATGGCGGCAAACCATTCCCCAACAATGGTCGAGCAGTACCCCAGTGACTTCGAGAGCAGAACGATGTCCTTGTCGCACAGAGACGTGTAGTCCAGGATTGCGTCCACATTGGACAGCATGTTGTGGTCGCTCAGCATGATACCCTTCGGCTCTCCCGTCGAACCGGAGGAGAGGAATATCATACGCGCGGCCTCTGGCGGCGTGTACCGGCGTATCGGCCGCGGAGCGGAGCCGATTCCTGCAACCGGTCCGCTTGCCATACCTGCATACAGGCAGAATGCCAGCTCTTCCCCTTGCATGTTCCATTCCGCAAGGATTGGAAGATTCTCTTCCGAGACGAACACAGCTTCGGGTTCAAATTTGCGGATGAGGCGAAGCATGTCCTGTCCCGGCATGTAGCTGTGGATGGGGAGCGGAATGCCTCCCGCCAAAATGACGGCCCCGATGACAGCCAGACACTCCGGCGTCGGAGCCATCCAGACGGCCCCGATAAAATTCGGACGCAGCTGCTCCTGCTTCAGCCGTTCAGCGAGCAGGTCCATGCGGTTTCCGAGTTCCGCATAACTTGTCCAATCGGACTCGCCGCTTCGTGCCGCGTAAGTGATTCCCCGGTCATGCCTTCGTGCACGTTGAAACAATTCCCTGAGGGTGCCTGTGCCATTCATGCCGTAACCCCCTCTTTATGAGATGCCTGTCCGGCCACAGATGTATCGCGCTCGAAGGTCGATGCCATAGCATAATACTCAGGCGATTGCTTCATGAGCTCTTCGTGGTCGCCTTCCGCCACCAGACAACCGTTCTCCATCACCAGAATACGGTCCGCGTTCATAATGGTTTGCAGGCGATGGGTGGCTACCAGAACCGTCTTGCCCGCCATGGCGTGGCGTATGGAATTCATGAGTTCACTCTCCGTAAGCTGGTCCAAGGCGGAGGTCGGTTCGTCCAGGATAAGAATATCGGGATTATGCAAGAGGGCACGCGCAATAGCCAGCCTCTGCCGCTGTCCGCCAGACAGCTGGAAGCCTTTATGGTCAATCTTCGTGTGGAGTCCTTCAGGCAGTTGATCCAGCAGAGAGCCGAGCCGCGCATTCAGGGCTGCTTGCAGGATCATCTCCTCCGTCGCGTCCAGCTTCCCGACAGCAATATTTTCCATAAGGGTACCCCGGAACAAGTAAGGCTCCTGGAACACGATGCCAACCTTGCGGCTGATTGCGCTGCGGGTCATCTCCTCCAGATTCTGTCCGCCGATACGAATTTCACCTTCGAGAACGGGCATCATCCCGATAAGCGCCCGGAAAAGGGTGGATTTCCCTGCCCCGCTTCGCCCGACGAAAGCATATACCTTGCCCGGAGACAGCGACAGGGATAGATCCTTCAAGATTTCCGTTCCACCGTACCCGACGCGCAGACTGCTCACCTCAATATCGGATGGCGTTGCTTCAAGCTGAGGCTCCCTTGCAGGCGAAGCCTGCTTCCTCTCATTTTCCGAATAGAGATCGATCGGGGTCTGGATGAATTGCTCGATTCTGCCCATTGCAACTTCCGCGCCTTGAAGCTCTCTGAAAAAGTTGTTAATCTGCTGTACCGGATTCAGAGCGTTTTGCAGATAGGTTACGGAAGCAACCATCATGCCAACGGTCAACATTTGGTGGAGCACCTGATAGCTGCCGACCCAATAGATGGCAGCCAGGATCAGGCTAATCACGAAACCACTGATTTGAAACGACATAACGGCATACAGCGTTTCCCGAGTGCTGGCCTTCACCAGCCCCTTGTACATCGTTTCATTCCGCTTCCGTTCCCATCCCTCTAGTCCTAAAGCCCGGATTTCCTGCGAGCTTTCGATCGCTTCATAGAGATAGGCTCCGATCTCTTCATTGTGGGTTCGAACGTCGGACGAATAACGCACCACAGCGTTGCGGAACAGCCCTGGCACCCATAAGAGGAAGGGGATACTAAGCGTCGCAACGATGCCAAGCCGCCAGTCCATATAGAACAGGATTCCGAGGGATATCAGCATCATAAACAGCTGTGAGGTAATCTCGACCAGAATGTGGTTGAGGAAATTACCCATCGTAGCTGTATCCATCCCGAGCAAGGCCGTGAATTTCCCGGGTCCATGCTTCTGAATCTCCGGAATGGGAATCTGCCGGACATGCTTCAACAGCTCGTCCCGGATATCCAGCATATTACAGATGCCCAGATAGCGGAACAGACCTACCCGGATAAACAGGAACACGATGGAGAGAACACCTATTCCCAAGGAAAGGCTAAGCAGCGGGACAATCAGGTCACGGTTTCCTTCAATTAGCACATGGTCGATCAGATAGGCGAAGATTAAGGGCTGAAGCATGACGAGTCCCAATTGCAGGAACGTGCAAGCATAAGCGATCAAGGTTAAATTCCATTTGATCTTCACGTAGGGAGCAAGACGTCGGAAGAGTTTAAACGTGTGCATGATGGTTCCTCCCGGCAAAATGTTGAATAAGCGGCTTCACCCTGCGCATCCATTCCTCCGTGTCACCGGGCGGCTGCCAATCCAGAACCGACAGCGACGATTCACTCAAGCAGCCTGTCGCTTCCAATAAGCTGCAATGATAGATTTCGTTCAGCGTTCTCATAGAAGCTTCCAGCAGGGCGGTCTCCTCCGCCTCACCCGCTATCTGTCCAAGGGGAGCATTCAGGAGCCTCCTGATCTGCGGCATGATGGTTCGATAGTCGTACATTAGAGCGTTGCGCCGCGCGCCTTGCGAGAGATTGCCGTGAAACTTCTCATCCAGCAGAACCTCGGTGCAGCAGCGAACCAGCTCGTCCAGATCGATCTTAGGATGTTCACCGGACCAGTCTACCTGGACAAAGGAACCGTCCTCGCCGTCAACAAGCAGCTCCCGGAAACCGTCCCAGTTGGTGCAGACCACAGGAAGACCGTGGGCTTTCGCTTCCAGGAGGTTGAAGCCAAACGTCTCTCCCGGATCGGTGGAGAGGTTGACCAGAAGCCTGGATTCCCGGAACAGGCGGTCTTTCTCACTCCCGTGGACGGGACCTGTAAATTCCACGGCTTGCTCCAGTCTATATTTCGCTACGATGGCTTCAAGCCGTTCTTGATACCGGTCAGCTTCCTGCACAGCCCCCGTATATTCTCCGGCAATCGTCAATACCGTGTCCGGGACACGCTGCTTGATTTCCGCCATAGCCTCTAAGAGCACATGAATGTTCTTTACCTCTTCCAGCCGGCCGATGGATAGCAGACGTTTACTAGCAAGCGGCCGAACCGGCTCCGCAGCCAGCAAGGTGTCGATGCATAACGGAATCTTATGGGCATGCGCGTACCGGGGGGAGATATTCACCAGCGCCTGTCTGCAAGATTCCGTACTGGCAAGCAGCACATCCTGTTCGGTAATCCAAGGCGCACAGGACAGCCAGGTTGTCAGCCAACGGGCGGATGCGACGGAATGGGCGATAACCATGAAGCGAAGCGGAAGCTTGGCGAAGCTCCGAACCAGCATCAGGAAAGGCATGAAATAAGGAGCGTTCACATAAAGCGTATCGATTCCGTATTCTTCGCATAAGCGGGCCAGCCGCTCCGATGCTTGCGGAAGCGAAGACATCGGCTGCTTGGAGAACTGGCGAAGCGAACCCCCGAAGATCTTGGCAAAACGTACCGGCGGAATGCGGACCAGCTCCGTATATTCAGCCAGATACCCTGTCCATTGGTCATCAATCACCCGTTCGTTCAACCGGGGGGAATGGCCATCGAAGCAGCCCACCCTGGGTCTGTACTCAGCATGCAAATCGAGGTTTCCAGCGGTGATAGACATCGGTCAATTCCTCCTTCAGCTGTTGCTCCGTCCTGTGCAACTGCTCCACCTTATCCACCAGCAGTCCGATTTCTCCGGTTCGTCCCGGCATGGACGTACGGATCACCAGGTAAGCGAGCGTACTCCACATTCTTATGAAGCCTTCCAGCTGCTCCTGATACAGCTCCGTACCTTGATTAAGCGCTTCCGAAAAATATTGATACAGCAGCCCGTAGCTGTATTTGCGTTTGGCGAGGATGCCTAGCTGGGATACAGCATCCTTCAAGGCCCCGGGCGGATACATATCGGGCGACTCCACCGTCTGCATAATCCTCCGCCTCACCGTGCCGGTTAGCGACCATTCACCCGGATCGGTCTCGATCGTATCCTCGAAGATTCTCGCCACCTCGTGAGCGTCCGGCGCATGCAGCCATTCGGGATGAAGCAGCAGTCCCCCGCCCAGCTCATTGCTCAGAAAAGCATCGTGTACATGGCTCGCGGCCACTAATCCTTCCCACTCAAAATAGCGGTCGTATACCATGAATTGACCGCCCCGCATTCCGTGTACGATGACAAAATGGGGCTGATGCATGGTTTGAAACGTTCTTTTTTGATAAGGCATATGAAACAGGTCAAGCTGTACCAAAACTGGAAGCTCCGGATGACGCCGCAGGACCTCCAGGAACTTCTTCAGGTTGATGAGCTTTTCGGCCCCGTAATCATACCACTCCACGGCCCCTTCCCCGTACAGACGGGTGAACAGCTGCAAATATTCGGACGGGGTGATGTCCGCTGAGAAATAGGTCAGCTTGCCGTCCTCCGTAACGCTGAATGGCGCGTCCCAAGCACCGATATAGAGCGGACGTTCATCCCATCCGGCTTGCTCCAAGCCATAACCGAGTCCGTTCAGAAAGCAATGGGCTTGTTTCACATCAAACCTCGGTTTGAACGGCCCGTTTGGCCAATATGCGCTGTGAGATCAAGCGCGCGGTGGCGAAGTTCTCCTGCAGAAGCTCGTCGTCCTCGTAAAAAATCTCGTACTGCTGTTCAATCTGCATCATCAGGTTGACCAGCAGCACCGAATCCACGCCTGCATCCTCCAATGGGGCGTCCCCATTCAATTCCTCCGCCAGCTCCGGTCTGGAGGTCAAATCGGCCACCCGGTCAATCACGAATTGTATGATATCCTGTTCATTCACGTTCATCATCATATCCATCCTTTTCTATGATCTTAAGATTTGGTTTCCACTTGGGCGATGGGCTCCCCCTTAAGGGCATGGATGAAATCGACTAAAGAACTGACCGTTTGGAAGACGGCAGGATCCAAATCCTCCTCGGGAACAGTTACGTTGAACACTTCCTCGATGTAGACCACCAATTGGAGTACCATGATCGAATCTACGTTTAAGTCTTCGTACAGCCGGTCTTCCTCTTTAATGACGTCCGGGAGAGCGAGCTCCAATTGTTCGGACATGACCTGCCTCAATTGAGCTATCGTTTGTTCCTTATCCATGAATACCATACTCCTCTTCTACCAATTGTTTTCGCATAACCTTCCCTGTACTCGTCTTCGGAATGTCCTCCGTAAAAGCAATAAAGCCCGGAACTTTATAAGCAGGCAGAAACCGCGCGCACCACCTCTTCACCTCCTCCTGAGACAGCGCATCGCCCTTCCGGACGATTCGGGCTTTGACAGCCTCCCCCCAAACGGGATGCGGAGCCTTGTGCACGACAGCTTCCTGAACGCCGTCCAGCCTTCGGATGACATCCTCCACCTCGGAGGGAGCTACCTTCAGTCCTGACACATTAATCAGATCATCCATCCGGCACTGAACATGAAGCCTGCCGCCCGACCAATATCCCAAATCTCCGGTATGAATCCGGCGTCCGCCTGTGGCAATGATGATTTCATCCGGCTGCTCCCGGGTTCCGGCCCTTTCCATTGCCATATGCTCCAGAAGCATCCCGGCATCCGTAGAATCGGAGGGCCGGTCGCCAAGCGAGATGCAGCCCGCCTCAGAGCACCCGTATTGCTGGATCACCTCCACCTCTGCACCCCCAAGCCTGTTCAGCAGTTCTGCAGACATCGGGGAACCAGAGGATACCAGCTTTCTAAGAAGCACCTTCTCTCTCATCAGACTGAGCAGAATTTGAAAGAGGAAGGGCACCGCATACACCACATGGCGATCATGCTGCTGCATGAGATGCAGGGCGAACTTGGGGTTCTTGTCCGTCACGATAACCGGCTCTACACCGCGCTTAAGTGCGGAAAGCGTGCCTGTGATGAATCCGAAGGAATGGGATACGGGCACCAGAATGATCGGTGTATCCTCCCCGCTGCAGGGCAGCAGCTTGTTGTAGGCCTCGATTTCCATTTGCACATGAGACCAAGACCGCTGCACTAGCTTGGGAGCGCCGGTCGTGCCGGAGCTGAATTGAAGCAAGGACGGCTCACCATGAATCCGATCCAGGCTTGAGTGTAGAGGGTGAAAGACGGCGCTGCCTCCTGCGTCGGTCAGCAGACCCGTACAGCCTGCGTCATCGGCTTGACTGAGAGCGGTTTCAATCGGGGTGTCGCCGTTTATCAGAAGCACCGAACCCTCATTCCTAATAATCAGCTCCGTGGCGGCCAGAATATTCGCCGGCTCCTTCATGCATACAGCTGTCCGCCGTTCCTTCCAAACAGAGGAACCCAATAATGCGTATATCGCGTGTATTCGACGTTCCAGTTCATGCTGGTCATAATGTTCTTTATTAACAATGAACATGGGGTCTCCTTTCCCATGAGATTTTTTTACTTCTTTGAGTATTTTCGCCACATAACGACGTTTTCCTTCCCTTGTAATCAGGATTGCTAAAAAGAGACCCTTCCGGCTGGATCTTGCCCAACCGAAAGGGTCCACATGTTTCTATTTACGCTTTTACTTAGCGAGATATTCGATGAGCTTTATAAAGATAGCAGCTACTTCAGCGCGGGTGGCGTTGGCTTGGGGGGCAAAAAAGTTGCCCGGCTTGCCTGATACAATTCCGATGCCCTGCTGTGCCTGAACGGCCTTCAACGCCCATGAGCTGATCTGACTCTCGTCCGCGAAGGACTTCGATTGACTTTCAGGTATCTCATAGCCCTTGTACTTCATGTAATTGTACAGCATCACCAGCATCTGCTCGCGTGTAATCGGTGAATTGGGTTCAAACAGGTCTGCGTTTATACCGTTGACGATGCCGCTTTCGGCCGCCCACTCGACTGCCGCCGTGTACCACTGCCCATCCATCACGTCGCTAAAACGGGAATTCGTGTAGCTGGAGCGGTTTACGTTCTCAAGATTGGCCAGTACCTGCACGTACATCGCACGCGTCATTGAGGTGCCCGGTGAGAACGTCGTGGACGTCGTGCCGTTGAAAAGACCGTATGTGTAGGCGGAGTTTACGTAGCTGTAGAACCAGTCGTCCATGTTGACATCCCTGAAAGGATTGCCAGACACCACACGGAAGCCCAGCGGGGTGTCGTCTTCAAATACAAATTCCGTACCCTCATGGATGTTCAGCGACATGCCTTTGTCTAAGCCGGCACTCGCGCCGCCGTGTAGTGTCACTTCGGCGCTCTTGCCCGCCGGAATGGTCACCTTACCTTTTGAGTCTATAGTCGTGCCTTCGGGTACCTTAATCTTCGTCCCGCCCTTGGTCGTAATCTCGCCGCCGCCGGGCAGGATGGTGTTGCCGTTCTTGTCCGTGACCGCAGGCTTATCCTTCGGTGTGTTCACTGTGTAGGTCGGCTTCAACGATCCAGTGACTGTCCCGGTGCTGGTATTGCCCGTATTGCTGGTGCTGGTATTGCCCGTATTGCCCGAACTGCTGGTATTGCCGGTATTGCCACCAGAAGCACCGGGTACGCTCGTTTTTCTCTGCGCGAACATCCAATCAAAGACGTCAGTGTAGTCATTGTTCCAAGTCGGCAACTTAGAGGACTGCGCCGTAGGCTTAAGGCTCCACTCCTTGTTGGAACCTACATTGGACAAAGTATCTGTGTACCCTGAAATATTGTTCCACAGAACTGAAGCTTCCATCTCATGGCCGGAAGGAATCCAATTGGTTCCATTAACAGGTGCTTCCGCCTTGGTCCATTGGTCATAAGGCCAGACGAATATTTCATTTCTGTCGATGAACGTGTGCCTAGCGTTTTCCAATAGGGGCATTATATTCGCTATATAAGCTTCCGCCCCTGTTTTTATTGTTGAAGAATCAGTGGTGTTAACGAATGACCAGTATGCAAAGCTTTTAAGAGCATCGGCTTGTTTCGCGTTGATTGATGGTGGAAAAGACATAGGCGCCGCGGCTGCGAGCACATCGGGATATGTCGTCAAGAAAGTATTCGTATAAGCGGCTCCCATAGAGAAGCCTGCCATGTAAATACGGTTGGGGTCAACAAGTCCCTTACTTACCAGATCATCGATATAAGCCTTTAAGGTAGCAGGTGTTGCCTGAACGTTGTTTTGCGCCCGCAAAGCGATGATATGACTAGCGTATTTAGCGTTCTTCTCCATTTTTTTCATAAGCGCGGTGGCTCCGTTGGCGGACCTGATGGGCGCAAAGGTATCCCCGTCCTGTGTACCGCCGCGGGTAGAACCGTGAGCATAGATGTAAAGGGGAAGCCTTTTTACCGGAGCGCCGTTGCCGTCCTTATGAATATAGAGTCCATACTGCATCGCGTCCGCTTTATCAATTTTGGGACCCACTTCAAATTTGTCGATGATTTCATTGACGGTACCTGACTGTGCGAAAGCCGACTTAACAATGGCAGCCTTGCCATCAAGCTTGATATCGCCACTAGATACAATGTTGTAATTCTGGACGGTGGATTTGGATGCTTCCAAAGTGGACTGTCCGCCGGTTAATGTCCAAAATTCCAATTCTACAACGATGTAGCGGCCTTTAGTAAGTCCAGCTTGATAATCAGGGGAGTTCTGGTTCACACCCTTATACCCTCTGGGTCTAGGTTGGTCATTGACGTATACTCTACTGACGGTGCGTGTGCCTTGATATGCCAGGCTACCGTTGAACAGAGTATTCCTCGCCGATACTGTAAACAGATTTGAACTAAGCTCGGCACCCACAGCTTCATTTCCCGCACCCAGATCAATGATAACAGCTGTGGTAAATTCTCCGGTGGCAAAGTTATCATTGTATACGATAAAGTTAAGTAACGTTGCGGCCGGATCGGGTTTGAAGGTAACATGGATTACCTTGTCATCGGTGTTCACGTTATTCAAGGTATAGGTATTGTTTGCAATCTCTACAGACTCTCCATTTACAGTTACAGTATCCACGACATAACCGCCGATCGGAGTGAATGTAAAGGATTGGCTTCCGCCGTCAGCTACCCGAATCAAGCCGGATGGCGAGATGGTGCCGTTTAATCCTGCCGTGGCGTTAACGGGATGTCTGGTTACCGTGGAGCTCCCAAGCAGCAGCAAGCTATTCTTGAAACTGTCAGAACTGCCATAACCCGCATCGGGCTTACCTAAAGCGGATACAACCTCATAACGGTCATTCCCTGCACCAGTTGAGTTATTGATATACACATCAAACGTAATCGGGGAATTGCTTGTGAATTCAATGGTTCTTCTAGGTATCTTCACTTCCGCGATATACCCGGTATCCGTTCGTGTAACTGAACCGTCGCGGCCCTCAGCGGCTTGACCTGAGAAAATACCGCTTGCGCCAATACGCCACTGGTTTGAGCCACTTTTTCCGTCACCGACATAAAATTCCACGCTGTCGGTCATGTACTCAGTGCCAGGCGTGTGACCGGTGCACACATTCGGGTCTGTAACCACAACGCGTGCATACAGGAAGTCTTCGTCCCAAAATACTTTGGCTTTGCCGGTGGCCTTGGGGCCTATTTTCTGGTCGGGTGCGCTACTGTTGTTGATGTCAAACGCCGCAGCTTGTTCCCACAGTTTGTCGTTAGTGCTGAGTACAGGTGAACCGTATCCGGCAACAGGCCGATGGTTTGCTGCGGTCTGCGCGAACATCCAATCAAAGACGTCAGTGTAATCATTGTTCCAAGCCGGCAAGTTAGAGGACTGCGCTGTTGGCGCTATGCTCCACGTCCCCATCGTTATGTCATTGTAAAGAACAGCCGCTTCAACTTCATGCGCCACCGAATCACTCAGGGCAGGTGAATGGTTCGGATTCGGCTTCTGATTCGGCTGATCAAATTGATTGTAAGGCCATATAAGAGCCTCGTTGCTCTCAAAGCGCGAAGCTCTCGCGTTGATCATTTTTGGCATATTGGTGTTTATGAAGTTAGCGAGGTTAGTCTGGTATACTCCAACGTTATACTCATTGATAAACATCCAATAGGCCAGGTTGGTGTGAACGTAGTTGGCGTTCGCGTTCGGTGAGCCGCTTACCGGAGACATAGGTGCGGCGGACGCGAAGAAGCCGGGATAAGCGTTAATTAAGCTGTTCGTATACTGACCGCCCCATGAGAAGCCCGCCGCGTAAATACGGTTAGGGTCCACTGCACCGCTGGCAACCAGGTCGTCTATAACCTTCTTAACATTGGCTGTGGAGGGAGTACTCGTGCCATTATAGGAAATATTCAGGATATGGCTGGCGTATTTCTCGGGAGACTTTTCCATTTTCTTCATCAGAGCGACCGAGCCGTTCGCGGATTTCATCGCCGCTTTTGGGTCAGTCGCAGCGCTTGTGCCGCCGCGCCCCCTGCCGTGGGTATAGACATACAGCGGCAAGCCCCGCGACACCTCACCGTTTCCATCCTTGTGAAGGTAGAGCGCGCGATTGACCGAATTGCCCGTAGGTGCTGTAAATTGGTCAAGGATCGGATTCACAACTTTTTCCTGTTCAAAAACCGCGTAGTTAAGCGGATCCCCTTCTGTCAGTAAAATCTCGCCGTTTTGGACGACGCTGTAAACCTGTTTTGTTGAGTTCATGTTGCCATCCAGTGTTATATTGCCGCCGCTCTCTGAATAAAACTCAAACTCAACTACGATGTAACGGCCGCGTTCCAGTCCCTCCTGATAATCCGGTGAACGGCTTACCGTCCCCAGATAGCCGCGTACCTTCGGTTCGTCATTGGCGTATACCCTAGTGATCTTGCGCGTCCCTTCAAAGGTTACCGAGTCGCCGTTCAGGGTCGTGTTCCTGGCCGAGACGGTAAACAAGTCCGGATTAAGCTTGGAGCTTTCCGCCGACTTCCCTCCGCCTAAGTCAATGATAACAGCCGTCGTGTACTCGCCACGGGCGAAGTTGTCATTCCATACAATAAAGGGGAGCAACTCCGCGGCCGAATCATTTTTGAAAGTCACTTGAAGGGTATGGTTAGCGACAACATTTGAGAAGGTATAAGTGCCGTCATCGGATAGAGCTGCGTCCTCTCCGTCTACCTTTACGGTGTCTACAGTTTTGCCATAATCGGGGGTAACCGTAAAGGTTGTGTCTGAGCCGCTGGCTATTCTCAGAACATTGCCGGGTGCGTTCGGAGTTATTCGGCCGCCCGATTCCGCCGTAGCGGTGATTGAGAATCTCTCGTCCGCTTCATTGGCTTCAATGAGATTCAGGCTGTTTGTATAAGAGGCAGCATTGTTGTAAGCCGCATCCGGAATTCCGAAACAGGAAACGACTTCATAGCGGTCACCGCCCTTTTCCGACGAGTTATTGATATATACTTCAAAGGTAAAAGGGCCTGCCTGCAAGTTCAAGGTTCTTTTAGGTATTCTCATCTCCACGATATATCCTGTGTCCGTGATCTCAGTCCACGCAGCTCTGCCCGGAGCGTTTTGCCCTGAAAACACGCCCGTCGCGCTGATACGCCATTGATTCGCGCCTTGGGTTCCAGCGCCGGCATAAAACTCCAGGCCGTCGTACTGATAATCATTGCCGGGTCCCTGATATAGATTGCTGTCCTCCACGACTACACGGGCATACAGGTAATCTTGGTCCCAAAGGATCCTGGCTGTACCTGTGGAATGGGGCCTGGGGTCGCCGGGCACAGCGCTTTTGTTGATGAGATGCTCCATTGTCAGGGCCCACAGCGGGTCGTTTGCCCCGAGTTCGGGAGTGCCAAAAATGGCGGTAGGCGTTTCATTTGTCTGCAAGCTTGTAAGATCTGTAGAACTGCTGTCGCTATTAAGTGCTTCTGTATATTCGTTGTTGTCAGTGGCGGCGGCAAAGCTGGCAGGCATTAGTGACGCCACCATTAACAAGCAACATAGGAACACGAGCATTTTGCCAAATCGTTTTGACATCATTGACAATCCTCCTTTTTCGATCCGTGCACCCACGGCTAACCCATATCGTAAACACCAAGGCTTCAACAGCTTACTTCATCGCAGCGAATATAATAGCGCTTTCATATTTTCTCCTCCATAAATTTGTTATTATTTCACCCTATGCAGAATTTCACAGTTTATTCAAATATCAATCTACAGTGTTGTTATAGTTCTTGTCCTGAGAAAAGGACAAGAACTTGATCCCTTAAAACAGAAAACCCACGCTGGGCGCGGGTTCTAATAGGGCTATGTTCTTGTCCACTGACAAAAGATGTTTGTGTTTGTCAGTAAAAAGTATTTTCGTATAATTTCCCCGTATGCGCATCAAGCACTTCGGGCGTCCGCTCGTACTCGCTACCAATCATTCGATACACTAGTTCGTACGGGGCCTCTTTCGCCCTAGCATTGTGCATCCGTTCCCATTGCAGACGCAGCTTGGCCTGTGCCGTCCATCGGAGGATGGCTGACTGGGAATCAAATGAAGGCACGGTCTCCAGCTTCTTTAACTGTTCTGGCCTTATGGAGGGGGACATCAAACTTTTGACCCTCCCATTAGAGCGGTCAACAGCTAGTTGATAGCATTCATCCCTGACAGATACGTCTTCAACATATACACAAAAGCGAATGATTTCCAAACGATCTTCGTCGTCGGTCTCTTCAGTTAGAAGCTTGAGATACGGCAACATTTCGGCTGCTAGTCCTCGGACATAGTCCATAGCTACTTCTATACATGCGTCTCGATCCCAGGTTAATGGAGCTAGTTGATCTGGTTTAACATGCGAAACAAAGTCAATCAGTTGTCCGGTTTGGCTGTCTACTCGCGCCTTAACCGCTCCCTCCATCTGATCAGCCCAATAGGCCTTCCAAGACCGGTCATTCTTGGCTGGACGCTCTTCATTCTGTTGCTTCCACACCATCAACTTGGTGTTCGAGCCAATATTGTCGTCTTGTACTAACTGAAATTGTTCCTTGTCTACGCCAATCCACTCTTCTAGGCTTCGTGCGGGCGGGAACTCACCTGGCCACTCGTCCAGAGTTCTTGGGTCAGAAGGGACAGCTTCTGCCCTATAGGCTGTCGGAACTTCCTCCTGTGATGATGCAGTATAGATTAGTCCTCTACTTCGGGGGGCGTAAACAAGATGGACCTGATCGTCACCATCCGTGTACACGGCTTTGTCCAATACGCAATATTCCACATGTAGCAAAAAATTCGCCTTCATCCACGCCAACTGTTCCTCTTCTGGTGTGATCATGGTTGGGAGTGCTGGCCCTGGAACGGTTCCGTAGTACCTAAATCCGACCACGCGACCGCTGGGGTGAACCATAATCAGGCATCCCGTCTCAGGAAGCGGCAGCCCCATCGCCTTCTGCTGTCGTGTGTACCCAAACATCCCTTCCATCCACTCCATCTCACAATACGGAAAATTACGCAGTGCGCCGGGATAATGATCTTCCAGGAATTGCTCTGCCTGCTGTTTGAGCTCCTCCTCAGATAGCCGTGTCCCGTTGTCCAATGAGGCCCAGGAAATGGCATAGTCTAGCAAGTTGCCGTCCCTGGAGATTGTAGCAGAAACGGCGTCATCAGTCCCCGTTTTAACCCATAAGAATCCCGCTTCTCCCTTCCCTGTTCCCCTCATGGTGTTCTCTTGATAGTCATTGACGATCAAATCATAATCCGGTGAAACGGCAAACTGGTGCTCTGCCTGTTGTCTTAACTGCAGGCGTAATGTATCCAGGTCTCGTTCGGGAAAATCTTGAGCCATTTCGTTGCGCAAATGCTCCAGCCCCTTCCGTAATTGTGTTTTTACAGTACCTAATGGCATGTCCAGGAGATGGGCGATTTGCTGCTGGGTCAGGTCCTTCTTATATTTTAAGAACAGGAGCTGACGCAGCTTCGGATTCAGACTGGCCAATGCACGCTCCAGATCCAGGGTTTGATCGATATCATTAACGACCAATGGCTCTTGCGTCTGCGGGTCTTCGCTCAGGTGAACACGCTTGGATTTCTTCAAATGATTGAGCGCCCGGTTCACCACAATTCTGGTAAGCCAGCTCTCAAACGCTTCGGCTTGCTGCAGCATATGCAGTGACTCATAAGCCTTAACCAGGGCATCCTGAACGATATCCTCCGCATCTTTGGACTCCCGTACATAATGGCGAGCCACTCGGTGCAGCTTATCCGTTCGATCCTTTATAAGAGAAACGAAGGCATCGTGATCTCCGTTTTGTGCGGCATTGATTTGTTGCTGTGCATCGATCATTGTCGTTCACCTCCTGTTATATAGACAGCTAACTCGGGGGTTTGGATTTAATTAATGTAACATTATTCTGGAACTGACCGATCAAGTGACCACCCGCATGCGGCAAGCATGGGTGCCAAAGAGGAGGTCACTCTTGGCGTGTTCCTGCTGAAGCTCCTTCATCCACTGAAGCAGTTCTTCCAGCCCGGTACGGATATTGGAAAACACACAGTCCTTTGTTAGACCACCACATATACATGCTGGGATTCGGGCAGTATTGAGCTTCGCTTTATGTGGCAAGCTCGTTTCACCGCCAAGTTATCATCCATGCCAGGCGCACCCAAAAAACCGACCTAGTAATAAAGGTCGGGTTTAATTTGGGGTTTTAGCAAAAAAGATCTATTATACTTTACCTTCAATCAGTTCATGATAATTTACCATTATAGTTCTCTCCTATCTCATCAGCAGCAGTTATTCCACCATCGCGACTATTCACCCGTTTCAGCAAATTGTTTGATGCGCTCTCCCACTTGATCACGAACCTGCTGGAAGACTGCCCACTTCTCTTCATCTGTTCCTTGCGCTTTTGCCGGATCGTCGAATCCCCAATGCTCACGTTTCACCTGAGGCGGGGTAATGGGACACTTATCTGCTGCATCTCCACATAAAGTAATGACGAGATCAGAGCTGTTCAGCAGCTGCAGATCAATAATATCTGATGTTTGACCTGAGATATCTATACCTACTTCACTCATCGCCTGAACGGCTTTCGGATTCAACCCATGAGCCTCAATGCCTGCACTATACACATTCCATTCATTGCTCAAATATTTCTTAGCCCAGCCTTCGGCCATCTGACTCCGGCAGGAGTTTCCTGTACACAAAAAGTAAATGGTTTTCTTATCCATGAGTCGCATTCTCCTTTGATTTTAAAATAAGGTCAATGTTATATATAAACTCATTTTTTCTCGGAATAAAAGGTAAACCTACAAGTTCAAAGTGTTAGTATGTCCAAGTATCGGTAAGCACAACGCCCCTAGCATTTGCTCCCATAAAGCTTTATGTAGGCGTCCATTTTGCACTCTTGAGGATCTTATCCCAATCCGATGTTTCTTGCCATGCAACTTACGGCAAATGGCATTTGATAACAGAACTGATGTTCTCAGTTGATTATACCAGAACATTTATTCTCAATCCATTCCAATATTGGATTCATAATGGCGGCACTCCATACAAGCAAATAATTAATCGGGCTCTCCCCCATGTTCACCTGTAAAGGCAGACAATAAACTTCCTAGTTTCTACGCAACCAGTCTCAATCTCTCCGATTCTCTTTTATATAATCATGATTAAAGAAGCATTAAGATTCATTTAGCCCCATTTAGGTTGCATTAAAAAGTTAATAAATACGCGATAACTTCAGAAAATCGGGGATGAATGCGAGATTACAAGGGATTTTCTTCATTTTTATATCCTATAGAGTCTTATTTAGTCTCCTAGAGAACTTTCGGCATTTTACAAACAGTGATGCTCAGCGTAAGATTCCTTTTAACAAATGCTGAATTCCCGTCAGGCGGGAAGCGGGGGAACCAAATGGCTGTGGCCAGCCGAAATGGGGTGAATCCAAAGAAGATTGAACTCTTCACTGGTAGGACGACTCTCACCGTCCGAATCCGTCAGCTAACCTCGTAAGCACTGGAGAGAGCCTGCATTAACCATGCTTTTTTGCTGCGATCCCGCAAAACCTTTCCATTACACTTATCCATCGTACAGAAAACCAAATATTCCGTTTGGCTTGAGCATGCTGCTGTATGTGAGAATGAAACTGAACTGTCAGCCTATGTAGCCACAGCTGAGCAGACCCATAATCTGCAGCGTTATATGAAATCTATAGACAACCTAGGAGGCATTATTCATGATTAACGCCAGACTGTCACGAATCGAGTTGTTCGCATTTAGCTGCCGCCCTTCCTTCATGCATATTTCAGAGCCTTACGGATACTGGTATGGGGTGTTGAAGTTAACCTTCGGAGGACAGATCAGCTATGGGAATTGCATTCTTTGTGCGGGTGACAATGCGGTGGATTTAATCAAATGGGGCTCTTTTCTGAAAGAGATATGTCATTGTACTGCAGAAGAAGCCACAGAATACGTCCGGATGCACGGACAAGAATGGGCCCCCAATCAACTTAACATGATCAAGACTGCACTCGATAGTATGTTCATTCAAAATGACCAAATCCGAATGAAGGTAGGAGCCGGATCGGAGCGGTATCGCCATCAAAGGACAAAGCAAAGAATCCATTCAATTAATACGGTGAAGAGTCATCTGAATCCAACCATTTTATTTGCAGAATCAGTATCCTATTATTCACTGCTATAGACATGATCAATTTAAATTATCAAACCTTCAATTGGTCAAAAATCTTAACGAATATTTTCGCGAAGTTCTTGGCATCATCGATACCTCTATGGTGAGTACCTTCAAGCGGCAATTCAAGCATAGTCAAGGCTCTCTCCATGCCTACGCCCCGCTTGCGGTCATTTTCCCAACAGGTGGCTTCCAGATCAAAAATGATATAGTTCATATCTGCTCCTTTTGAAATTCGAATCGATAGACCCATCGCTCCGGGGCTATGTCTTTTGTTATACTTCCAAGTGAGGTTTCAAATACTTCATTTCGCACTTTAATATACACCCACACAGAGGAGCGCAAAGACATGAACTTTTTCAAAAAACTGTTTGGCGGCAAGGAAATGGGCAAATCGGAAGATGGTACCACCATTTATGGTTATGACGCTTCGGATGAGCAGCAGGTTACGCCTCCCGCCAATATTTTGTACATGGAAGATTTAAACGAACATTTCAATCGGGTCTTTCCAAACCGGGAAACTGGCGTGTTCCACGAACTGATTTCAGACATCGTACATATTGATGTAAATATTATGGAGGCTACACCTGATGAGCCCTACCGGGTGCTGTACACCAATGGGATGAGCGATCTGCCGCTGACGCTCCCTCAGGAGATCCGTAAAGAGTATAAGCATCTGGAACGCGCGGAGCTGATGATGTTTTTGCCGGCGGACTGGCCGCTTACGCAGGAGGATTTTGAAGTGGAGGAGAACTACTGGCCGATCCGCCTGATGAAGATGCTTGCCCGATTCCCGCATATGTATCAGACGTGGCTTGGATACGGACATACGATCCCCAACACGGAGGATTACGAGCCTTACGCGGATAACACGGAGCTGTCCGGTGTGATCCTGTATGCTCTGTCGGAAGAGGTTAGCACCGTCCATACGAAAGATGGCAATCAGGTTCAGGTTTATTTCCTGGTTCCGCTGTACCGGGAGGAAATGGAGTTCAAGCTGGAGTCCGGTATAGACGAACTGGTGGCCAAGCTGTTCGAGCTTCCAGAGGATTTCCTCGTTCTGAATCCGAATAGACGCAACGCCTGTAAATAACTGCCCGGAATAACAGGCTTGCAACAGCTTGAAAAGGCTGAGCCTAAGTCAAGAATATGACTTTGGGCTCAGCCTTTTTATTTGCTAGTACCGCTCATTAATCTGCTCCCCTAACCATGCGCCTTGGCGGACAAGTCTGCGCTGCAGGTCCATGATGTCGATACTGCGCGTTTCCCGCGTACCTGTCTTGGCCAGAATCGCCGCGGCCGTACCGGAGGCTTCGCCCATGGCAAAGCAATTCGGCATGACCCGGGTGGAGCCTTGGGCCGCTCTATCGGTTGATATCGCTCTGCCGGCTACGATTACGTTCTGAATACCAACCGGAAGTAAGGCGCGATAAGGAATGCCGTGCGACTCTCCCGGCGATAGACGTACCATCGTCATGCCGCTCGTAGGCTTTGCCATATGAATATCAATAAAGTAGGCATTTCGGGCAATGTCGTCCGGAAACGAACGGCACGCCAGAAAATCGTCGGCGGTGACGATATAATCGCCGATGATCCGGCGGGTCTCCCGAATGCCGATCTGTTCGCCTGTCAACGTCAGGAAAGCGTTCTCGAATCCGGGAATCGCTTCCCGCAGCCATCCGGTAATGTGTTCAACAAGTGCGCGGCCTTCGATTGCTCCGCGGGTCAGATCATCCGTATTTGAACCATCTATCCCGAATACATGCCCGAAATTGAAGCCTGCCGTATGATTGTTCAGCCAGGAAATACCGGCCCAATCTCTGGCGACGCGTAATCTCCCTTCAAGCTTCGCCTTGTTGATCGCATGTTTCAGATCGTGGCCGTGCGTCTCAGCACTTGAGAGAAATTTGTTCCGGTCCAGGTTATTCAGGACAAAGCACATCGTCCCCGGCTGCAGCTCTCCGTCATCTCCACCTTTGGCGAGCTGCCCGCCCGCAAGATAGGTGAGATCCGCATCGCTGGTTGCATCAATGTATATCTTCCCCTTCACCGCCTGGGTTCCGGTCTTGTTATTAATGATCGCCGCTTCAATGATGCCGTCCTGTTGAAGAACTTGACTGACGAAGGTATGGTACAGCACTTTAACGCCAGCCTCCATCATCTTCTCATCCAATATGCGCTTTAAAATTTCCGCATCAATCGGCACCCAATCCAGCCGGTCCTTCCATGCTTCCTGAAACGTCTCCTCCATCCTGCTCTTCATAGCAAGCAGAATTTCCAGCCCAATCCCGCGGATTACTGGCTTGATCTGATCGGTATACGGGCAAAATGCAGGAACCTGAGAGACCGTCGCCATGCCGCCCAGGTATCCTCTTTGCTCTATCAGCAATACGGATGCCCCGTTTCTTGCAGCTGCGAGCGCTGCCGCTACTCCTGACGGTCCTCCTCCGGCAACAACAACATCCACTTCCGTGTAGATTGGAATATCGCGCTCGGGTATTTTAACGGTTAGTGCCATATCGGTCATTCTGACCACCTCCACCTGTTTTCTTCCATTGTAGCTTTAACTTACATCAACCGCGGTGAGTCTGAACGCTCTTGTTTCTTTAATTCACTTGGGGCTACACCCCAATATTTACGAAACACTCTGGCAAAATAGCTGACATCACGATATCCTGCCGCTTCTGCTGCATCATACACCTTAACGCCGCTGTATAAGAGCTCTTTGGCATGCTCCATACTCCGCTTCAGGAGATATTCCGAAATGGATTTCCCTTCCTCCCGCTTAAAGAGCCGGCTAAGGTAAGAGGGATTGACATATAATCTTTCGGCCAGCGTGTGCAAGGTCAGTTCTTCTTTCCCCAGCATTTCCTCCACGGCTTCGATCATTTGTTTAACGAGCCGATGGCTGGAATGCTTTCGCTCGCGTTCCCGGTATTGGGTAATGCGGCTGGCCACTCTTTTGGACCATTCCACGATCTGCTCTTTGGAGAGCAGGGATTCAAAGGACAGAAACATCGAATAATCCTCCTGCAGCACCTCCTGCATCGACCAGCCTCGCGATTGAATCATACGTGTAAATAAGCTGCTCAAATACAGCAAATGCTCGTATACCTTTTGGGTTGAGACCGCTTGGGAGTATACGTCCTTGAAATAGCAGTCCATCAGCTCAGCAACCGTTGTCGCGTGATCCGTATGAACCGCAATCTCCAGCTGTTTTTCGAACTCGGCGTCATAATGAAACGGCTGCTCCATGTTGGTTACGTCCAGGTAAGGAACGAACACCTCATTTCCGTAAATGGCCCGCTCCTGCAGCGCACGGCGTGCCTGCCGGTAGGACAGCGAAACATGATCCCATGAGCCTGGGGTCCCGAGTCCGGCGCTGGCGGTAAGCTTCAGACACTCTTTCACAATGTTGAAGAGACGGGGAACGTGAACATTGATCCGCTGGATGATATCTGGAGCCGATTCTTCCGGTTGTCCCAAAAAGAGCAGCACGGTTGCTCCGTCCGCATCATTAAAGACCCGGCAGTCTTCATGCTGTAAACATTCAGCCGCTATGCATTCCAGAGAAAACTGCAGCAACGCCTGATCCGAAGACGTAAACCGTTCTCCTTGCTCGTGAATCGGATCAATTTCACATACGGCTACTGCAAACCAGGTATAGAGGGCAAGCTCCAGATTCAGCTCTTCCATATGCTTCTTGAGCTCCCAGTCCGCATACCGGCCCTGTATCCAGTTTCTATAAAAATCATCCTGGAGCTGAGGCAGGCGGTCCTGCCATTTCCGCTGCAGCTCAATCATGCTGTGCTTTTCCATCAGTTCCTCTCGGATCTCTTCCGCAGCCGCAAGAATAGCCTTCAAAATTTCATCGTCTCCGGCCGGCTTCAGCAAGTACTTCATGACGCCAAGCCCCACAGCAGCCTGCGCATACGGGAAATCGTCATGGCCGCTTAAAATCACGATTTTCATGTGCGGTTCCTGCTGCAGCACCGTTTGCGCCAAGGTCAACCCGTCCATCTCCGGCATCTCGATATCGAGCAGCATGATATCCGGTTTCCTGCGCCCGATCATGGACAGCGCTTCTAAGCCGTTCTCGGCAAGCGCGACCACTTCGATGCCATGCTCATTCCACGGTATATTATTGGCCAGGCTATTCAAAATTCGTATTTCATCTTCAACAATCATGAGATTCATGTTCCGGTTCCCCTCTCTCCTCCCGGCAGCGCTCTGCCGGCAAATCGATGATCGCCGTCGTTCCGTTCCTTTCCTCGCTGACGATCTTCAATTCCGCCGTCTCCCCATAGTAAATGGCGATTCGAGCCTGGACATTGAGCAGCGCAAAAAACTCGGAGTTCTTCTCGGGGGGTGTCGTGTAATCCCCGAACCTGATTCTTGCCAAGGCCTGTTGAATCCGCATAAGCCTTGACTTTGGAATCCCTCTTCCATTATCGGTTACCTGGATGATCAGCCGGTCATTAGACACATCGGTGCGAATGCTTAATACTCCGCCCTTTTTTCGTTTCTCCAATCCATGCAATATGGCATTCTCAACCAGCGGCTGAAGCAGCAGCTTCAGAATATGCAACTGATGGCTATCCCCGGAAGCGCAGTACTCCACCGTAAACCGCTCGGTAAAACGGATTTGCTGAATGCGAATATAGTAATGAAGGTGCTTGAATGTTTCCTCCACCGTAAACGACTCCTGCCCTTTGCTCAAGCTCAGCCTGAAGAAGTTCGACAAGTTCAGCACCATTGTACTGATCTCTTCCGCTTCATAATTTTTGGCCGTCCAATAAATCGAATCCAGCGTGTTGTACAAGAAGTGGGGATTAATCTGAGCCTGCAGAAATTTGAGCTCCGTCTTGGTCATTCTGAGCTGTTGCTCATAGATGTCCTTGATCAAATGACGCTGCTGGCTCGCCGTTTCGTTGAAAGCATCCGTTAAATACCCCAACTCGTCCTGCCGCCCGTTCTCCAGCCTGATATTCAGATTGCCTTTACGCAGCTGCCGCATACCGGACACAAGTCTTGATATCGGAGAAGCAATTCCGCTGTAGATAAACCAGGCAATCCAGACGGCAAGCACGACACTGAGTGCAATAATGCAGTACGCAAAAATTTGCAGCGGCCTCGACTTATCATAAATCTCACGCTCGGGCTGGATCAGCAGCAGCGACCATCCGCTTCGGGGAGAAGTCACCCGCAGAATCAAATTTTTCTCATCCGTTTCCGGGGTTTCCCGGACAAACACACTGCCTGGCTGGACGTCCCTCCATTCGAAAGACAATGTTTCTGCAGGAGCACTCGATACGATTAACCGCTCCCGGGCATCAAACAGATAGACCTTGGAGCTGCTGTTCGCCAGCAAATGGGACAACGAGCGGAGCAGCTGATTTTTGGAAATCGACAGCATGAGGACATTTTCGCCTTTTTCGCCGCGATAGAAATCCATAAGTCTCATCATAATAAGCTGATTCCGGTTATAGATAGGATCCGGGATTCCGGACAAATTTTCTTCATGGCGTTCTGACAAGTAGTATATGCTTGCGCCATTTGCCTTCAGAGCCTCACCGTACCATGGCTCAGGGCTTTGGGATTCACGGTGCAGCAGCCCGAGCTTTGTTGTGATCAGCGAGTTGGAAGGACGATGATAAATCATGGTATCGCTTAAATATTCATTGACCATAGTTATATTCGTAAGCTCTTTCATGACACGCGTGAAGTCCATAATTGCCCCGGAGGTCAGGGTCTTCTCCTGATGAGACAGCAGGGCGGATAAATTGGTATCAGTTGCGATCAAGGTGGACAGATTGTGGATGCTTTTTAAGGTCAGGTCAACAAACTCCAACGCGGAGTTCATGGCACTGAGTGTGCGCTCGCCAAGCTCCTGCTCCAAAATCCGCTGAGACTTTACATTGGCAAACATACTGAACGCCACCAGCGGCAGCAGGATAAGAAGAAAATAACAGGTAAGCCTAAACTGAATCGACTGCTTCAAGACGTTGCGGAATTGCGTCAGCCACTTCATACGATTCCCCCACGATTCTGCATGCCTTCATTATAGCTTAGACCCTGTTATCCGTCCTGTTCACTGCCCGTTGACCTCCTTCGTCATTTCCTCGCCGCCGTTTTTCTTCCAGTCTTCAACAAATTGATCAAAGCTGTCTACCGGCTGCTGGCCTATGATGATTTTCGTGAATGCTTCGACCTCCATTTTGGACAGCTTAGGCCCGTATTTACCCATTCCTGGCGTCGGTACGCCCAGATATTGATTACGGATGGCAACCTCGTTAATCTTGTCGACAATCTCATTCAGCTTAAACTCCATACCGAGCGAGTCCAGACGCTCTCTGGATACTTCAGAATTGAACGGTACAATCGCTTCGCCGAGCGTTAGCCGGTAAATATGCTTGTTGTGCTCATCAAAGTTCGTAACCACCTTCCCGTCCTCCATATTCCATACCTCGTCCTCAAATCCGAGCATGAGTGTGCGGTATCCGTCTCCGATCATGAAATCAAGCATCTTAATAACAGCCTCCGGATGTTTGCTCGTAACCGGAATCACATTAAACCCGGCAACATAGCTGTTGCCCCAGGTTCCCTGCTTCCCGTCAGGTCCGGTTGGATATTCGAGGGGAATCCACTCTGCATTGGGATCATTCTTCTGGTTGGTTAAGATGGGGCCACGGGTATCATACCAGTTCCCGGAGAACAGGCCCACTTTGCCGCTGGCGACTTTCTCGTCAACATTAGCCATCTTATTTAGAGCCCACTCGGGATCAATCAGCTTTTCCTTATAGAGATCGGCAAGATAGCTTAGTGCTTCCTTCATTTCCGGCAGTGTGCTGGAATTCACCAATTGCCCGTCCCGTTCAGTCCATTGGCCCCGCTGGATTCCCCATGCCCCTATAAACGGAGCTACTCTGCCGAGGTTTTCCTGCAGGATCAGGCCAAACGTATCATCTTTGCCGTTTCCGTCGGGATCATCCTGCGCAAAAGCGCGAATCACCTCTTTGTATTCTTCCAGCGTTGTCGGCGGCTTGAGCCCCAGACGGTCCAGCCAATCCTTGCGTGCAAACATGATTTCATTGCCCGGGATCGGGTTCAGGCTGGGAATCGCATAGATCTTTCCGTCCACGGTGACGACCTTCCAGGCTTCCTCCGGGATACTTTTCTTCAGATTCGGTCCGTATTCGTCGATTAAATCATTCAGAGGGGTAAGGGCCTTCTGCCGGACATAGCTTTCGAACCAATTGGCGTCATAGGACAGGAGCATATCCGGCAGATCATCGGAGGCCATAATCACGTTCAGGGCATCCCCGTAACCGTCCGCAGGAGGCGTGAGCAGCTTGATGTCCAGGCCCGTGTTCTCGCGGATGTAATCAATGTAAGGATTATTGTTCTCGTCCATGCCCGGCGGGAACTTCCGTCCGGCATTGCTTAATACGATATCAATGGCCTGGCGTTCTTCCTTCCCTTCGGCTCCTTCCTTCTTCGTGCCGGATGAACACGCGGACACCAGCAGCATGGAGGTCACCACCAGGATGGACACGGATCTTTTTACCAAGATTGAGACTTTCATGTGACAATCCCCTCTCTTTTTTCATGTTACATGCAGTTCTAGCCTTTTACGGATCCAAGCGTAATCCCTTTGACAAAATGCTTCT
Organism: Paenibacillus sp. FSL R7-277; assembly: GCF_000517965.1. Classification (NCBI taxonomy): domain Bacteria; kingdom Bacillati; phylum Bacillota; class Bacilli; order Caryophanales; family Paenibacillaceae; genus Paenibacillus; species Paenibacillus sp. FSL R7-277. The sequence continues at coordinate 75,512 of NZ_ASPX01000055.1, forward strand.
GCAGAAACGGATACACGAGCAGGATCGGAACTGTGCTGGCAATCAGCGCCGCAGCCTTCAAGGACTCCAAGGCCAGCAGGGTGCTGTCGATATTAGCGGAGTACCCGTTGTTATTGCTGATGTTCGATTGATTGAACATGATCAGCTCACGCAGATACACCTGCAGCGGGAAGAGATTCCGGTCCGTCACATACAGGACGGTGTCAAAGAAGGCGTTCCAATGTCCAACCGCATGAAACAAGGTAATCGTTGCAATGACCGGCATGGATAACGGAACAACGATCCGGACGAGCGTTCCGATATTGGAGGAGCCATCAATCTTGGCGGATTCCTCCAATTCGGGCGGCACGCCTTGAAAGAAATTTTTCATAATAATAACATTGAACGCGCTAACCGCTCCAGGAATGATATAGACCCAGAAGGAATTCAGCAGCCCGGTCGCTTTCACGACCAGAAAGGTCGGAATCATGCCCCCGTTAAACAGCATCGTGAACACAATCAGGAACATGATGGCTGATCGTCCTTTAATATAAGCCTTGGACAGCGGATAGGCCAGCATACAAGTGATCACCACATTTAACAGCGTCCCGATTACCGTGCGCAGCAAACTGACCTTGAAGGCGTTCACAAAGGCATGCTCGCGCAGTACCTTCACATACGCTTCGAAACTGAAATCCACCGGCCATAACGTCACCCTGCCGGATGTTATCGCCTGATGACTGCTGAAAGACTGGGCCATGACATGCAGGAATGGCAAAAGCGCAAGCAGAGCAATGAAACCCAGGATCAGGTAATTAAGCCTCGATGCCAGACGTTCTCCCCTAGTAAGTCTCATAGATTCACCCCCTCTACCATAAGCTGTTCTGGCCAAGCTTTCTGGCGGCTTTGTTGGCGAGGACGACCAATATCAGACTGATGACCGATTTGAACAACCCGACAGCGGTTGTAAAGCTGAATTGACCCTGCGTGATTCCGGTCCGGTATACATAAGTCTCGATAACATCGGCCACATTGTAGACCAGCGGATTATAGAGCACAAAGATCTGTTCGAAGCCGACATCCAGAACGCTCCCGAGGCGCAGTACGAACAGGATCACGATGGTCCCGATGAGCGATGGCAGGGTAACGTGGATCAACTGCTTCCATTTGCCCGCGCCGTCTACGACAGCGGCCTCGTAGATCTGCGGATCGATCGATGCCAGCGCAGCCAGATAGATGATGGCCCCCCATCCCGCTTCTTTCCAGATATCACTGACCACCAGCACCGTTCTGAACCATTCCTGACTGCCCAGGAAGAAGATCGGCTCCAAGCCGAGCATGCCCAGAAACTGATTGACGATGCCCGTTGCCGGGGACAGCACGTTGATCAGAATGCCTCCGATGATGACCCAGGACAGAAAATGCGGTAAATAGACAAGCGTCTGGACCCCTCGCTTATACAGCATGTGCCGGACTTCATTCAGCATCAAGGCCAGGATGATCGGACCCGGAAATCCCCAGATCAGCTTGTACAAACTGATCAGCAGCGTATTTTTGAATACCGTGTAAAACTCGCTGTCCGTAAACATATTTTTAAAATGCGTAAGTCCCACCCATTCACTGCCGCGGATGCCGGCAAAGGCGCTAAAATCCTGAAACGCAACGATGATGCCCCCCATTGGCACATATTTAAAAATGATAAAATACGCGAGTCCCGGCAGCATAATCAGGTATAAGTCCCAGTACTTTTTCAAGGCCTGAAACCGCTCCGGCTTTACCGTACGAAGGGGATGGTTCTCGTGCTGCCGATCCGCCGCTGCCAAATCTGAATCCATAGGATACCTCCTTTACCCTTAGTCATAATCTCCTATCCGTGTGACATCCTCATTGTACCTGCCGTTCGGCATTTGCTTTAAGGCCATTTGCATGACCTTTTAGGTGAATTTCTTGACCACTTGGCCGTGAACAACAATATTCCAAACCGAAACTCTCCATCTGCGCAACTTTACATACAAAAAAGCTGGCTAATAAGCCAGCTTCTAGTCCATCCAGTATACTGAGTCTTTCTATTATTCTTTCAGGCCTCCCGCCTGGTATCTTTTTCCCAGGAACGGTAGTAATCAATTTTATCCCGCAGAATATCCAAAGTCTGATGAATCGTCTGAGCCTGCTCGATTAATTTCCGCTCATGCTCCTCCAGAAGTTGTCTGCGCTGGGGAATGCCCTCATTGCCAAGCCGCATCATATCAGCGAACTGTTGCATAAGTGCGATCGGCATTCCTGTAGTCTTAAGTTTTGCGAGTAATACGATCCATTCAAAATCATGCTCCCGATAGATCCGATGACCATTCCCGGCACGGGGTATGGGGTCCATCAGACCGATCCTTTCATAATAACGAAGGGTGTGAACGCTTAACCCCGTCATCTCAGCTGCCTGCTGAATGGTCAGTTCTTTACCGGTCATAACGAGTACGCTCCTTTCAACATCAGTTCAATTGATCAAGCTGTTCTGGGCTAATTTGGAGCTGAAGTGCCCCCAGATTTTCTTCTAATTGCGCTAGACCGCTTGCAGCAACAATGGGAAGAGCTCTCGGATGCTTGTGCAGCATCCAAGCCAGGACAAGCTGATTCGGTGTCGCTCCCAGCTCTCCGGCAACCTTCCTTAGCGTATGCAATCGGGTCATCTGATCCTCTCTCCGGTATGCATCGGGTAGGACAGCTTCCTTTTTGTTGTACACGCCTCCAAGGAGGGGGGAATAAGCCATTAGCGTAAAATCATCGTGCTGACTGCAGTAAGCAAGTAAATCCTCATCGGTACTGACTTGCACTCCGAAATCCGCATCCGCTTTAGGCTGCAAATACGTATATCGCTGCTGGATGCAGCAATAGGATTGCCATCCTTTTGACTGACTGACCGCTTTGGCCTCAAGGAGCCTGGACAGCTGGTAATTGCTGCAGCCTATAGCCCTTACTTTACCCGATTTGACCAAGGAATCAAAGGTCTCCAAGGTTTCCTCAAGTTCAGTTTCATTATCGTCTACATGAGCATAGTATAAATCTACATAATCTGTTCCAAGCCTCAGCAAACTTTCGTCAATTCCCTTCTCAATTGCTTGGCGGCCTAAGCCTTCCATTTTTTCGCTTTTCGGCACGACCGGTTTCGCTCCCACTTTGGTGGCTAAAATGATCTGATCTCTGTTTTTTCTTTCTTTCATCCATTCGCCAAGCAAAGACTCGCTTTCTCCGCCAACACAGCCTTCATTCCAGATCGCATAATTATTGGCTGTATCCAGAAAGTTCCCGCCTGCTTCAAAAAAATGATCAAGCAGCTGGTAAGAGGTTTTTTTGTCGCTTCGCGATCCAAAATTCAGACAGCCCAAAGAATAAGCACTTACCAGCATTCCTGTATTCCCCAACGTAAAATGTTTCACACGAAATCCTCCCTTTAACATCTATTAAGTTCCACTTACTTGCATCTACGTGACCAGTATAAAAGTTTAAGCGCACTCTAAGTCAATACTACTGCTTGCGCTTCGTTTGAAAGCGCCAGCCAGCCTCATCTCCCCGTTACCCCTATCGTAAAGCAGTTATAAAAATAGGCCAACCAGAAATCTCTGGCTGACCCAATAATACGAGATCCGCTAGATTAGCGGTTCTGCTTGTTCATTTACTTGACTAGGTTTAGCGAGGTTCATTTTCGGCGGGATATATCCGAGCTGCCTGCCCATTTTTACAATTTGTCCTCTATGATGAAATTCGTGGGTGATGGTGTGCGAAAATAACCATAACTCGGTTAGCTCTACACTGTCACTATGCCAGGCTGCTGGTTTGGTGGAATCCCATTTGATTTTAAAGTCAGTTAGAAATTCATAAACCAGCTCATCCGTGTTCTTAAACACTTCGCGCATTTTCTCTACATTGTCAACGGATTCCACGTTTATTGTGGGAAGTGATTTGCCAAGGGCGACTCTTTTATATTTAACTCATTCGAAGTATTTTTTTGTATACTTATCTAGCAGAGCCTCTACCTTATTCAATAGCTTAATGCCTTCTGCGCCCTTCTTTTCAGCTGCATTATATTTGGTGAAATTTATTTTGGTCGTCTTCATGCTGTCCCGCATTAAGATGAACGCTTCCAGTTGGAGTTTTGCCCCTGCCAGATGGTAGTTGTAGATTTCTTTCAATTCAGCATTGTTTTTGTTGGGTTTAATGTTTTTCAACCCAGATACATATTTAGTATAGTTGGGCACTACAGTATTGTTTAAAGCCAGGAAGATAGATTTTCTTGTTGAATCGTTTACGATTTTATTATATTTATTAATTGTAGTTATGGCTTTATTTTCATAGTTATTTATGAGATTTAACTGATCAGTATAATCTGACAGATCCTGTGACATGATTTTTGCTTGGATTTCTGCTTGTGTAAGTTCCTTTACAACAACCGGTTTTGTTGGTTCAGGGGTTGGTTCGGGGGTTGGTTCAGGAATGACGGTGTATTCATCCACTACTTGAACAGTGAATACATAAGGTTCAAACTTTTCTCCGATATTAACGGTTAAGGTAGCCGTCCCTTTATTAATTGCATGAAGTTCAGAAACCCATTGTGTTTTTCGGACTACCTTGATTATATTCTCATCCGAAGAGGTTGGAGTGAAGTCATGGTCTGTAACTTCTGCATTGGTCCAGTCAGTGATGGCTATTTCGTAGGACTTCCACTCTCCAACTTTAATCTCAGTAGGTTTGGTCACTTTGACAATATCGGTGATGTTCCTCGCGGCCGCATGGATACTGCCATTCACTGATACAATCGATACTATAATTGCTAGTAATAATGAATAAATCAAACTCTTTCGTTTCATAATATTATTGTCCCCACTTAATTAATAGTAAAGCATCTACCATCTTTGCCAAATCATATCACGAATAGTTTGCAGGCAGCAAAAGCAGCAAATTACTTTCCTCCAATATTATACAACTTAATAGTATGAAGCGTCTCACTAGCAGCGTAAGAAAAGAAGGAATACTCATCCACTTTGCTTCCTAATGAACTTTTTCTAATCAAATCCGGATGAAAGCATAGCATCCAGCCTCCTGAACCGCTATCACTCGGATCGTAGTCAACCGTTAATAGCTCTTCCAGCCACGAAGATCATACTTCCTTCAATGAAATCATAGTAGCGGCGTCCGTATTTGATATCAAAATTCTCACCGTTCTTTAATGATATCGTATAAAATCCGTTTTTACCGGCTGACAAGGTGGGTTTATTTAACTAACGTTCACAATTGGTTCAATCATATGCCTCCACAGGATCAACGCGCTGCGAATCGGCTATATTTGCAACTGCCCGGTACAGATTCGGTGGATATTCGGCGATCCGGTGGCATAGGTACAAGTACCACTCATGGCCATAGGTCAAATAGATCTGAACCGGATAACCGGCTGATTTCAGCCTGCTGCCCAGCTCCGACCGGATGCCGTACAGCATCTCCAGCCTCGCGCCACGCTCCGTCAATAGACCCCGCTGTATCACTTCCTCTATGATGCGCTCATCATGCGTAGCAACTGAAACCCGGTGTCCGTCTCCGAGCGCCTGTCCCACTAGCTGCAAATACCGCTCATTCAGCGATTCGGATCGGGGTATCGCGACCTCATCCGACTCCTGATAGGCGCCTTTCACGATTCGTATCCGGCCTGGCGAAGCGGATAGCGCGGCCAAATCATCCGGCGTCCGATGTAAATGCGCCTGCAGCGTAATGCCGATATTCGGATAAATGGACACGGCCCGCTTGTATACCTCGAGGATCTGCTCTGTCTTAGCGGACTCTTCCATGCTGATGAATAGCTCCAATTCTGTTCCCTGCGCTCGTTCCGCTAATTTGACCAAGTTCGTATAAGCAAGCTCGGTATCCAGTGTTAATCCGATATGCGACAAATCGAAGGATACGCGGGCGGATGCCCCCTGTTCATTGAGATCATCGATTAGCGCTGTTATTTCCAGAGCGGCCGCCTCGCATTCCTCGGCATTTACCGTATTCTCGCCAATGTACTCTAGCGAAATGGCATAGCCTTTGGCAGTAAGCCTCTGCCCCGCTTCAAGCCCGTCTTTACGGGAGTCGCCTGTTACATACTGTAAAGCAGCCTTTTTCAGAAGCTCGTATAGCAATGGCGATTGCTCCACATAAGCCTTGATATCCATTCGTCTGGCGACCGACTTTAATGCGTCTGCCGCTTGCTGTTCCCAGTCTTTGTTATCATGCATATTACGTTTCCCCCTTCTACAAGTATTTCAAGTGTACTTGCGCAGAAGGATGTAATCTTGTAAAAAATTGCTCTTCTAAATCGACATCGCATATTGCCTGGGCGTTGCCCCTACAATTTTCAAGAAAGCCTTGGTAAAATGGCTTTGGTCATAATAACCTGCCTCTGCCGCGATATCAACGATAGGACGTTGCTTCGCCAGCTGGATTTTGGCATGATTGATGCGCAGCAGGTTTTGATAGGCGTGAGGGGGCAGATGGCTCCCTTTCTTGAAGAGCCGGATCAGATGAAAGCGGCTGATTCCGGCTTCCTGTTCCAATTGCTCAAGCGTGACCTGCCCGGTAAAATTCGCCTGTAAGTAGTCTTTGATCCGCTTCACGTATTTTTGCTCCTGAACACCTGATGAGCCTGTGTGCCCCAGGTCATTCTCGTTAGGGTCAACCAAAGCTTGCACCAGTTCAATGAGAGCCGTCTCGGTTTCAAGCGGAGTACCGTTGCCTGCGAGCGCACCCATCGTATGATTTAATCGTTTGCGGCACGCTTCATTCTTGCCTCCGCCCAGCAAGAACGGGATGTGCAGCCGATTAAGCTCCCCCGGTCCAAGCTTGTGCAGCCAGTCGGGGTGGATAAACAACATCTTATAGCGCCATTCCACGTCCGGTGCCGGATGGCAGGCATGCAGCATCATCGGCGGAAAACTGATCATCCTACCCGCTTCCACCTGAATCTGTTCACCGTCGCACCAAGCGTTCGTGTGGCCTGCATCTATGAGCCCGACCGAATATTCTTCGTGAAAATGTCTATGGTAGGCTAGATCGTCCGCCGTACAGTGCTTCCCCTCCAGAAAGGGAAGCGCTTCATCCCGGTAAAACGTAACTTCAGGCATGACTACAGTTCCTTCGTCATAAAACTACTATTCGGATCTGGGATATAATCTGCAAATGGCTCACAATACGTGAAGCCGAAATCTTCATACAGCTTGCGTGCGGGGATGAATGAATCCATGGAGCCAGTCTCCAGACTGATCCGTTTATATCCGCGGCTTATGGCTACTTCAATAATATGAGCAAGAATTTTTCTGGCTACACCTTTGCGCAAATGCCTTTTAGCGGTCCGCATCGATTTGAGCTCAGCATGTTCTTTGTCCAATTCCTTGATCGCCCCGCAGCCCAGAAGCTCTTCATCCTCCCAAGCGCACCAGAAGGTAATTTCCGGCTGCTTCAACCCGTCCAGATTAAGGGCATGAATGCTCTCTGGCGGAGAGTCCTCTGCCATTCCTTGCAGATGCTCTGCAATTAATCCAATCACTTGTGCCCCGCTCAAATCATCTACAAGAATTTTCACTGCAACCACTCCTACGTTAATGTTAGGTATGAATTATACCTGTTAATATTCTGTATTTCATATTACTCCCATGGTAGGTTTTCTGACAACATCTAAAATAAAAAAGCCGCTAAATTAGCGACTTCAATGGGACTATAAATGCTTAACCTTACCACTCAGCAATGCTGCCGTCCCGATGACGCCATACCGGATTTCTCCAGCGGTGGCCGTCCTCCGCCATCTTCCGCACATACTCCTCGTTCACAGTAATGCCAAGGCCCGGTCCGGAAGGAATATGGACATGCCCGTCACTGTAGGCAAAGACGGACGGATCGGTGATATAATCCAGCAGGTCATTGCCCTGATTATAATGGATGCCCAGGCTTTGTTCCTGAATAACTGCATTGTAAGACGTTGCATCCACCTGAAGACAGGCGGCCAGGGCGATCGGCCCAAGCGGGCAATGCGGAGCGACCGCGACATCGAACGCCTCGGCCATGGCAAATATTTTCTTACATTCCGTGATCCCTCCTGCATGGGACAAGTCGGGCTGAATAATGTCAACCACCCCATCCTTCAGCAGATTTTTGAATTCCCAGCGCGAGTACATACGCTCACCCGTGGCGATCGGAGTGCTGGTATGATGTGCGATCTCCCGCAGAACTTCGTTGTTCTCCGGCAACACCGGCTCTTCTATGAACATTAGACGGTAGGGGTCCAGCTCTCTGGCCAGTCCCCGTGCCATCGGTTTGTGAAGCCGTCCGTGAAAATCAACAGCAATCCCGAATTCCGGTCCGCAGGCCTCCCTAATGGCGGCGACCCGCTCGACGATAGCATAAATCTTGTCATGGGTATCAATGAACTGCATCTCTTCCGAGGCATTCATCTTAATCGCCGTGAACCCGGCGGCCTTCTTCTCCAGAGCCGCCTTGACAACATCGATGGGGCGGTCTCCGCCTACCCAGGAGTACACCCGCATGGAATTGCGGCAAGCGCCGCCCAGCAGCTGGTACACAGGCGCATTGTAGATTTTCCCTTTAATATCCCATAACGCCTGATCGATCCCCGCTATCGCACTCATCAGAATAGCCCCGCCACGATAGAATCCTCCCCGGTACATGAGCTGCCATAGATCTTCAATCCGCTGGGGGTCCTGCCCAATCAAATAGTCCATCAGCTCTTCTACCGCGGTCTGCACCGTATGTGCCTTGCCTTCGACCACTGGCTCCCCCCAGCCGGATATCCCTTCATCGGTTTCAATCTTCAGAAACAGCCAGCGGGGAGGAACGATAAAGGTCTCAAATCCGGTGATTTTCATAGTTTTTTTGCTCCTTTGGTGTTGTTCATTCTGGCCTTGCGGACTTCCTCGGCGAAATAGCGGGCCATCTCTGTGATCTTCCCATAGTCGCCCTGCTCCACTGCTTCCCGGTCGACGAGAGCGCTTCCAAGACCGACGGCAACAGCTCCGGCGGCAATGAAGGCTCCTACATTCGCAAGGGTCACGCCTCCTGTCGGCATCATCCGGATGTGGCCAAGGGGCCCCTGCAGTTCCTTGATGTAGGAGGCACCGAGTGAACCGCCCGGGAAGACCTTAAGCAGGTCTGCGCCCGCTTCATGTCCTCTGACTGCTTCGGTCGGTGTCATTACACCTGGAATCGAGATTCGCCCGTGCTGTAAGGTCAGTTCTACAATCGCCTCATTCAAATTGGGGGAGAAAATAAAATCGGCTCCTGCCGCGATTGCCTGCTCGGCCTGCGCCAGCTTCAGTACGGTACCCGCCCCCACCAGCAGGCGATTTCCGTATTTCGCCTTCATGTCTGTGATCAGCCGATATACTTCCGGGGTATCGGCTGTAATCTCCAGCGCCCCGACCCCGCCTTCTGCCAGTGCCGCAGCAATGTGCTCAACCCGTTCAGGCGGTGGTCTGCGGATAACGGCGACCAGACCGGAGGTTATCAGCTGCTCAATTTGCGTTTCTTTGTCCATGTCCTTCCTCCTCCTTGGGAATGTGCCTCACTTACCGGATAATATCCTCCATGCCAGTTTCCCCTGCCAGGAGAAGATCCACATCCTGCCGGGCCGGCAGACCTTCCACATCGCCGCTTACCCCGACAACAATGGAACCTACAGCGTTGCCGCGCCGCACGGCAGAAGGTAGCTCCTCCCCAAGCAGCAATCCGCTTATAAACCCTGCGGCAAAAGCGTCTCCGGCACCCATCGGATCAATGAGTCTCTTCACGGGAAACCCTGGCTCAGTTCCAGAGATTCGTCCGTTACTGTAATAAGCACCGTCCGCGCCGAGCTTGATAACGGCAGCGCCGGCACCGGCTTTCTGCAACCGGTCTGCGATCTCTGTAGGGTCACTACATCCTGTCAGGAACTGTCCCTCGTCCATACCGGGGAGCACGTAGTCGGCAAGAGCCGCGATTTCGTTAAGAACACGATAAGCCTCATCTCTGTTCCACAGCTTCCAGCGGATATTGGGATCAAATACAATGGTTGTACCGTGTTTTTTTGCCGCTTCCAGGGCACGAAAGGTTAATCTCCTGCACTCATGGCTAAGCGCCGGAGTAATACCCGTAACATGCAGGATGCGGGCACCTCCAACATAAGCCTCATTAAGCTCCTCCGCTTGCATCAGGCTGGCCGCCGATTGTTTGCGGTAGTAGTACACCTGTATTTGGTCCGGGGATATTTGTTCTTTGAAGAACACTCCCGTCGGCGCTTCATCTGTAACCCTGACTTCGGAAGTATCAACGCCATGTCCTCTTACGAACTGCCTGATATACCGTCCAAATGGATCATTTCCGAGCTTGCTGAACCAGCCTGTGGTATGCCCCATTCGGGCAAGTCCAATGGCCACATTGGTCTCAGCTCCTGCAACATGCTTGTGAAAACCATTCACATACTCCAGGGGAACCATCCGGTCCGGTGCCAGTAGTACCATGGTTTCCCCAAAGGTTACGACCTCCATTGCCCCTCCTCCTTCTGCTGTTTCACTAATTGAGTCTCCTTGCAAAGATCGTATCTTTATCATTTTTCTTTCAATATAGATATGATCTTTACGGTATGATCATATTATCTTGCTCTTCGCCAGTCAATACTAAATCAATGGTCAGACGTATCTGTTTATTGTCACGAAGCTCATATGCTAGAATGAATGTATTCCAAGTCAAAGGGACGGCTAATTATGAAACAGAATAAACAAACCGCGTTTCAAGCTACAATAGAGCTTATGAAGCAGAAAATTATAGGTGGGGAATGGGCTCCGGGAGACCGGCTCCCTACTCTTCAGCAGCTGGCTGTTGATTTCTCTGTTAGTGTCACTACAGTACGTGAGGCGCTGCGGATATTAGAGAGTCAGGGGAATGTCAGCATTGAGCACGGGCGCGGAATGTATGTGCGGAATGATCCGCTGCTGCTGGATGATCCGGCGGTCGCCTTAGAGGAATTAGACAACATTTCGATCGTGGATCTTTTGGAAGCCAGATTGCTCATTGAGCCTGAACTTGCCGCTTTAGCCGCGAAGCGGGCCGATCAGGATCAGATCCGCCGGCTGCGGGTACTGGCAGATCGTATGGTGCAGCAAATGGAGGAAGGCGGCTCCTTCTTCGAGACCGACCTCGCCTTTCATCAGTTAATCGCCGAAGGGGCAGCCAATCCGGTGGTGGCTCGGATGCTCCATTCGATTCTTCCCTTGCTGGCCGAAGGACGCAAGCAGACCAATACGCTGCCCAATATGCGGACCAAGGCTTCCAATTACCATGTTCTGATCGCCATTGCCATTGAGGAGCGGCAAAGCGAAACAGCCAGGCAGCTAATGGAAAGCCATATTCAGAGTATGCTGACTACTCTTAAGCAGTAGATTCTATCAGAATACAAAAGAAACCCAGAGTCTTTAAAAGACCTGGATTGCTCTATTGAACAATTAAAAAGACTCTACCTTGACGATAGAGTCTTTCCTTAATAAAGATAGAAATTAATTCATCTCAGACAAATCAGTGGCCCATGCCGTGGCTATTGGTTGTTACTGTTGTGGACTGAAATGAAGTGACATCTTCGGCACTTGCGGCAGTCAAAATGGTTAATGAGCTAATCAGCAATACGGTTGTCAATAATAAAAGCTTCTTTTTCAACATTTTCATCATTGAACTCCCCTTCTAAAATATTTCGCATAATTGCATGATACTCTTGTAGCTGTGAAATATTGGCCTTAGCTCTAACAAGCTCATAAAAAGCAATAGCTTTTCTAAAACCTGCTCTATCAAATAGTTTACCACTTAATATGATATTTTCCAGTGTTAGGTTTATTGCAATGGCTGACTTCCCCCGTATAAACCAATAAATTGATAATAGGTGAATGTATTCTATGTAGTACCTAACATCTACAGCAGGTGAAGTATCATCAGGTTTCTCAACGTCACTTTGCAGTTCTTCCAATGCCCAGTCCACCTGGTAGTTGTATCTTAAAGCGGAGTCCAAGATATTTAGCAACCCGGCGGTCAATTCTTCCCTTGCACCCATCTTTAAAAATTTCACGTATTCAGGCAATACTTCCTCCTTTCCCTCAAGTAAGTCAAGAACGAAGGTGTTTGCTCTAGCTGTACTCTTGTAATATTCAATTTCTGCCAATGATTCCTCATCTTCAAGTTGAACCCAGCTCAAATCTGAATACTTTTCTATGCACTGTCGGGCGTTTTTGTAATCGCCAAGTTTTTGGAGAGCAATGCCCTTTGCACAAAGACTAAACCCAAAGTAATACACTATAGAACGCTTTAACCTCTGGCCCTCAAATCCCTTGGGGGCTGTAGCATGTATTACTGCGATCATTCCCATAAGTTTGTCAGATATATCTATCATTGCTGTAAAATTGTCTAAGGTGAATGAAGCTTTTAGCATAGCTATTAAAGAGTCGGCATCCATACCATCAAGTTCCAACAACTCCTATTTCACTCCTTACAGACCATTTTATAGAAATAATAAGTCTTTTCCATCCTGTGGTCAATTAATTTGTTGGCTCTTAAATTGCCATTCGCTCCTCTCAACCGAAAAAAACCTGCAACTTGCGCAGGTTTCAAAGATTTCAATCTCCTGTCTCTTCAGCTTCAATCTGCAAGCTCCAGATTTTCTCCAACTGCTGCCTTCACCTGACGTTATATTTAGATGTTTATCAAATCGGAAATAGTACCATGTTCTTGTCTTCTGACAAAAAACAAATTCTAAGGAGTTGCTTTTAATAATCATGGCTGACATCATCAACATTATGGCAATCATAAGCATAACAGTGCCAAACGTAAACATGGGCTGTTTGAATGCCCTCAAGTCCATGTCGTATTAGCCAGCCCCTCGAAAGCTACGGTGGTTAGAACCAGCATAATACCAATCGTCAACGCCCTGTGCTGCCTGTAAAAAATTCCAATCTGATTGTTGTTTGTCTCCTACACCTTCTTTGTAAATTTAAATGTTTAAAAAGTAAATTAGAAATCAAAAAAATGCCGCTTTTAATAGCAGCATTTTCTGAGATTAATTCATTTATTTACAAGTGGTGATATAATTATGCTTTTGGAATTGCCCCTATTTGTTGGAGCAAGCCAAGCATATCGGGTTGACCATACTCTTCAATAATTTGGCCATTAGAGATCCGATAAAAATTCATTGCATTTACTTCAATTTTCTTTCCTGTTGGTGGAAACCCGAGAAAAACTCCGTCTTGTGTGCCCTTCATGACAAAATGAGCTGCTATTAGATCCTCTTCTGCTACCAGCTCCTTAACAGTCCATTGTATATCGGAAAAACCAGATCTCATCATATGAATTATGGAGAGATAACCATTTGGACCATTCATTGGTTCTTTTTGCATAGGTACATAAAAAACAGCATCTGGAGAAATCAATTCTTCAGCAAGTTCCTTGCTTGCCGTATTAATGAAGTTCGTGAAACGATGCATCAATTGTTTGTTTTCTGTAATCGTCATATTTAAACCCCTTTCTATTTCGTAAGATATAACGATCTTACCGTTTGCGGTGTTACTTTCCATTAAAAGATGTGCCTCTCCAATCTCCTCGAGTGTAAAGACTCGGGCAATAGGTGGGACTATACCATATTTTTGGAGATGCTCAAATAAAGAGATCAGTGTACTTTCTTTGATAACTTCACTGGTGAACGCTGTAAAATACACACCTGTGGGTATATCCACTAAAGGTTCAAAGGCATCAAGAGTCCATTCATTTCCTAATATTCCTGACATGCAACATATCCCTCGTTCTGAGATGAATTGCAAGGACTCCTTTACAGTTGGTGTACCAACCAACTCTAGAACCTTGTTTACCCCATTTGGAGCAATAGCATACACCTGTTCTCTCAAATGCTCATTATCGAGCAGTGCATAGTCTGCTCCAGCTTGTTGGAGAAGTGCAAATTTCTCTTTGTCTCGAGTCGTTGATATGACTGTTGCTCCTACACTCTTAGCTAGCTGAAGTGCTGCTAAGCCTACGGAACTTGTCCCACCACGAATAAGCAGCATCTCTCCTGAAGTCAATTGAAGACATTCAAATAAGGATGCATACGCGGTATAATACATTTCCGGTATCGCTGCAAGTTCAGTCCATTTCATATCCCTAGGAATAGGATACACCTGGTCCGAAGGTATAAGTGCATATTCAGCATAACTTCCGTCAAATGCACGGCCTAACCCTCCCATTAATGAAGCGACGGCTGTTCCCTTTATAAATGTGCTATCAGAAGGGTCTTCAATCTCCCCTACGCATTCGATCCCCATAATACGCGGAAATTGAACGGACGGTGAATGCCCCTGTCTAGTAAACATTTCCGAGCGATTTATTCCAAACGCCCTGATTTTTACAAGTACCCACCCAGGTTTGACTATAGGAATAGGTACTTCAGTGATCTGTAGTTCTTGTGGGGTACAGACCCTTTCCAATACAACTGCCTTCATTATTTATTTCTCCGATCTCAAATGGATTCGTTTCTCAAACAGCATGAATATTGCGTTCGTCACAATGGCAAGTCCTGCTGACAATAAGCCCCCCCACAAAATCTTATCGATATTCATGGTCCGTAATCCATCATTTAATATCGTACCTAGCCCTCCTGCATTAATGAAGGCAGCGATGGTTGCCATGCCAATGGTTGTTACCGAAGCAAGTCGAAGGCCTGCAAACAGAGGCTTGATTGCTAAGGGTACCTGAACTTGAAGTAAGATCTGAAATCGGCTCATACCGACCCCTGTAGCAGCTTCAATAACAGATAGTTCAACATGATTCAAAGCTGCAGTGAACTGACGTAGAAGGATATATTGGTTATAAGCAATGAGCACGGTAATGGCTGTCGTTTTCCCCAATCCGGTCACAGGGATCATGATTGCAAACAAAGCCAAGCTCGGAATAGAATACAAAATTGAAAACATGTAAATGAGTGATCTAGATACCTTATCAGAGGCCAGAGCTAAGATGGTTAAAACGATGGCAATGAGCACAGAGAGCAGCATGGTCAGAATGAGGATCTCCACATGCTCCAATAATGCTTGTACCAACTTATCCGGATGTTTAATGGCATAGTTGATCATGTTAAGTTCCCCCAGAAGCGTTCTTGCTCCTTCGAAGATTGAATGAGTGAGTACACAAAATCATCTGCAGGATGAGTTATAATTTCTCTCGGGGTATCGAATTGACAAACCTTACCCTGATTCATAATCACAACTCTGGTTCCTAGCTTGAATGCTTCATTAATATCATGAGTCACGAACAAAAAGGTTTTTTTCATTCCCCCATGAATCTTTAAGAGTTCATCCTGGAGATTCAAGCGCGTAATAGCGTCCAAGGCCCCAAAGGGTTCATCCAGCAGCATAATATTGGGATCGGTTGCCAATGCTCGCGCAAGACCGATTCTCTGTTGCTGCCCTCCGGACAATTGTGAAGGATAACGTCGTTTGAAGTTCTCTGAATCTAATCCAACCAAAGCTAACAATTCTTGTACCCGATCTTCGATTTTCTTTTTGTCCCATTTCAAAAGACGAGGAACGGTAGCTATATTTTGTTCAATATTGATGTGGGGGAACAAGCCTACTTGCTGAATAACATAGCCGATTTTCCTTCTAAGTATTACAGGATCAACTCCAGCGATATCCTCCCCAAATATTTTAATAATTCCGTGGGAAGGATCGTTAAGCCGATTCACCATCTTCAATAAAGTTGTTTTTCCTGATCCAGAGGAGCCGAGGATGGTAATAAACTCCCCTTCACTTATCGACAGGTTCACATGATCCACTGCATATTCATTGGAATCTGAATATGTTTTACTCACATCATGGAATTCGATTGCTGTTGGATTCATGTTAACGCCATCCTTATTTAATGGAATCATAAAATTCTTTGGCCACATCTTCATATTCTTCTTTGTCTACGTCCACTTTCGCGTTTAGTGCGGTTACGGTGTCTGTATCCAATACCGAGCTAACCTTGTTGATCACTTCAGCGATGCCGGAATCCGTTGAAAGCACATTATCACGGATAACAGGCGCCAAGTTATAAGGGGGCCATACTTGTTTGTTATCTTCCAATAGAGTAAACTCGTCTTTGTTTACCAACTGACCTTCAGTGGTATATGCGGGCGCAACATCAGCCTCGTTGTTTCTAAGCACTTCATATTTCAAACTGTTATCATATACTTTGGATGATTTCCAATTGAGCTTGCCATACACTTTCTCCAGTGCTGGAATACCGTCAGCGCGCTGGTCCACCTCTCCTTGGGAAGCAAATCGAATCTCCCCGGCATGTTTTTGCAGGTCAGTAATGGTCTTGATCCCTAATCTTTGTGATACTTCCGTTCGAATAACGAGACCCGCTCCATCATTTGCTTTTGAATAATCGAGCCATGTGATATTGAATTGCTTTTTGTACTCTTCCTTGACTGTTGTATACACTTCATCCGGATCTGTCATCAAATCCATCTGTAATACGGCCAACAACCCAGTACCTGTGTACTCTGGATACATATCGATATCGTTATTAACAATCGATGAATGAATGATAGAACCCGCAATATTAGGAACACGCTCTACTTGGTATCCCGCGTTCTCCAAAGCCAAAGCATATAGCTCCCCGACAATTAAATTCTCAGTAAAGTCTTTTGAACCAATTCGTATTGTCGATCCATGATTATTCGTTTTATTACCACATGCGCTCAACATTATGGACAAAACAAGTGTGATTGAAATGGTTAAAACTAATTTTTTCTTTATGTTCTTTTTCATTTGTGTGAACCCTACCTTTGCAAGAATTTATATCTAAATAATACACGTTCAGACACATCTAAAATGAAGCCTATCCCAATAGCCAGAATCGCTACTGAGATAGCACCAATTAAAAGTAAATCCGTTCGATTGAGTCCTAAACCGGTAAAAATGATCTCTCCTAATCCACCAGCTCCAATTTTGGCAGCCAAGGTAGCGCTGGCGATAATTTCAATCGCAGCGGTTTTAATCCCTGTCAAAATCAATGGTCCAGCCACTGGAAATTGGATTTTCCATCTGATTTGTCGTTCAGACATCCCTACACCTTGTGCAGATTCAAGTAAAGACATGGACACACTTTGTAATCCGGATACTGTATTCATTAAGATTGGAGGGATTCCTAAAATAATGAGAGCGACAAGGGCTGGCCTAATTCCAGTACCCATGATAGGAAGCAACAGAAGTAAGATTGCTAGGCTGGGAATGATTCGTAATGTTTGAAATAACGAGATGATCCATTTTTCGGAACGACTGTATTTAGTTGATAAGGTACCTAAGATCATTCCTATAAGTGTAGAAATCATCAATGCCAATAAACTGATCTCTAAATGCTCTTTCCAAGAATTCAAGAACGTTGACATATGATTCGAAAAATAGTCACTCAGTTGCATCCATAAACTTTCTCTCAAACTCCCTCCCCCTTTCATCATTTTCATTTGATTTTTCATCGACAGAATTATAATATAAGCAATGTATTGGTTTTGAAAGTAGGCACCTTTTTGTTATATAGGAACCTATTAGTAACTATTGGAGGCGATAATGTAGTGATTTCAAAAAAAGAGTTGCCGTTGTGTCCCGTCGCAACGACAGTTGGATTGATAGGTAACAAGTGGAAGCTATTGGTTATGAGGGATCTTTTGAAGGGAACTCAACGATTCGGAGAACTTCGTAAAAGTATCCCGGAGATCAGTCAAAAGGTTCTCACTGAAAATTTACGCTCAATGGAAGAGGATGGAATTGTCATTCGTACTGTTTTTGCAGAAGTCCCTCCGAGAGTCGAATACAGCTTAAGTGACTTAGGAAATTCACTGAAGCCAATTATATTCTCTATGGAAACATGGGGACTCGGGTACCAGAAACTCAATGATGAACTTCCGAACGATATTCATCAGAGTGAATGATGTCAGATTGATACTCTCTGCAATATTTCTAATAGCAGTAAAAAAGCAATGCGGATTAAATCCGAATTGCTTTATCTTTAATTACTCCTTTAATCCTTCTGACTCCAGCAGCAGAAGATTGTTCTTTTGCAATACGGAACGTTCCTAAGTTTGTGGTATCTTCTACATGAGGCCCTCCACATACTTCCCGGCTCCACACTTTCCCTTCGTGATCTTGGATGGTATACACCTTAACGATATCCGGATATTTATCCCAAAAGTTTCCTTCCACATTACTTTCTTTCGCTTCAAGTTTAGGCAGCTCTGAAATAGAGGTAACTGCTTTGGATGAAATTGCATCATTCACATACTTCTCCACCTCAGCTATTTGCTCGGGGGTAAGTTTTTCATCATGGTTGAAGTCAAACCGTAATCGTTCGGAAGTAATATTACTTCCTTGTTGGTGAACATGATCACCTAGAACTTCCCTTAACCCCGCAAGTAGCAAATGAGATACCGTGTGCAGCGCGGTTGTTTCTGCGGAATGTTCAGCTAAGCCACCTTTAAATTTACCTGCAGAAGCAGTTCTGCTCATTTCAGTATGTTTCTTTGCCGCTTCTGTATAAGACGCCTTGTCCTCCATGCTATATCCACTTTCAGTTAAATACTCTTCTGTCAACTCCAAGGGAAATCCATAGGTTTCGTAAAAGTAAAAGGCATCTGCCCCCGTAACTTTACCCTTATTCTTCAGATGTTTCTGTATTTCAAATTCTCCTTGCTGTAATGTTCTATAGAAAAGACTTTCTTCCTTATTTACGATTTCAATTACTTTCTTTTTATTGCGGATCAAATCTTCATAAGCTGTTGCTTCATCGATATAAACTTCAGACAACTGACCCACAAAGCTTCCTTGTATCCCTATTTTTTTACCCGCACGGATGGCCCTTCTTAATAGCCTTCTTGTTATATACCCTGCATCACTATTTGCCGGCTCTGCACCGTCATTAATGAGAAACGTAGCCGCTCTCACATGATCCAGTATGATTCTAAAGGACTTTAGATCGTCAGCATAGGATTTACCGCTTAGCTCCATCAACTTGTTCTTGGGATTAAGGAAGAAAGCCGTATTATAAATATCCTTGTCCCCGTTAAGGGCTGTAGCCACCCTTTCTAATCCGCCTCCATAATCCAGATTGGGATTTTTCATTTTTACGAATCCGGTCTCTCCTTTTGTGTAACACATAAATACGTTGTTCCCAATTTCCAGGAATCTGTCGCTTTCAGAAGCAGGATGATCCAGTGGATCACCGCTTGGGTCAAGATCATAAAACATTTCACTATCGGGTCCACCCGGTTCACCAACTGGCATATGGAGAGGACTTCCGGCCCGGCTCCACCAGTTTTCTTTTTCATCGTATAAGAATATTTTCCCGCCTCTAGATGCCCCGTATTGCCAGGGATCATCTTCAATGATGGGTTCTATCCCGACGGATTTGAATTTTGCTGACCAGAGCTGAGTGGCTTCCGTATCTTTCGGTATATTCAATTCGTCACTTCCTGCGAAAGCACTGATATACAGCCTGCCCGGATCCATTCCTAATTCGATGATCTGCCAATGCCAAATGGCATCGATTTGCTTTTGCTTATAGTTATGTTCATTTGCTTTGAACTCCCACCGGCCTATCATTTCAAAAAATGTCAGATGCGACGTATCCCCTACTTCATCAATATCCACTGTCCTTAAGCACTTCTGAATATTAGCAATCTCATTGCCGATCGGATGCTTTTCCCCCAATAAATAGGGAACCATCGGCTGCATGCCGCTTCCTGTAAACAACGTTGAGGGATCATTTTCCGGTAACAAGCTAGAAGAAGGCACTTGGCTAGCCCCTATTCTTTTCATAAAATCAACATAGGATTGTCTCAACTCATCTGGTGTCATTGTAATACCTCCATCAAATATTAGTTATGCTTAAAACAAAAAAGCCCTAAGCTGACATGTTTCTTGTCAACTTAGGGCGAACGATTATGTCCGTGTTACCACCTAACTTCAGATTGCTCTGCGCTCTATCAGTACGGGATTGCTCCGATACTGTTTCCTGAATAACGGTGGAACTCCGTTGAAGCCTACTAAGATTCCTCTGTTCGGTCCACAGCTCCGAGACTGCTTCACTATTAGATCAATGAAGATTCGCACCAACCATCTTCTCTCTGTGAGATCCCTAATAGCTACTATTTCTCATCATAGCCTTTTCGTTTTAAGTTAAAGCTATGCTAGCACAATCAACTTACTTCGTCAAATAAAAAGTTACCTGGTGCCGGCGCTTACCATTTGTTTGATCTGCACACGACCTGCCTGTAATAAAGCATCACTGAACTTCTCATCACTAACTGCCCTTGCCAGTGCCACAGTACCCACCATACTGCTCACCAACGCATAACCATTAGAGGGATCGATCCCAGCCATATTTGTAATAAACGCGATGAAACGTTGCAGCTCTTGTGTGTACGCTTGCCTAATATTTTCCGGTAGCTGGGCAACCTCTCCTGATAAAGCAGGTAAGATACAACCGGCTTCCATCTGATCCCGATGCAGAGGGCTTAAGTAAAAATCAATGACGGCCTCAATCGGCGTCTGATCTTCATTTTTATTTTGGTCTGCAATTCTCTGAAGTGTGTCGATGGTGTCACTAATTGCGAAATGACAGGTCTCCATCACAAGCTGATCTTTATTTGCAAAATGGGAGTAAAATCCTCCGTGCGTCAGTCCAGCACCTTTCATAATATGTGGAAGACTAATATTCCGCACGCCGTGGGTGCGAAATGCTTTGGCTGCGCTGCTAATAATATGGCTTCGAACTTTGAGCTTGTGTCCTTTCGGATAAGGCATCCTGCTCTCTCCCTTTTGTATAAGTCTGTATTTATGAATGTTTTTAAAATATTATAATTATCATATTATTTGATGTCAATTTATTATGAAGTGTTGACTCTTTTAAAATATGATGATTATAATATATTACGATCATCATATTTTAATTTGGAGGTACTCATCATGAACTCATTAGAAGCTGTAGATACCCTGGTCATTGGATCGGGGCCTGGCGGTTATGTAGCCGCATTACGTTCGTCACAATTGGGTATGAAAACATTCATTGTGGAGCGCCACCAGATCGGAGGGGTATGTACGCATGTAGGCTGTATTCCTTCCAAAGCGCTGATTGCTGAAGCGGAGCGTATTCATTTGCGCAGACACTGGTATACTGTTGACGAAGCTTCTTCTTTTCAGGAGGCTCAGTTGTTTAAGCAAGCTGTGGTGGATAAGCAGTCTGGAGGAGTTCGGTTTTTACTTAAAACAGCAGGTGTGACAGTTATCGAAGGAGAAGCCAGCTTGATAGACGCGAATACCGTTGATATTCATCACTCTGAACAGAATGAGCGCCGAATAGGCTTCAAACATCTCATCCTGGCAACCGGTTCCCGTCCGATTGAAATCAGCGCTCTTCCTTTCGGCGGACGGATTCTTTCATCCACTGAGGCGCTATCGCTAGCCGGTATTCCTAAGAGCCTTGTTGTAGTTGGCGGCGGTTATATTGGCGTGGAACTGGGTCAGATGTTTGCGAGATTTGGAACCACAGTTACGATGCTTGAGGGCGGTGAACAGATTTTACCCGGATTTGAAGCAGAGCTTGTCGCACCTGTCGTTCGTCAACTGAAGCAGGACGGGATAACCATCTTAACGGAAGCTAAGGTTACAGGAGCAGACCAATATACGAGTCACATCAATCTACATTATATGCGTCAGGATCAACAC
Source organism: Paenibacillus sp. FSL R7-277 (assembly GCF_000517965.1). Lineage (NCBI taxonomy): Bacteria > Bacillati > Bacillota > Bacilli > Caryophanales > Paenibacillaceae > Paenibacillus > Paenibacillus sp. FSL R7-277. The sequence goes on from NZ_ASPX01000055.1 coordinate 97,294, forward strand.
CATGTTGTTCAAGCTGAATATGTGTTAATTACGGTGGGCAGGAAACCGAACACAGATGGAACCTTGGGTCTTGAAAATATAGGTCTGTCCCCTACTCCACAAGGCTTGATCAAGATTGACAAGCAGTGCAGAACATCTATCCCGCATATCTATGCCATTGGAGATATTGTTCAAGGCCCTGCCTTGGCTCATAAAGCTTCATATGAAGCAAAAATTGCAGCAGAAGCGATCGCGGGTAAACCCTCTGTCATCGACTACAAAGCTCTTCCGCTGGTTGTGTTCTCTCACCCGGAGATTGCGAGCGTTGGTCTTAGCGAAACGGCGTGTAAACAACAATCGATTCCTGTTGTCGTTGGAAAATCTATTTTTTCTATTAATGGCCGTGCGCTGGCTCTGAAAGAAACCGAAGGCTTTGTCAAAATCGTCGCTCATGCTGCGTCTGGTCTTGTATTAGGTGCACAGATTGTAGGCGCTGAAGCATCTACTCTTATATCTGAGCTATCCCTTGCGATTGAGATGGGAGCAACGGTAGAAGATATGGCCATGACCATTCATCCGCATCCAACGTTAGGCGAAATCATCATGGAGGCCGCAGAACAAGCCCATCGCAGATTGTAACAAACGAAAATTATTGATGCAGGAGGTTTACTTATGGAGAAATCAAACGAAGTATATTGCGTTTCCGACCGGCTTGTTATTCGAAAGTTTGATTTGCAGGATGTACATTCTTTTTATCAATACCGGACGAATCCAGAGGTTTCCCGTTTTCAATCCTGGGATCATTATACGCTTCAAGAAGCTGAAGCATTTATCAGCAGACAAATAGTACATTCCCCGGATCAGCCCGGGACTTGGTTCCAATATGCAATTGCTCTAACGGAGTCAGATCAATTAATCGGTGATTGTGCCATCCACACACTCGCAGATGAACCCCGAATGGTTGAGATAGGATTCACTCTAGCACCTGAGCATCAAGGAAAAGGATACATGAATGAGGCGCTTCGTGTCCTGATTGACTATGTGTTTGGCTTACTAAATAAACATAAGCTGATCGCTTTTACCGATGTAAGGAACACAAAATCGATTCAAGTGCTAGAGCGTTTAGGCATGAGACGTGAAGGACACCTGCTCGAAAATTACATGTCCAAAGGCATTTGGGTAGATGAATTTCAATATGCAATGCTGCGATCGGAGTGGCTTAACAAACAAAACTGATTTCAAAAGAAACTTTCAGGTCAAATAGAAGTTGTTGTATTTACTATTTTCTGGAGACTTTCCTTGATACGATGCGTAACTTCGTTACCATGATAAGTGATCACTTTTTTAATATCCAGCTCTAGCAGTTTGGCAATCGACTTCAACGCAGCAGGATGATCCAACGTGTAATAGTTGTCAAAGGACAGGAGCTTACCAGCTTTTGAATTTAATGCATCGCCGGCAATTAACGTTTGAGTTGGGATATGATATAGCGATATATGATCTGGTGTGTGTCCAGGTGTAAAGACGACTTGAATACCGCCGGCCAGGGGCAGAATATCTCTATCCTTTAGTGCTGTATGAACGTGCACGGACGGTGCAAAAGTTGTACCTCTAATAAGCGGAAGCGCACCCGTCAAATAGGGTACAGTCTCCTCATGTGCGAGCACCGTCACCTCGTTCCCCCTTGCCTGAATAAGCTCCGGCAGACTGCCAATGTGATCGCTGTCTTGATGTGTAATGATGATATGCGTTAGCTGATCAAGTCCAAAGCCTTCCGTTTCAAGTAACTTACGGATCTTATCCAATTGCCCGGGAATGCCAGTATCAACAAGTACAAGATTCCGTTCATCCCACAACAAAGTTGGGTATACAATAAATGATCCCATTTGCAGCTCTATCGCTTTAATTCCGGTATTCGGCTGAGACAGGGACATTCCTTCATCATCCTTTCCTATAAGTAGGTATATTATATTACTTATAGGAAGCCGAAAGTCAACACTTTTTACACTCTCTATTCGGGCAGTCCCTGAAAAGAATTCCCTCGTGTCAGCTTCTGACTCTGATCGGCCCAGCGGATCTGAACCGAACGGGAAGTGAAGATGTCGGGCCCGTCTGATACCTGAAAATGCAAGTGTGCTTCACTGGAGTTCCCTGAATTACCGAGATGTCCGATGAGATCTCCCTGCTTAACGTTATCCCCTTTATTGACGGCTACACTGCCTTTCTTGAGATGTGCTGTGATGCTGTGCTCCCCGTTTCCATGATCAATGACCACAACATTCCCTGCCGGTTCTTCAGCGTTCATCACGCCCGGCGTGTTATCCGGAATGTCATTTTTGACTTCAACCACCTTGCCATCTGCGGCTGCATAGAGCGGTTCACCAAAAGCATAATAGTCCTCGTTGTTTTTCCCCTCACCTTGATAGCTTGAAGCATCCTGTGTGCGGATAATGTCGAGTGCGTAGCGCTGGGTTTCATGAGCATAATGATAGTTGGATAACACATCGTTTCCGCCCCAGAACACAAACCATTTGCCCTTCATCGGAAACTGGAATGCAGTCTTGGTCATCGGCTTATCCGTTGCTTCATGCGTCTCCAGCGGCTGAATCAGCAGTCCCGCAATCTGGTGATTTTCGGCAAAAGAGGCTTGAATCCCCTTGGTCCCCGTCTGATCCTTCCATGAGCTTTCAACCAGATGGTTCATTTTAAACTCGGTAACCTTCTCCCATGAAGCAGTGCCTTCCATAAAGCTATCGGCAGTCGTCTTGAATTCGTCCAGCGATATGATTTCCTGTAGCTCCGGACTCATCTGCTTGTAGATGTCCTCCTTCGATCCCTTTATTAAGGTATCCATGAAATTGTCAGGTGTAATCCTAGCGCCCTCCCCCGCTCCATTCGCAGCTTCCTCTGCTGGGGCTGGACTGGATGTCTGTTCTAACGGTAATTTCTCTTGTGGTTTAGATGCTTCCGAATTACCACATGCAGACAACATCACACACGTACCAAGAACTGCGGCAAGCCCCTTCCAGCTTTTCGAATATCCTCTAGTCATTTCCCTGCACTCCTTTGTTTGAACGATATCTTTACAGTCCAGTGTACGACATCAATCTTATCTGCCGTCTAACTTACTCTTACGACTATCTTAACTTTGCGGCGGGCTACCTCTCCAAAATTAAGCATCCGTTAAGGTTACCGGCAAGCAGCACAGTGTTTCAGAATGGTATGATACTTATATAAAAAGCTGGGAGGCTCTATTTCGCCATGGATGAAGTTTCAATTTTGCTTGTTGATGATGAACAGGCGATTCTGCATATGCTCCGAACGGTATTGCTCAAGGAGCAATTCCGAGATATTGATACGGTCACTATCGGTGAAGACGCAATTGCTTCATGTGAAAAGAAAACCTATCACTGCATCGTGTTGGACGTGATGCTACCAGGCCGAAGCGGGCTGGAAATCTGCCCTTTTCTGCGTCAAATTACAGATGCCCCTATTCTCTTTCTGACTGCGAAAACCACCGATTATGACAAGCTGACCGGCTTTGCGGTTGGCGGAGACGATTATGTCGTTAAACCCTTTAACCCGCTGGAAGTAGTCGCACGGATCAAATCCCTGCTGAGACGGTATTTGCCCAGACAGACGGAAGCGGAAAAACTGCCGCGGGAAGGGATCTATGACTATGGGCGCTTCCAGGTTATGGAGCCAGCCGGTGAACTCAGAGTCGAAGGTCAACCCGTGAACTGCCCTGCGCTGGTATACCAGCTGCTGCTATTCTTTTGCAAACATCCCAATCGTATCTTCACCAAGTCTGAATTGTATGAGCGGGTCTGGGGGTCGGAGGCCATTTCGGATGACAACACCGTCATGGTACATATTCACCGGATTCGTGAGCGTATTGAGGCTGATCCCTCCAACCCTGAATTATTGGTGAACGTTCGAGGGCTAGGGTATAAGCTCATTCAGTCCGACATGGGGCATGGGCGATGAGTGTAAGACGCAGATTGATGACGCGGTTCATTGGCCTGCTTGCGGGTACGGTGATTCTGATCTTGATCATCGGCGGAAGTATAGCTTACTGGGTCATTCAGCAGCTGAATGAGGCCAGCCTTGTTGAAGATTTTGCCACTGTCGGACTCGACCAGCTAATCAGTACAGCAGAGATTTTGCCGGACGGTAGTGTTAAGTATGATCCGGGGTTGCTGAAGCGAATTGATGAAAACAACGGCTGGCTTCAGGTTCTCGATGAGCAGGGTCGTGTGTTGGATGCTTTTCATACCCCTTCCGATGTGCCGAATCACTATAAACCTGGAGAACTCATATCTTATTGGCAAGGACAAAAGCCCTTTCCCTACCGGCTATATCTGCTTATCCGCGAAAGAGAAGGCATTAATTTCACCCTGTTGTATGGAGAGAACAACCAGTCTGTAACCATGCTGGAGCAAGCATATAACGGGGGCCGTTATGCCAATAACAAGCTGGAATTGGCATCCGGGCAGCAGGATATCATCCGCTCGGCGGATGCCTATCTTCAGATTTTGGATGAACAGGGACAGGAGATGGCTTCTTTCAACAAGCCCGCAGCAGGCATTCCGGACAGCTACAGCATCCAGGATCTGATTCTGCGTACACGATACCCCATCCGGTATGGAATGACCACAGTGACCAGCTATGATGAGCAGAACCATTCCACCTGGATGCTTAGTGTTCCTCTTGCGGACAATCCGGCGGGTAGCAACGTGAACCCCTTCGGGTTTATTTTTGGACCTGCCCTGATTGCGCTTCTGGTATCTATTATCGGCTTGCTGATCCTGCTTGCTGTCTGGTATGCCAACCTGTTCGGTTATCCGATGCTCCATATGCTGCAATGGCTGCAGCGGCTTGAACGCGGACAATATGAGGAGCCGGCAGGCCCCCGCGGCAGGCCGCTTAGCCAGAAGAAGAACGGGAGATGGCGGCGAAACTATCGGGTATATACGGAAGTGTTACATTCCATCCAGACGTTATCCGCTACCCTGAAGCAGGATAAAGAACTCCGCAAACAGACCGACTCTCTGCGGGAGGAATGGATTGCTGGAATTACCCATGATCTGAAGACACCGCTATCCTCGCTCCAGGGTTATGCACACATGCTGGAGGCAGAGAAATACCAGTGGACTACGGAAGAGGTACGCGAATTCGCGGGCATTATGGTGGACAAGTCCATGTACATGGACAGGCTGGTAAGCGACCTGGCCATGACATATCGTCTGCGCAGCGGCGGATACCAGCCTCCTGTTGAGCTAACGGATATCAATGCTCTGCTGCAGGATTTGGTACAGCGTGCTGAGCGGAACCCGGCTTTTGGAGTGGGCCGCATTACGTTCCATCCCGCCCCGGTTGAGGTACAGGGTTATGTACACATTCCCTCCTTTGAACGGATCGTTGATAATCTCACCGCCAACGCCCTGCTGCATAATCCGCCGGACACGAAGCTGATTGTAAGGGTGCAGTCAGGTAAAGAGGCAGGTGATTTCATCGTTCAATTTGCGGATGATGGACGCGGAATGGATCAGGAGACGGTGTGGAAGCTGTTCGAACGATACTACCGTGGCACAGATACAGCGGCACCCGATGTCGGCTCAGGCCTGGGTATGGCGGTAACCAGAGGGCTGATTGAGGCCATGCAAGGGCGAATTGAGGTTCATTCCAATCCCGAAGAGGGGACAGAAATACGTTTGATATGGGATGCCCGTTCGAGGGCTGGAACATAATAATCCAGAGATCATGTACACATTGGGGCTGCAAAAGAAAGACGCCGGAAATTTTCCCCGGCGTCTTCTTTGATCATTAGTTGTGTTCGGTATAGGATTTAAAATTGTCCATGATCGCTTGCCAGCCTGCTTGCTGGAGCTCGACGGGATTGGCGTTTTCCGCATCGAACGTTTGAATGATCTTCGTCTCATTCCCTTGACGGGCGAACGTAATCTCCACTCTTCTTCCGTCTTCTATGGTGTAGCTGATCACCTCATGCTGATTCACGACATCGTATACGCCGCCAAAATCAAAGCCCATGCTGCCATCCTTCGCTTCCATCCGTGTCATAAAGGTACCGCCAGGCCGCAGATTGTTCTCGGCTCTTGGCGCATGCCAGTCCTCGGAGGCCTGATTCCACTTCGTGATGTGCTCCGGCTCCGTCCAGTAGCGCCATACCTTCTCGATAGGGGCTTGTACCACAGTTTGTACGGTTACTTTCGTCGTTTGATTCTCTTCCATTTCAATAGACACCTCTCTCATGAACTTCGTCGCTTGGTTACTTACCATTGTCTCCCAACTGTTTGTGCAATATCCCCTGGAGTATTACTTCAATGGCCCAGAAGAACCTCTCCTTGGAGGCGGTATCCCCCGAGAATAAATCAGTCTTCAGACTGTTCATGAGCGGAAAACGTACCGGATCTGCTTCATTATAGTAACTCTGGGCAGTTTCCATCAGTTCGTTTGCTCTCTTAGCCTTCTCCAAGGCAACGGAGGACACGTACAAGAGCAACAGGTCCGTTCCCCAGGCAGCGGCCGTAGAGGTGATTCCGCCCTTCTGGAGGACGGTAAGTAAATGCTCATTCAGACGAAAGGCGTGATTCCCAATAGGAATCGTCTGTAGGGATAGCTCAGCTAATCCAGGTTGCTCGATAAGCAGTTCTGCATAAGCCTGCAGCGCTTGAAATAACTGCTCCTTCCAGTTCTCGTTCGTCAGCTCCGGCAGGTTCAACTCACCGAGACCAAGGTCAAGCACATATGAGCTCAATTCCTGCAGATTTTTAACGTAAACATACAGGGAGGAAGGTCCAGTGTCCAGTTGCTTGGCTACCTTCCTCATACTCATGCCGGAGGTCCCTTCCTGCTTCAGCAGCTCATACGCGGTCTTGACAATGATTTCATGACTAAGGGGTTCTTTGGCTGGCCGGTTGCGGCGGCTCACAATTTCACGTTTAGGTTTCATCATACTTTCCTTATAACATGCCGGAAGCCAATAGTAAATACATCGCCGAAGATAACATCATCCTTGCTGCTCATACAGGTCTTGATAAGATTGCATGAGTGCTGCGAACTTTGGAGCGGCATTCTCTGAGAAACTCAGGATGAGGTTTTCGTTAGACACATGTGCTTTCTCTGAGGCATACTGGAACATTTTCTCTTCATATTCTTCAATTGCCCCAGCTGTGTCCTTATTTCTTACAATGGCAAGAGCCAGCTCCAGCGCATCCAGCATCGCAAGATTCACCCCTTCTCCGGCAAAAGGAGACATGACATGAGCTGCATCACCGATTAATGTGACACCAGCGCTGCGTTCCCAGCGAAACCCGACGGGCAGCATGTAAATCCGTCTGGGTACAACCGCATCTTCGGCATACCTGATATAATTCTTGAGCGGTTCACTCCAATCGTGAAACAGCTCAAGCAGCTTGGCCTTCGTCTCCTGCGGATTATCGTTCCGAATTTCGTCTAACCAGTCCCTCCCTACCTTGAAGCTTGCATATACTTTGATCCGTCCGTTGCCGTTCAACTGGCCCAGAATCCCTTTATGATCATCCAGTGCGAACATCTTGCCACGTGCGTTAAATGCGGCCAGATCCGGGTGTTGCTCTGCAATAACGTTAAGCTCCAGCATTGTCAGACCTGAATATTCCACGTCTGTATCCGTAAGCAGAGGACGAACGCGGGAAAAGGCACCATCCGCCCCAATGACAAGATCAGCCACTGCGGTATGTCCATTCTCAAAATGAAGCTCCGTCTTACCCTCGCCCAGAGACACCGCCTTCTCCAGTTTATAGCCATACTGTATGGTAGACGGATCTAGTTTGTTTAAGAGCAAGTCACAAAGCACACCGCGGTCAATCTCCGGGCGTCTCTGCCCTTCCGAGCTCTCTTCGTCGGCCACTTCATCCAGGTATAGGGTCCCCGTCTTATCCATAAGCCGGAAGTCTTCGCCCTCAAACCGTGCTGCCTGCAGAAAAGCTTCATATAATCCGGCTTCCTTCAAAGCGAGCTGCCCGGACTCTTCATGGATATCTAAGGAGCCTCCACGTTCATGGCTAAGGTCCTCATGTTCACGTTCATAGATTGTCGAGGTAATACCATGCTTTTGCAGAATCAGGGCAAGCGTTAGCCCCCCAGGTCCACCTCCAATAATAGCGATCCGGCGTTGTTCTGTAGAATTATTTGTTGTCATGTGTAGACATCTCCTTCGTTTGAAAGTATTTTCTCAAGAATCGTGCTTCTTGCCTGCAAAAAACAAAGATAAAACCAATGCAATAACTGCAAAGCCCAAAGTAATCCAGAATGTTGAGCCGAAGGCATGACCTAATTGATCGGGTGAATGCTGTGCGGGAAGTCCCCTGATTTGTTTGGCCAGAAAAGCCATCGTGATGGTAACGCCGAAGGAGGACATAATTTGCTGTGCTGAAGTGGTTATGGGCGTAACACGGCTTATTAATTCCTTGGGAGCTGATCTGAGGACATGGGTATTAATCTGCATCATCGTTAATCCTTGCCCAAGCCCTGCAAAAGCAAAGCTGCAAATGATATATAGCGAACTGGTATGGGCATCAATCTGCGTCAGTGCAAGCAAGGACCCGCAGAGCGACAGAATACCCATGATTGCTACCGGGCGAACACCGAAACGGTCAAACAAGCGGCCGCCGGCATTAATCCCGACCGTAGATAACAGTGCTTGCGGGATCACATATAATCCAGCCTCAAGAGGAGTTAACCCCCTCACTTGCTGTAAATACAGCGGGAATAACAGAATACTTCCGAATAAAGCGATCTGATTCAGCCAGGCGACAGAGATGCCATGCACAAAGGTAGGTGAACGGAATACTCTTAGCTCCAGCAGCGGGTGCTTTTGCCGCAGCTCATTCCAGATAAAGATGGCCAGTATAACCAGGCCCCAGGCCAGTGGCGCTAACGTCCATAGGTTGGACCACCCCTTCTCACCTGCTTGATGAACAGCAAACACAATGGAAGTAAAGGCAACCGGAGCCAAAAGCGCGCCGATTACATCCAGCTTGTTGTTCGATTTTGCATCCGATGCAGGTAAGTACCTCCAGGCCATGAATAAAGCCAAGATGCCAACCGGAACGTTGATGAAAAAGATCCAGTGCCAGTTGATGTACTCGATTAGCCAGCCCGACAATAACGGGCCAAGAATAGGAGCAAGCAGCATCGGGATCCCGAGGATGCCCATGACAGATCCTCTTTTGTCCGGAGGAGCGACCATGAATACAGTGGCAATTCCGATGGGAGCCACCATGCCTCCGCCCAAACCTTGAATGATGCGGAAAATGATAAGCTGACTAGGAGTGGTTGCCATTGCACACAGCACAGAAGCGAGTACAAATAACACAATGCTAATCATAAACATCCGTTTGGGCGAGAAACGGTCAGAGAACCAGCCGGCTAACGGAATGACTGCCGATAAAGATAAGGTATACGCCGTGATGACCCACTGAATCGTACTAAGATTGGTATCGAAGGCACTTACTAATTTCGGCACGGCTACATTCATGATGGTGCTGTCTAAGATCACCAGGAACATCCCTGAAGCAACTGCGAGAAGTATGGGCAGGATCTGTTTTAAGGAAAAGGCTGCTTGAACACTGCGGCTATTATTTGTCTCTGACATAAACGCTCTCCTCCTTTCCTTACATAAGCGTATGAATTAGTTAAGTTGATACATTTATAACACAACGAACACCGTTCGTCAAGAACGATGTTCGTTATAGATTGGAGAAAGCCCCCTTCTTATTTCTATTCTCAGAATAGTATAAATAAAGGGGCTGCTCCCGAAATCGTTTGTAATTATATCAAAATCGTATATGATTCCACACTATGCTTAATTGAAATGGCCTCGTCTTAAAGCTCTTCCGGATTTATAAATTTCACCTCGGGATAGCTGTCGTTTGGCCCCTCCAATAGTTGTCCCCCTTCTCCTTTCAATTCCTTATTAAAGAAATCGAGAACATATTGATTTACGACGTCTGATCCTCTTTTACCATTTATATCTCCTGTGATTCCAGTCAGTTTAATCAGCTCAGAATAGAACTGAAGGTCCGTGAAATTGAAGTGCTGGGTACCCTCTATATAAATCGCAGGTCCTCCCTGATTGATCACATTTTTAATAATGTGCAGCTCTTCTTCAAGTTGTTTGGTGACTTCGTTATCCGGATTGGTATCCTTCTTGAAATCTGTCAACCAGTCTTTAAAAACTCCGGATCTTATGAACATAAACGGCTTGTTTAGATCATCTCTATTGTCCACTTCGATCAGTGACCCGTCCATATTGACCCCGGCCTTGATTCTAGGATCTACATAAGTAGTATTAAACGCTGTTGCCCCCCCGAAGGAATGCCCCATTACGCCCAGATGATCTAGATCGATTTTTCCTTTAAATTGACTTTCGATTGCACCTGAATTCAGCTTTTCAATTTCGTCGATTACAAACTCCACATCTTTCGTCCATATCTTACCGATTCTTCTGCGATCTTCTACGTTAGTCGTCTTGGTGGTATAGTCCGTTACACGGCCATCCGGAAAAATGGTAGCAAAGGTGCTATACGTATGATCGATGGTGACCACGATATATCCGTGACTGGCGAGATTCTCGGCCTGAGACGCATGGAGAACCCGACTGGTTCCCATACCGTGAGATAGCAGTACCACAGGATAAGGACTTGTAGAAGGCAATATTTCTACATTTTCATAAGAGTTGGTTTTACTATACTTCCAGTAATCGAATACAAAGTCTGGTAGGTTTAATGAATTAGAATAGGTCTGGATATACTTTTTGAACATTTCTTTATCTTTGGGAAAAAGAGCTTCACTCTTCTTGTTACTGCTATTTGCAGTAGGGTACCACACTTGAACCATTAGTTCCCTCTTATCGCTAGGATCTTCAGTCAAGACTTCATCTCTGTTCTGATCCGTAAAATGAAAGGTTTGAGTACCCACCTTCTCCGGACCTTCAAGCTTCGGCAAATGAAAGACTGGCAAGTATACAGACAAGCCGGTAGATATAACAAGCAGAATGACGATGATGGAAGATGAACTATATTTCAACAGCTTCCCTGCTTTTATATTCCTTATATTCCCCATCTTGCCTAAATGCCTGAGTATAACGATGAGTATGAGTAACGCCGTCATCATATATACCAAAAGCAACTGCCATCTGTATCCCTCTACAAATAATTGAACTACCAATATAACGCTGCTTCCTATCCCCAAAACCAGTCCTGTTGTCTTTGCCCCTCTTCTGATAAACAATAGATCTGCGAGTAGCGCGAAACAGGATAGAACTAAAAGTATCTCAAATAATCTCATTTGACACCCTCTCTTTCTACTTCTTCTTTTGCTAAGATGTAAGCTTAACCAATGAAAGTGTACTCCCCGTGACGTCAATATGAACTGAATATGAACGGACAAAAGAAATGCATCAAAAGCTAAAAACCCTCAGGACGCTAGGATAGCGTTCCTGAGGGTTCATCCATTGTACAATGTCTAATGAGCCATTATAAGGGAGGCTGCACCAATAACAACTTCCCAAGCCGGATCACCGTTTGATCATACCAATCCGGATGCTGCCGGAAATGCTCACTGCTCCGTGCATTGCCGGATGCCTCGAACACAGCCGCTTTGTCTGTCTTGCCAGTATCGAGCTCGAAGTGAACCGTATGTTGCCCGTTCGGGAGCTCCGGCAGGAATACATACTGATTCCGGTTATGATCGTTGTAGAATGTGAAGCGATCGACAATAAAGGGTTCTCCGCCATCCACCGTCACCTTCAATCTGCCGGAATCAGGTCCCCCGATATCGAATAATCCGATACGGGTGCCCTCGAACTGCACCGTGACCGCATCTCCAGGATCGGCTGCCCGCCACAGGCCGGGAAACAACCAGCTGTACTCGCGAGCTAGAGCAGAATTACCCGGTGTCAGATATGACCATCCTGCAGAAAAAGTAGTCAGACTATCCAGTGGCAGCATGGCCGCATACTCCCAAGGATTAGCGGGGACCAGCGGATTCTGAGGCAGGTGATGTACGAACCTTCCCGGCTGATCTTGAAGCTCTCTAATGAGCTCAAAGGAACGGGTGATCGTATCCGTGTAAATCTGGTGTCCTTCGGGAATGGTCGGATGGATCGAATCATGCGTAAAAATAACGGTGCCGGGAATGGATACGTCTTCTCTTGAGGTGAACACGAGTTGTCCCTCCGACACCAGATGACTGACCGCTACGCCCAGATGGATCGAAGGAATCCCATAATAGTCAGCCACTTCCTCTTGCATTAGAGCGCCCTTCTGGTATTCCCCGGACTGGAACAAGGCCACATCCCGCTCCTTCAGCGTATACACGAACAGGATATCGGTAAACCGGCTCCGCTTGCGGATCTGACGGACAATCCCTTCGATCCGCGCCTTGGATTCGGGATCTCCGCCATCGTTACCGACAAATTCAACAAATACCAGATCAGGCCGGTGACGCAGTACATCTGTCTCCACACGGGCACAGCCCAGATCCGATCCTGTGCCGTTAATACCTGCATTCACCGCGCGGATATCCGCCTTAGGATATCGCTCTTGAAGCCAATCCTCCGTCATAACCCTGTATCCTTCAGAACGCGTATTGCTGCCACCGAAATAGACGATGGTGACCGTATCCCCATTTTCCAGCTTCTGAATGACATTAGGGAGCCCTCTTCGAGGGAATACATCCTTCATCTCGACTTCACCTGACCTCACTTATCGTTTTTAGGAGCAAAGCATTTTACAGCAAACACTTCAAAATAAGGCGAACCATACGTTGCATAGAAATCAAAACGGATTCGGGTGACCGCTTTCGCGTCCACCTTATGTTTGTTCAAGGTGAGATAATTGCCGCGGGTTATGATTGTCCGCTCGCTTCCGTCTTCTAAGGTTAAGGTCAACTCATAATCTTGGATCAGAGACTCAATCGGATCGTCGAAATGCTCCAAATTCAGCTGCGGGTTGAAAATAAGCTGGATTTCGTCCACATTTTTGGGGCTGGCCAAACCAAATTCCAGCCATTCCTGTCCTTCCGTACGCTCAGAAATCCAGCTGTTCGGCAGACCATAAGGTCTGGAGAAGCCGTTGACGACATTCCCCGGATTATACATATCCTGGGCCGGCAACAGCTCCTTGAAACAAATGCTCTTATTGAATTTCTTCAGTCCGGACGGCTCTTCCGGTCTATAATAGAAGCTGACCGCTCCGGTCATTTTCTCTTCATTGCCGTATACGGCAAGGCCCGCCGTACCTTCCAGTACGATGTAAATTTTGTCGTCAGCCGGTGTCTGGCAGCCGAGGTCCAGCGTAATCCAGTCGTCATGACCGGGTGCAACAGCCAAGCTGTAGTCATTCAACCCGCTGACGGGAATATAATTTTCCTTCCGTTCCCCGCCGAACAGCTTCACCTGCAGGGTTTCCGGATGCCCGGACCTGTTTTTAATTTTGATCCGTACGCTTTCAGCTACGGATGTCTGAATCGGCAGGACCAGACATAACCCTGTCTCCAGGGAAAGCTCTTCGGTTGGATGAAGATTGTCGTAGCTGCGCTGAGATGAAGCACGAACCGTTAATCCGTCAGCGAAGTACGGGTCCAATTCCTCCTGAAGCCCTACAATCGTCTGTCCGTCCCGGAGCAGCAGCGCCTGCAGCTCGCTCATATGTTCCTCAGCTATAGCCGCAGGGTCGGCCTCATATTTCAAGCATAACGAAGCAGCCGTTCCCACCGCCTGTCCCATGCAACCGCAGGTTGCCATTACCCTGGTTGATCCGAAGGCCACATGGGTAGCACTTATATTGCGGCCGGCGAACATAAGATTAGGAATATTTCGTGAATACAAACTGCGGAAAGGGATATTGTACAATCCGGGCACGAAATTCCAGGCTGTAGCCGGCCCCTCATCGTAGATGCCCTTATTGGCATGTAAGTCCATATACCATCCGCCAACGGATACAGCATCCTCGAAATGCGGCTTTGTGGTAAGATCGTTCTGGGACAGCATGTGATCACCAATAAACCGCCTGGACTCCCGCTTTCCCGGAATCGGGCATACATAATCCAGGATGAGATTGGCTACATCATCAAATTCGCCGCTATTTTTGATATAATCCCAAATTCCGTACACCAGTTTCCGCAGCTCCAAGGCGATGTCTTCATTATTCTTAATAATATCCAGATGCCCGCCGTATTCCAGCCACCACAATCCGCCAAGCCCGTTGATTTTCCTTGGAAAAGACCGGTGGTTTAAGCCTTGTCTGATACTATCGAAAAAAGCCAGCTTCGTAATATCATACGCAAAGCCAGGTCTTTGGTAGGCAACGGAATATCCTACGTCACGGGCCTGAAACAGGATCGTATCGCCCATGGTATAATGGTCCGCCACTTCAGGTGCCAATTCTTCCTTATATTCATGCTTCGCCTCTCTCCCCTGCCGGAAGAGAGCCCCTGCCTGATAGCCGACAATGCCATCTCCGGAACAATCGATATAGGTCCGGCTTTCGAAACGGAATTTTCTTTCGGAAGCTAACTGAAGACCCTCCACCCACTTAATTCTGCCGTTCTCCATCCCCGTTTCATGCACACATGTATTCAGGAATAGAGCAATGTTAGCCTCACCATAGACCATGTCGAGCAAGACCGTATCCGAAAGCGAAAGCATAAGCTTCTTGTTGTACAACGGATTATAGTGAAAAATCTTCAGCTTGAGCTCTTCCACCAATCCGCCCTCGCGCGCATAATAGGATGGACTGTTTCCGAGATATGCCGACCCGTTGATATGAACCCTGACCTCGCTGCTCGCATTTCCCCCAAGGACCGGCCGGTCATTAATGAGTGAGACCTGCAGCCCTTGGCGTGCGGCAGCAATGGCTGCGCAGATCCCGGCAATACCTCCGCCTACGACGGTTACATCTGCTTTAATAAGCTCCATTTTGATAACCTCCATGATTAGATCCTTCTCTCATGGTAAGCTTTTTGGGGAGCTTTTTTTTACATGATTTCACGAAAAAATTATACGATTGTTGCAAGGTTATCCCGATTCATACCGGGTCATTTTAATCCGGTATTGCTTGGGCGTATCCCCCGTATATTCTTTAAATAATTTGCAAAAATAACCTTCGTTCACAATCCCTACTTCCTCGCACAATTCCAATATTGAATAATCCCGAATATTTAACAGCTCGAGAGCTAATTGGATTTTTTTACGGTTGATGTAAGTGATCACGCCCTCGTTCATTGTTTTTTTGAATAGGCTGCTAAAATACGATGGAGCTAAATTCACTTCCTCGGCAATCGCCTCGAGCGTTAACCGCTGTTTCAGGTTACGCTCTATAAACTGTATAGCACTCATGATTTCAGCGCGGTGTAAAAGCTGGCCGGCGTGTACATAGTCGTAGGTGAAGTCGCCAATATAGGCAAGCTGCTCCCGGAAAGACATACACTCGATGGGAAACTCTGCTACCTCCGTGGTCAGCTTGTTTCCTGATTTAAACTTCACCGTAATGTCTCTGTACAAGTCCCGCAGCATAGGCACCATGATGGACTTATGGATTTTATGTTCCGTAACGAACTGGTTCAGATCAGTAAAGGCCTGCTCCAGCTCATCCTTGGAGACCTTTCTTTTCAGCCCGTCAAGAAATTCAGCCAGCCTCTGCTGAAATTCTTCTTTTCTGTCATTGTGGTATTGGAAGCGGTGCATAGGTGTTTTTACTGCTTTCTCCGTATGATAATAGAAATCATCACTCACCTTTTGTGCTTCCGTGTAAGCCTGTTTGATCGATTCCCAGCCCCGGTGCGGACCTCCAAAAGCGACAGATACCCTTACATTCAAGTATTGGTGCAAATGGGAGACGATCTGCCCCCCTAATGCCTGGCAATCATATTCCGTTTCCAGATCACTGCGGTTATTCTCCCAGGATAGGAAACCAATAAAACGGTTAGCGGATAAATCCGCAGCTACACCACTGCCCCCATTCATCACTGTTTCCTCGATGATATTCGTAATCGCATACCTCAGGATGCTTTGATCAGACGCTGAATAAGCGTTCCGGAAACTTCCATACCTGTTCATTTCGACAATAAAACAGCAATAGCTGGCTTGGAAGAAATGAAACTGCATGCGGTTGGCAAAATCCGATGCCCGGTGAGAAGGAATTTCCCCTCTGATCAGCTCGTTAAAAAACTGCTTGCGGACTCTATATTTATTTTCAAGCACGGATACGTTTAACGATTGAAATTCCGCTTCTTTTTTCTTAAGCTCATTTAAATTCCCGGCTGCCTTATCTAAAGCCCGGTTCAAATCCGCTTCCCTGAGCGGAACCTTAACAATGTACTCCATTACGTTGGCTTGAATTGCTCTCTGAGCGTATTCAAAGGAGGAATAAGCGGTCAAAAGAATGAACTGGGTACGGGGGAGCGTTGACTTTAGCTGCTCTATCATGGAAATCCCGTCCATTCGCGGCATCACGATATCAGATATCACGATATCCGGCTTAAGCTTTACGATCTCCTCTATCCCCTCCAGCCCATTATTCGCTTTGCCCACCAGATGAAATCGCTTATCCCTAAGGGAGAGCTCTTGAAAAAACAATTCCAGCCGCTGAAGGATCAGATCCTCATCATCAACAATGAAGCAGGTGTATTCACTCACCATCATGCATCTCCTTTAAACAAGCCTACCGGGAATACGGCCTGAACACGGGTTATTTCCTTAGGTATGCTCGTGATTTGGAGTCCAAATTGTTCTCCGTAGTGAAGTCTGATCCGGTCATGAATATTGTTTAATCCGATTCTTTTCCTTTTCACTTCCACATCACTGGGTTCTGAAGTTAAAATATGCTGTATGGTATCAGCCGGAATACCCTCGCCTTGATCAACGACTTCTATGATGACCCTGCCGCCCTCTCTGTACGCATGAATAGTAATAGGGCCTTCGATCCCCCCTCCGTTATAACCATGGAAGATACTGTTCTCCACAAGCGGCTGCAGCAGCATTCTAAATACCGGAAAGTCTGTTAATCCTGCTTCGATATCTTCAATCAATTGAAAGCTCCGGTTATAACGGATGTTCTGGATCGCGATATAATCCGATACATTTTGCAGTTCCTGGCGCAGTGAGACCTTCTCCGAAGCGTCGGCGATCCCGTATTCCAGGATTGAAATCAGAGACTCGATCACCACATCTACTTTCTCAATCTGTCCGAGCCGTATGACATTGCTGATAGAACCAAGCGTGTTATACAGGAAATGAGGGTTGATTTGCGACTGCAGCACTTGAATTTCCAGCTTGCGTTCAAGGTCATGATGAAGCTCTGCTCCCCGGATCAGCTCCACAATTTGCTGCAGCATACGATCGAATGCCCGGGAGAGATCGCCAAACTCATCGTTTCGGTTAATAGATATAGTAGTTGTCAGGAGACCCTGCTCCACCCGTTTCATTTTTGTTTTGAGTGCGTAGAGCGGAGTCCTTATATATTTGGCAATAAAAAAGGATACGAACAGGCTTAAGAGAAAACCCGCAGCCAGAAGCTCGATATAATAGGTTTCCAATCTGGATAAAGCCGCTTTCAAACGTGATTCATCATTGATTGAGAGGATGGTCCAGTTGAACTTTTCCGTCGGCTTTTTCAGCAGGGAGACCTGAGCTCCCTCCTTGGTGTGCAATTGAAGGCTTGTTTCTGCGGTATCCAGAATTTGTTTCGCTGATGTTTCACCGATTGAAAACGTATGGTCTTGAATATTCAGGGAGCCTTTATTTTCCGAAAATCCGGCAATGATTTTACCCGATGCGGTGATTAGAGCCAGATTCATTTGTTCTTGTCTGTTAATCTTGAACAAGGTTTCTTCAATGGCATTGAGATCCAGATCTACCGCAATGGCCATAGGAAACGGAGTGCCGTTCAGATACCGGACCATGGTAACGGTCCAGCCGGAATATTTAGATTTGTAAGGGTCGCTGACAAAGGTAGTCCTTCTGTTCTGGTCAGCGGCAGCAAACAAGGGTTCTCTTTCAGCTAAAGGTTCATCGAATATCCGGGTAGCCGTGCTTCCGCCTAGAATGGATAAATCGCTTTGGATCAGATAAATATTACTGACGTAACTGCTGTTGAGTTCATACAGCTCTCTTAATTGCTTTTTAATTACGTCCGTATTGTCAATATTGGCTTTCACCGATGATTCCACAGAGAACAGGATCGTCTGGAAGGAGGAGAAATTAACGGTGAAATACTGGTCTATCTTGTCAAGAATTTGGTTGGTGTAATACACATCAGTGGTTCTTATTTCCTTCTGGACATAGCGGTAAGATAATTGGCTGATCAAGATGATGCAGCTTAATACAAAGGCAAAGACGATCAAAAATAATTTTAAGGGCAGGCTGATTCTTCTTCGCATCGATCATCTTCCTTCTGCATCGGTATGGAACAAATCATAGCATATGACAATAAAGAGAGGGCTATGGATAGCCGCTCTCTTCATTTAATTTTTACTTGATTAAGCCTGCTTCCTTAAATTGTTTGATTACAGACTCCCTATATCTCTGCATGTCAAACTTGGTCTCCAATGTATCTAGGAAATTGTCCCAGTTCGAAAGTGGTTCCTTGCCAGTCATAAATTTGACCAGGCTCTCATTAATGTAACGCTGGCGGTCAGCTGCCAATGAATCGTTCGGGTCTTCAGTTAATAAGTTCCCGGGCAACGTGGGCGCCACGTATTTCTGATTGTTCTCAAACGCTTCTGCCGTCTTGGGATTCTGGAAGCTGAAGTACTCCGCATCATCCCCGCGGCGCGGCATTCTGTAATGATCGACCCAGAGGTACTTTTCTTTCATGTCCTTCGATAATTCGGAGGTTTTATTTTTGATCTTACCATCCACCACATCCCAATGAATCCCTTTGATCCCGTAGGCAAAATTCGGATAGGCTTCTTGGTCCGTGAAGAAATAATTCAGCATGGACAAGATCCGGATGATTTTCTCCTTATCCGCTTTCTTGGAGATGGCCCATGAATTGCCCTGGAACGATTTTCTCTCTACAATCTGATCACCATAAGGACCTGTCATTGGAGGAATAACGATCCATTCCGGCACCTCTCCGCTGATTTCTTTCATTTTCTGCTGATAATCCGGCTCCAGTCTGCGGGCGTCTCTGATCATAAAGCCCACTTTCCCCTTAAATAACTTTTGGTCGAGCAAATCGGGCGTATTCATCGTCACCCAGTCCGGATCTACAACTTTGGCTTCCATCATTTTATGGATATAAGCGAGCGCTTCTTTCATTTTGGGATCGGTATACAGGAACACCGGTTCATTGTCCTTCACATCAATGGCTGAGGGAGGATTGACACCGAACATCCACATCAGACTATCGAAGCCGTAGGTTTGCAGATTGCCTTCTTTATTCATACCACCGATGAATCCGTACGTATCGTTCTTGCCGTTACCGTCCGGGTCCTTCTCTGTAAAGGCTTTCATAACTTCAAACAGCTCGTCAGGTGTTGTTGGCACCTCCATATTCAGCTTTGTCAGCCAATCCTGGCGGATGAAGTAGCTTCGGCTGATACCGTTGACATTATCATAACCCGGAACCCCAATGGTTTGTCCCTGATAGGTCACCGCCTCCCAGGAGTCGCTGCTGAAACGTTTCTGCAATTCAGGAAATTGATCAAGATACGGTGTCAGATCCGCAAGAACGCCTTGATCATAATATTGCGCAAGATCCGCCCGGCTTTTCAAGAAGATCAAATCCGGAATATCTCCGCCGGCTATGAGCGTATTTAATTTAGTCGTGGCTTGCCCGGATTGGGGAATCATCATTTCGAGGTCAATGTTTACGGCTTCCTCCAGCATTTGGCGCTGAATATCTTCTTCACGTGGAGGAATCGGAGCAGCCGCATTGAACGTACCCTGGTTAAACATCGTAATCTTCAATTTGGTTTCAAAGGGACTCTGCTGGCCCTCTGAATTCCCCGATGCTGCCGGCGGTTCCTCTTTGGGTCCCCCACATCCTGACAATACCGTTCCCATACCCACTATTGCTGTCAGCATAGCCAATGTAATTGCTTTACGTTGCATAATGACCTCTCCTTTGCTTCTATATTATCACGGTTTCCCCGTAACAACTCAGGTTGGAATGCCTTTTAACCTTTAACCGATCCCAAGAGCACACCTTTGGTAAAATGCTTTTGCATAAACGGGTAGACCATCAAAATCGGAACCGTAGTCACGACAACGGCAGCCATTTGCACAGCGAACGTACTAACCGTGCCGGAATTGGCAAGCGAATCCGCACTTTGTGTGGCGACGTTAAGCAGGATGTTGCGCAAAATCACTTGAAGCGGCATTAGGCCCGAATCATTGATATACACAATCGCATCGAAGTAACTGTTCCAATGCCCGACTGCGTAAAACAAAGAAATTGTGGACAGGACGGGCAGTGACAGGGGTAAAATGATCCGCCATAACGACTGAAGCTCACTTGCACCGTCCACCCTCGCGGATTCCTCGATTTCTGCGGGCAATTGCTCGAAAAAACCTTTGATGATGACCAGATTAAAGGCACTAATAAGCTGTGGAATGATCAGTACCCATGGGCTGTTCAGCAATCCCAGAGAGCGGACTAATAAATAAGTCGGAATTAATCCTCCCCCAAACATCATGGTGAAGACAATGAATAGCAGGAACGGGCTTCGTCCCGGCAAATATTTTTTGGATAAGGGATAAGCCGCGATTACCGTAAAAAACACATTCAGCGCAGTGCCTGCAATCGTCCGAAACAAGGTGATTTTATACGCCTGACCGATCCCGTGAGAAATGAATACTTCTTTATAGGCTAGAAAGGTAAAGGTCTCTGGTATAATCACAATTCCTCTTCTTAACACTTCTGATTCCGGGGTCACTGAAACAGCAACCACATAGAGAAAGGGCAGTAAGCACATCAAGGACAGCAAAATAAGAATGAAATAAACGACTGCTTGCCAGACTTTTTCCCCGGTTGTCAAATTGATCATTTGGATCACCCCCTCACCAGATTTGCCCATCGAATTTTTTGGCCAGCTTATTCGCCGCGAGCACTAAACCAAATCCGATGACCGCTTTAAATAATCCCACAGCCGTAGCCAGGCCAATCTTCAGCCGCTCGAGCCCTTCACGGTAGACCCATGTGTCAATAATGTCGATCTTCTCCTGATTGAAGCTGTTGGCAAACATGAATATCTGGTCAAAACCGGCATCCAGAATATGGCTTAATTTGAGGATCAGCATCAGAATCATAACTCCCCGGATGCCGGGAAGGGTTACATGCCAGAGCTGTCTCCATTTGGAGGCGCCATCCATTCTGGCCGCTTCATATAAGCTTGGATCGATTCCTGCTAATGCGGCAAGGTACAATATCGCGCCCCAGCCAATATCCTTCCATATTTCAGATAAGATAATCAGCAGCCGGCCCCAGGCAGGTTCTGTCAGGAATGAGATGGGTTCAACTCCAGCCTCCTTCAAAATCATGTTGAACAGCCCATCCCCCGGGGCTAATAAAGCCACCATCATTCCATACACAATGACCCATGACAGAAAATGGGGCAAATAAGTGATCGTTTGTACGATTTTCTTAAACCACTGGGTATACACTTCATTCAGCAGCAAAGCCAGAAGGACCGGAGCCGAGAAACCGAACAACAGCTTATACAGCGATATGATAATCGTGTTTCTCATGATGTCCCAGAAATAAACGCCGTTCATAAAATCCGTGAAATTTCTAAATCCCACCCACGGGCTGTCCCATAGCCCCAAAGCCAGGTTATAGTTCTTAAAAGCAATAATGATTCCCGCCATAGGAATGTATTTGAATACGGCAAAATAAACTAACGCCGGGAACAGGAGCGCGTACATCACTTTATACTTTTTTATCGTTCTTATCCATGAGTTCCGCTTTTGGGGTAGGGGCATGGCGTCCGCTGCCAATTTCGCTTGCATGTCATCACCTCGTCTCTATTTATAGTTGTATAGTAGCACCCCCTGCCCGGATAAATTTCTGTGATTTCTAGAATTTCTTATAAGATATTAATCTGAATTGTGAATGGAGGCTTTACGAAAAAAAACCTCAGGACGCTAGGATCGCGTTCCTGAGGGTTCAGCCATTGTATATTATTTCAGGCTAACCGCGCTGAAATTTTTTAATAAATTCTCTGCAACTAGCTCCATTCTGTTAGCTTCTATCCTTAGATTATCCTTTGTGATCTTTAACACACACCTTTTTATAATTTTAGTTATAAGGATAATATCGGGTCAAATGGAATCCGCATTAGCTTGGATAGCCTCATGCTCTTCCAGCAGCTGCTTCAGCTGTTGGCGTTGGCGTTTTTCCCGTTGACGGCGCTCTTTGTCCTCCTCCTTGAGCGCTTTAAGCAGGGAGAAGCACATGCCGATCAGAACAATGGCAAAAGGCAGCGCAGCTACAATGGAAGCGGTCTGAAGGCCGCCCAAGCCGCCGCTAATCAGCAGCACAACAGCGATGGAGGATTGCAGAATTCCCCAGGTTAATTTGACTCTTGCGCTGGGATTCAGCTTGCCGTCTGACGTCAGCATGCCCAGTACAAAGGTAGCCGAGTCGGCTGATGTAATGAAGAAGATCATAATCAGGATCGTAGCTATTAACGATACTATGGTGCCTAAGGGCAATTGCTCCAGCATGACGAAAAGGGCTGTGGTCGTGTCTCCTTTAACGGCTTCAGCCAGCTGGACACCATCGAAGAGCTCCATTTGTATGCCCGTTCCCCCGAATACCGAAAACCAGATAAAACCGAACAGACTCGGTATAATCAGCACACAAATGACAAATTCCTTGATTGTTCTTCCTTTGGATACCCTCGCAATGAATGTTCCGACAAAGGGTGCCCAGGCAATCCACCAGGCCCAATAGAATAAGGTCCACGCCCCTACCCAGGTTCCCTTGGAAAAAGGCGTTAACCTCAAGCTCATATTGACGATGTTTTGCAGGTAACTGCCTAATGTGGTGGTAAAGGTATCAAAGATAAACGAGGTCGGACCCGTCATCCATACGAACAGCATCAAAAGAACGGCGATCACCAGGTTTGTGTTGCTGAGGATTTTGATACCCTTGTCCAGACCGCTGGTAGCGGAGATGAGGAACAGCACGGTCACAACCGCAATAATTGCAATCTGAGCGGCTACGGTGTTCGGAAGTCCGAATAAATAATGCAGACCTCCGTTAATCTGCAGAGCCCCGAGACCCAGCGAAGTCGCTACTCCAAAAATCGTAGCAATCACCGCCAAAATATCGATGGCCTTGCCCAGCCAGCCGGAAACGAGCCTTTCCCCTAGTAAAGGGATGAAAGCTGAGCTGATCAAGCCTTTGTACCCTTTGCGGAACTGGAAATAAGCAAGCGTCAATCCAATAACGGCATAGATGGCCCATGGGTGCAGTCCCCAATGGAAAAAAGAATAGCGCATGGAGATCCGTGCTGCTTCTGTCGTCCCTCCTGTTACGCCCTCCGGCGGAGATAAATAATGGGACAGCGGTTCAGCCACTCCCCAGTAGACCAGCCCGATCCCCATTCCTGCGCTGAATAACATCGACAGCCAGGAGACTGTGGAATATTCCGGTTCATCGTCATCGTCTCCCAACCGGATACTGCCGAACCTGCTGAAGGCTAAATAGAAGGTGAAGATCAAGAAGAACAGAGTCGCCAGCAAATAGAACCAGCCGAAATTATGGATGGAGAAAGTGTACGCGGCATTAGCGGTACTTGCCATCTGGTCAGGCGCCACTGCTCCCCATATGGCAAAAATCGCTACGATAGTAATTGAAATGATAAAAACCATATATGAACCTCCATGAGTAGTGTATGTATACAATAATAAACAAAAAAAACCTCAGGAAAGCATGGAAGGCTTCCTGAGGGGTCCATCCATTGTACTTTTCCGTCAGGGTCCTGCTCAGTTCTGTCTGTTCTCCACCGATTTCATACGGTTCTGGTCGTCAGGCACCCGGTCATGACTGAATTCCTGACCTGCTTCTACTTCCCCATCTTCGGATACAGCCCGGGCAAAGCTAGTGAACTGTCTCTTCTCCTCGTCCTGCTCATGCTTCAGCTTCAAAAGCTCCTTCGGGTCCTGAGTTGTCATCACGCTAACCTCCTGAGAAATCTATTCATGCTGTTTATCTGCACTATAGAAGTTTTTCCATACTATCGGGGTACTTATGCACGAAGATTGGAGAATGCGCTTTAGTCCTTAACTTTTATGAGCACTCCATCCCTATTCTCATAGACTCTGCTTTCATTTTTTTCGAGCTTGTTCATGATCTCTTCTTCCAGGTTAATCCCCAGAATCTCCGCCAGTCCAATCAGGTAGATGGCTACGTCAGCCAACTCTTCGCCGAGGTCGTCTTTCTTCTTCCGGTAAGCATCGCAGGCTTCAGACAGTTCCCCGTGGGTCAGACAGAATTCCTGATAAATATCTGTGACATTGAACCCCTTCTCAAGCTTATTCTGATATACTCTCTTCTGGAGTTGGGCTAAATCAATCATGGCTATCTCTCCTATCCGCTAATTTATTGATCTAATCCCATATGCTTGCGTAAATGCACTAACGACATGGGCTGGATTCGCTGGGCTTTGGCAATATTCTCATACAGAAGATGGCTCTTGCCTGCCTGGGCAAACGACTCACGTAAGGCTGCGATCCTTCCTTTTTTGAGATCAAGGAACTGGAAGTCGATCTGCTTCAGATGCTTCATTGCGGTCACAGGCTCTAACTCCTTCGCGGTCACGGCTGTTGAAATCTCTCTTAGCTGTAACATTTCAAGCTGCGTTGCGGTCCATAAAGGGTCAATATCCTCCAGGGATTTCATCTGATCGAGTTCAAGCTGTATAAGCCCCGGCATATTCGAAAAGTCACACAAAGCCTCAAGCTTCGGCAAGGATAAGTTCAGGTATGTAAGATTGCTCATGGACTCCAGGGCATCCACCTCCGTTAAGTTGCGGATAGCCGCCAGACTCAGCATGGGGACGGTAGAATCTGCAAGCGCATCCAGTGATCCTTTCAAGATGGAGTCGTGAATGAAGAGGCACAGCAGGTTCGTTAACCGGCGGACAAATTCCAGCTCATGAATCGTAGTCCGCAAGATTAAGGTATCCAGGCTGGCGGCATCGCCTATCGGCGTTAAGTCCTGAAACTGCCCATGGATCGAGAGATATTGTAGCTGCTTGAAGCTTGCGAGGAAGCTTAGGTCTATCGGCTTTTTGGCCGAAATGGATAAAAACTGCAGTCGCTGCAACTTGCCAAGCACACTCAGATCCACACTATGAAACAGATTCAACTCTAAGGCTGTGATGTGCTGTAGTTCCGCTAAGGTTTGCAGCAATTCCTCGGAATAGCGCACTTTCCTGTCGGCTTGGCTAATTGACAAGACCAGATCCGGGCGTTCGGCAAATACATGCTGATCTAATTCCTGCAGATTCTGGAGCTTGTCCACATCGATGACATACGAAATAAGCGCCCGCTGTCTGAGCTCCTTCACCGCCTGATCCATTTTACCTTTTGTCCAAGGTGCTCCATTCATTGAGCTAGTCCACACTCCCATTTCCGTGATCCCCCGTTCCTTCGGATATAAAAAGTCCCGCCTGTTTGTGGCAGACGGGATTTTGATTAAGTCATGCTTATTGAGCGGCAGCCTTATAGCTTCCGCACCACGTAGATGAGATTCATGCCGCAATCAAGGGTGCCCGGCAGTTTGGTGAACGCGATCTCCTGTTCGACAAGCAGCTTCCAAAATTCCTGGTCAGCCCGGGCGTTCTCTAAGGCAGCATCTCCAGCTTGCGTATATAGTCCGGCAGAGCTTCTCTCCAGAATATTAACCGGAAACTGTGCAAATAAAGCATCCAGTTCAGAGCTCCTCATCATATGGACGTAATGCTTGCTGGGAACTGGATAATGATCTTCGTCCTGAACCCCTGTATTCATGAGCCATCTTGTAGCATCGATCCCGAACTGGTCCTTCTCATAGCGGATGCCTTCGAGATAATACATGGAAGCGCCGATGAAGCTCATCGACCCGACAATCAGGATGCCGCCCGGATTAAGTACTCTTAGCAGCTCCCGGATACCATCCGCCTCTCTGTCCAAGAGATAGTTGATGACACCGCCAATACATACTACTGAGTCAAAAGAAGCATCTGCAAACACGCTCATATCCAGCACATCTAGCACATGGTATGCCTTGATTCTGTCCACCAGGGACAGCTCTTGCATTTTGGACTTGTTGAATTCAATCTGATGGCTGGACAGATCAGCGACGGTCAACTCAGAACACATGGTAGCCAGATCTTTGGTGTACCTGCCTGAACCTGCACCAATCTCCAACACTTGGTCCCCAGGCTTGATATAGCGCTGTAGAATGTCCAGATGCACCTGATACAAAAGCTCGCCAGGCCCATCCTTCGTAAGCCGTGTCCATTCACGGTCACCATAGTTGTCATACCGGCTTCTCGGGATTTCGGGGTTGTAGCTCATGAAAGCCTCTCCTTTTCATATTCAATTGGGTAATCGGAGTAATATCGCTAATGTCGCTAATATCGCCTGCACTCATACAACCACCTCCTCCTTGGAATCCGTCTGCACCTATTATACTAAGCCTCGGCTCATTTGACATCCTAAATATTCCAAATTAAAGTTCCCAAACAAAAGTTCCTCGGTGTGGGATTACCGTGACTCCGGAGAAGTTTGGGTCTCCGGCCGTCGCCAGACGTCCCCCTGGTCACCCCATTGTCCTTCTTTGGATAGGTTAGCGTAGTCTATTGCTGTCATTATGTCTCCTCCTCTGATGTATAGCGGCATATACGCAGAAGAAGCCTGCTGGCAGCAGGCTCCTCTAGTTAGAACTATAGTTTATTAACAATACTTATTCCAAATTTAAAATCTTAATCTCGCCAGGAGCGTAGGATTGTTCTGCGTATTCCCCTCCCCAATTACAAAGCAGTCTCAAAACGGGTTCGAGGGATTGACCCAGCTCTGTCATTGAGTATTCCACCTTAGGCGGTACTTGATTGTACATGGTTCTGCGGATTAATCCGTCCGTCTCCAGCTCCCGAAGCGTTTGGATCAGCATCTTTTGCGAAATATTATGAACAAGCCGCTTCAGTTCCCCTGTACGCATCGGTCCTTGGATTAAATAGTACAGCACAAGCCCCTTCCACTTCCCTCCGATGACCTCTAGTGTAACTTCCAGTTCACAGTGAAAGATTTTCATAACAATCCATCATCTCCTGAGTTGATACACAAACGTTAAGCTGATTTAGATTTGAGCCACTCCACCGTCTGCGAATAATTCAATGCCGTTCAAATAACTGCTCTCCTCAGAGGCCAGGAACATGACTGCATTGGCGATCTCTTCTACCTGCCCTACTCTGCCGAGCGGGACATCTGTTTTGGCCTGTTCCAGGTAATTGTCAAGTTCGGAGCCGAACAATTCATCGTACGCCGGTGTGACGACTGAACCCGGACTAAGGACGTTCATCCGAATCTCTGTCCCTTTCGTATCCAGAATCCAGTTGCGGACGAGCTGTCTGATCGCTGCCTTAGAGGCGCCGTAGATACTGAACGCGGGTACCCCCATTGAGCCGGCCGTAGAGCCTGTCAGGATAATGGAACCTTTTTGGTTAGGGAACAAGGGTAATGCCTTTTGAACAGTGAAAATAGTTCCCTTCACGTTGACATCAAAGGTTTTGTAGTAGTGGGCTTCCGTAATTTCGCCTAACGGCAGGAATGATCCTAGTCCGGCATTGGCAAACAGAATGTCCAACTGTCCCTTTTCCCGCTTGACGGTATCGAATAAGGTGTCCAGATCTTCCAGCTTGGAGATGTCACCTTGAACGCCTGTAACATTCTGACCGATTTGCTGTACCGCTTCATCCAGCTCACGCTGTCTGCGTCCTGTGATAAACACGTAAGCCCCTTCTTGTACGAACTGCTGTGCCGCCGCAAGTCCGATGCCGCTTGTCCCTCCGGTTACAACTGCTACTTTCCCATCAAATCTACCCATACTATTATACACTCCTTTTATGGTTTGTAGTTCCTATGAACGCTAGTATGGGGGAAAAGTTACAAGAAAAACAGTACCCACTTTTTTGTGATATAGTCACCAAAAGGTGATAATTAAGGCGGTGCAAGCTGTGTTATTCTGCTGAAGCGCTAAATTTTCTGCTTCTCCACCATCTTGTAATACATTCCCTGTTGGACCAGTAATTCGGCTGGACTGCCTTGCTCAACAATTCTTCCCTTATCCACGACCAGGATGACATCTGCATTCTTCACGGTGGACAGCCGGTGTGCAATCACCAGGATCGTCTGCTTCCCTTTTAGGCTCAACAAGGTGTCGTTCAAGTCACTCTCTGTCAAGGCGTCGAGAGCTGAGGTGTATTCATCCAGCATCAGAATCCGGGGTTCACTCATGAATGCCCGTGCTAATAGAATCCGCTGGATCTCGCCGCCGGAGAGATTGTCGCCGTGGCCCGCCACCTTCTTCTCATATTGCTCAGGTATGGCTAGAACAAATGGGTCCACATGGGCAAGCTCAACAGCAGTGCTGAATTTTCGCCAGGTCTCTTCGTTCATGTCTTCCTTTTTTAATGGATAAATAATGTTGTCGAGAATGGACTTGTTCCAAAGAACTCCCTTTTGCGGGGAATAGCCGACATATCGTCTTAGTTCATGAATTTCCAGTTCTTGGATCGGAACGCCGTCCAGGCAAATCTCCCCTTCATCCGGCTCAATGAACCTGTGGATTAGCTCGAATATCGTAGATTTCCCTGAGCCGCTTAATCCAACAATCCCCACGAAGGCTCCGGGCTGAATGTCCAAATTAAAGTCCGTGATCCCAAAAGAATCTGCTGGAGCGTACCGGTACGAGACATTCCTCAGCTGCAGGAGGGGGACACTGTGATAGTCGGGAGCTGTAGCTCCCGATGAAATTTTCTCCAGTTCAAGGATGTCATTCAGGTTATTAATAATGACCGTCATGCGGCTCCTATCGATGTTCAGCGTAAACAGCGACTTGAAAATCTGATACAGTCTTGGAAGAATCACAATGAAAGCCAGCAATGTGCCTGGTGAGATGCGGCCTTTCAGGATCAGGTACAGGCTATAGCCATAAATTATACCGGTAATTAAGGAGATAACTGTATCCGCGACAAGATTTAACACCACATGATGAAATAGCCTAGACTGCCGGGATATCTTCCACGCCTCGTCATTCCACTCCCTCCAGCGTTTCTGCTCCGCCTGATGTCCGTTACACCTATGGACCGCCTTCAGATTCGTGAAGAAATCATTCAAATAGTTGATGCCCTTATCCAAAATGCCATGATACTGCTTATCCAGGCGCTCTGTCTTACTCCTGAAGCGCTTGAAGCCGTACATACATAGAGGAAATGAGAGGATGGCTGCGAGTGTAAGCTCGGTACTCATCGAGAACATGATCCACAGGGTAGCGATTAGCAGAATAGCATTCGAGACCATGGCCATCAGGGTGTCAACCACGAAAATTTCACATAGCATCCCCACCTGCAAGGTGATCCGGTTAATGATCTCCCCCTTGCCGATGCTGTCCACGTTTCTTGGCCGGGTCTGAAGTACGTCAGAGAACAGCCGCAGGCGCAGATTCTTGGATAAATGGTTGCCCAGCTCATTATTGTAATAAGAGGTGACGCTGTTCAAGGCGGCGTAAATTACGGGAATTAGAATTAGCAGGAGCATATAGAATGCAGCCGTCCCGATCTGCTTGTCAGGCAGGATGTCATCGAATAGGTCTTTGAACAGGAGGGGCTGAACAGTCGAGACGAATGCGGCTAAAATATTGAAGATTAGGATCATAACAAGGATTCTCTTGCTATTAGACAATATCTCCTTGATCAACGTTCGGGTAGGATTCATAAGCCCGCAGAACCTCCTTCAAAGAGCGCAGCTTATGTAAGCATAACGGATCGGGAAGATGGAATTAACCTGCCTAATAATAGTGAATCACCTTACATATTATAGAATTCAGACTTGGAACTAAACGCGGAAAAGCCAGCGTCCGCTAGGAATCGTTGGCTTCTCAGTTCTTGTATGAATTACTTTCCTTCCTCCGCTTTCCAAATCCCGGCCGCTGTAGGCGAGAAGCCGCACTTTTCATAGAATTCCTTATGCTTACGGCTATAAGTGAGGGTTACTATGGTCAATCCGCGTCGAATAGACTCGTTCAAAAGCTCCTTAACAAGCTGCTGCCCCACTCCACGCCTCTGATAATCTGGATGGATGATAATGTCCTCCATATACCCGTGCTCCAGGCCGGTTCCGGCAACGTAGCCAAAGGCAATGAGTCTGCCTGCGGGATCTCTGGCTCCCGCCCAGAAATTGCACCGCTGAAACAGGGCGGGATAGTCAGAGTCTCTTCTTGCCCAGCCCACGGCTTCTCTTAAACCGGGAACCTCCTCTCCGCGAATGTCCAAGTTAATCTGAATCATTTTCCAGATACAACACCTTTGCTTTTTTGTCGTAGGCAATCAGTTCCGCGTACCGGCCCCAGTCGATCAGGATATCCAGTTGAAGTGCGGCTTCCTCTGCCTCAAAATGCTTTTCGAAAATCTCCACGAAAAAGGCTCCTTCCATTTTATTATTTGATTTCGATTGCAGAATCCAGATGATTTTCTCCATGATGGGAACATGCTCCAGCACCTGGTCTTTAAAAATTTCCTTCCGGAAGAGAACACTTGCATTGGCAAACTGGCGTCCTGGCTCTGTCAACTCGATATCTCCATGCAGAACCGCAGCAAATTGCAGCATTTCCACCGCCTCGACGATCGGCAGGAAATCTTCCAGTTTCAGACTTAATTGATCGGCCAGCTTGTACAAGTCCACTTGTTGACCCAGATCGTCAATCAGTTCAATGAAGCCTGTGAGGGCGCCTGCCGGAACCGGTGGTATTTTCTCGATGGTATTTTGCTTTTCTTCGGCCGGACCGGCAGGCTTCACTTCCCTTTGGGTCAGTATGGAATAGATTTGGTCCACAAGCGATGTGAACTGCGGATCTTGTTTATCCCTCCAGTGCGCCATGGGAATGGGAATATCGGAGATTACACGGGCAGGGTCTCTGGAGAGGACGATGGCCCGGTCCGACATATAGACGGCTTCCTCAATACTGTGGGTGACCATAATGATGCATTTGGTAGGGATTTGCTTCTCCGTCCATAATTCCAGCAGGTCCCGCTTCAAGTTCTCTGCGGTCAATACGTCAAGGGCGGAGAACGGCTCATCCATCAGGAGAATATCCGGCTCCATGACGAGCGCCCGGCCGATACCGACACGCTGGCGCATCCCTCCGGACAATTCTTTGGGGTACGCTCCTTCAAATCCGTCAAGCCCAATCATATCGATGACCGAGAGGGCTTTACGCATTTTGTCGGCTTCGCGCAGAGGTTTGTTCTCCAGCCCCAGCTTCACATTCTCCAGGACTGTAAGCCAAGGAAACAATGCAAATGATTGGAATACCATCCCCACACCCGGATTGGTACCGGCAATCTCCCGTCCATTATAGAGCACCGTGCCCTGTGAAGGAGGGACAAGTCCCGCAATGATTCGCAAAAGAGTCGACTTCCCTGACCCTGAAGGTCCCAGGATGGATATCAGCTCGCCCTCCTTAATATTGATATTAATATCCTCCATAATACTCACATTTGCCTGCTTCGGCTGATCATAACGTTTGCTGATTTGCTTTAATTCAATCAATACTTTGGTCATGTTCTACACCTCTAATCCAAATGATATTTGCTTTCAGCTAATGCATACAGCCTGCGCCACACCAGACGGTTCACAATTACAACGAGCAGGCACATGACAAATATTCCCCAGATGATCTCCGGCCAATTGCCGTTCGTAGTGGCCTCAGCGATGTACGTACCTAACCCGGCTGCTTGAAGATCCTGATCCTTCCACGATACAATTTCGGATACAATACTGGCGTTCCAGGCGCCTCCGCTTGCCGTAATACAGCCGGTTACAAGAAATGGAAAGACGGCGGGGAGAATTAGTTTTTTCCAGGTCTGCCAGCGTGTCAATTTCAAAGTCACCGCAGCTTCCTTAAGATCGGAAGGAATGGCCATCGCACCGGCAATAACATTAAATAATACATACCATTGTGTCCCCAGCAACATCAGCGGAATGGCCCCAATCTCCATCGATATCCCGAACTTCAAGTACAGAATCGTGAATATCGGAAATGCCATGTTCGCCGGAAAAGAAGACAACACCTGCACAACAGGCTGAACAATTCGTGATAGCCGAGGATTCGTTCCAATGAACACACCCACGGGCAGCGTCCAGATCACAGCTAGAAGTGTCGAAACAACAACGCGTAACCCGGTCAGCAGACCGAGGAATACCACATGAATCAGCTCGCTCCAGCTTAAGCGGGCAATCTCGAGAATCCCCGAATACAAATATCGGAGCATAAGTACAGCGGCCACAAGCAAGATTAGCCATTTGAAGATTGTCTTGACCCGTGATGGGACATGCGGCAATTTCACATGTAAGCTTGTGGCTGAGAGCCGCAAGAATCCGTCATGAACGCCGCCGTGCAGCTTACGGTTAAGATCATGAACAAAGCTGGCCCGCTTCAGAAGCTCTAACACCCAGGAGGTTGGCGCTTCGCCTGCTTCCGTCTGTTCATTCTTGAATTTCTGGCTCCAGGCAATCACCGGACGCCAGAATAATTGGTCTACCATCACAATCAGCACCACCATCGCCAGGATCGCATAGATAAGTGCTCTAATATCGCCATCCTCTGCGGCTAGGGCCATGTACGTCCCGATTCCCGGCAGATGCAGATCCTGATTCAGCACGCTGATCGATTCACTGGCCGCCAGGAAGAACCAGCCTCCGCCAAACGACATCATGCTGTTCCAGACCAGGCCGATCATCGAGAATGGCGCTTCCAGCTTCGTGAAACGATGCCATCTGCCCAATTGGTTCATCGCGGCAGCTTCATTCAGCTCGCGCGGAATCGTCTTAAGGGAATGATAATAGCTAAGGGTCATATTCCAGACCTGACTGGTGAAAATAGCGAAGATTGAAGCCATTTCCACTCCCAGCAGGCTCCCCGGAAACAATGCCATAAAAGCCAGGACAGTGGCCGACAGGAATCCAAGTACAGGAACGGATTGCAGGATATCAATGGCGGGAATCATAAACTTCTCTGCAGTCCGGTTATACGCCGCGATGCGGCCGTATACGAAGGTGAAGATCAAGGATGCTCCAAAAGCGATAAACATCCGCAAAAGGGAACGCCCTGCATAATAAGGCAGCCACTTAGGGTCCAGACTGAGCGAGGACAGTTCCTCTGGATCTAAAGGCACCTGCATCCCCGAGCCTAACTTTGCCGCGGCATACAGGATGGATAACAAC
Organism: Paenibacillus sp. FSL R7-277; assembly: GCF_000517965.1. Lineage (NCBI taxonomy): Bacteria > Bacillati > Bacillota > Bacilli > Caryophanales > Paenibacillaceae > Paenibacillus > Paenibacillus sp. FSL R7-277. The sequence goes on from NZ_ASPX01000055.1 coordinate 130,775, forward strand.
AAGGATATGACGAGAATATCCGCCCAGCCGAAGGTTCTCCGCTGATTCCCTTGATGGAAAAAGTTCATTTGCATAATGTACAACTCCAATCTGACGTAAATAAATAAACTCTCCACTGCCTCAGCAGGGAGAGTTACAAACTCCTTTATTCATAAGAATATCTTCCCGCATCCATATGATAAATGACTAAGTAGCATAATTAACAATAGTGGCTTCCCCGGTGCGCTCATCGTAGGCAATCCATAATTCATCCCCGGCTTCAACGCCATACACCGGTTCTATAGATTGCCTGATCCGGTAGCTCTGTCCGCCGCGTTCGACGGTGATCGTGGCAAGCGGCCGGTCGCCGGTCGTTCCCCGGTAGTCGACCGATCGAACTCTGGCACTGCCTTGCTTGCCTTGCAGAAGCCGCGATTGAAGCGCAACCTCCTCCGGCTTCGCAGTTACGGGAACTACTGCTCCTACGGCAACTTCCAGATGCTCCGGCACGAACTGGCTGTTCACCTTGCGCAGACGTTCCTTTCCGTTCACCATCACTATTTCAAGTAGCAGCAGATCCTGGCCGGCGATCTTCACGGGCAACCGCTGAACTCTTGTAATTTCAGCCTCTAGGGTAAGCTGGGTTGCCTGATCACTCCGCTCCGCAGGACCATATCTCAACAAACGGGCGTTGCCGCTTGTGATTATCAGATCTGCCCGTTCTCCGGTACGGTAGACGAAGCCGGAGGGCTGCACCACAGGTACACTGTAGGTTTGACCGGCTGCTTCAAAATGCAGCAGCAGTGCTTCCCCGCGGTTCACGGGTCCACAGGACTCAATCTGCCGTAGTACCGCATCTTGAATGATCCGGGGAGGTGGCTGATCCTTAAGCTCGCTGTCCCGAACCAGGATCGCCTTATGCTTGCCCCGGTTATAGCTGATCATCACCTTATCCCCCGGGCGGATAGGGTTCAGATAAGAAATGACCTGCTTGATCTGGACTTCCTTACTCTGGCCCTGGTCCGTGAAACGGACGGTAAGCCGGACCTGTGGTTGTTCGTTGACCAGCATCCCCGTCTCGGCCAGATTGATAACCGTGCCTTGAATCAGAACCCCCTCGGCCAGCTTCTGCCACCGCTTGCGGATGAGAAGCTGTGGCAGCCAGAGTAGTCCCACCACCATCAGTAAAGGAATTGCGAGCCAGATCACCCAGTTCACAACCAGGGCATTCCATGTCAGCACATAGTTCTTGAAGGTCGCTGCAGATAATTGATCCTCCCCGGCAGCCATCTGCCATTGCTGCAGCTCCCCGTTGCTGATCTGTCCGCTAAGCCCCTCCTTGACATGCAGCCAGCCTCCCAATGAATCCAGACTTGAATAGTACAGTGTATCATTATTCGCTTCTTTATAGAAGCTCAGCTTCGGATCTTGCAGCTTATCGTAGGATAATGTCTTAAGCGCGGCATTGACATTCGTAAATTCCCCAGTCTGCTCATGATACAAATAACCGCGTAAGGTACCCTTGATCTCGTCTTCCGTGGTGGACCCGGCAATCAGCGTCTCTTGGTCGTTCAGCGGGAAGAGCCTGGCCTGATAGACCGGCTCCGGCGTCTTGACGGCTTCGCCCCATTTACCCGCAGCCTCATTGTAATAGTGAACCTGTTTTGGATATTCGCTGCTTACCCGCAGTAGCCGGGTATTGTCCAGTCCGAGCTGCGCGGCAAACTCCTGTCCTACCCTCTTCTGCGCTTCGGGAGCACTCTCCTGCGCCCCCTTCAGCCCAAGTAGAGGTACGCCGTCCTTGCCGAAGAGGGCAGAAGCATAAGCGGTGCGCCCATCCTTAAGTCCCACTTCATAGACTGGGAGAGAATAACCATCCTGGAAGCTGAAGGAGGCTTCCCGAATCGAGACCGGCCGTGCGGGAAGAGCGGCTGATCCGTTCAGATTCACGTAGTGTAGCTGCGCCTGGCTGACCTCCGCCACATGGACCGCCGAGCTTTTATCCGCCCCGGCGAACAGTAATCTGCCCCGCCACTCATGCCCGTCGGAGCTCAGAAAGGTCGGGATATTAAAGCTTCCTTGTACCAGCTCTTTCGCGTCCCCCGCCGGATCAATAACATTCACCTGCAGGCCCATATTGTCCTTGGTTGCGACCACTAGCTTACCGGCCTGATAAGAGACCAGCCGCTGCCGGTGGATGTCTGAGCGCAGCTCCACCTCCTGCTCAGCCTTATGGGTGCCTGCGTCATACAACGTTGCCATTAGCCCGTTGCTGCTGTCCGTGACCGCAAGCACCTTCTTGCCCTGGTCCAGATAGTACAACGCTTTGACCGGGAGCAGGCGGTCCGCTGCACTGCGCACATAACCGGAATAATCGTTCCATACCAAGATGCTAAGGATCACTGCAGGAATCCAAAATACCAGAGTAAATAAGGACAAATATGATTTTCTCATCGCCTTCTCGCTCCTCTACATGGTTCGGTGTTCACTATAGCCTTCACCTTAAGTCACTAAGATGAATCGGCAAGCGGGAATTCATCATTCATGCGGGATGACCTCTGTCAGGTACTTGGGTGTAATGCGATCTTCCAGGACGCCAAAAAACGGTACATCCTTGTACCGTTCCATGACTTATTGCCTTTATGTTAATATACTTGGCGTCTCTACGTCCAGAAGGCCCCCTCTTCATCCTCTCTCTGGCTTCAAGCATCCCGGATACGGTAGACAACAATCGCTGTCGCCACAAAGGACACCGTCCAAATCATTACAATACCGGCCCCCTGAACAGGCGTAAGGACATTCAGTTCGCCAGAGGAGGGCAGGAGGTACATGTAACGTCCAGCCGTATCCGGGAAGTAAGCCGGAAGAAGCCCCCGCGACCATGGACTGATAATGAAATAATAGCCAAGCAGGATCACCAGGGCCGGAAGGGTTCTTCTCAATAAAGCCCCTATAGCCGCGCTAAGCAGTGTGGTCAAGGTCAGATAGCCCGTTGCCCCCAGCAATGCTTGTATGACTTCATGAGGTTCAACCCCTGCTGCATGACCATCCAGCCTCCAGCCCGCATATAAGACACCTGAGGCCGTAAGGATAAATGCGGCGGGAATCGTAATCAGGGTGAGTGCCAGATGCTTCATGAATAATTGGCGTCCGCGCCAGGGGATTACCGTTAACGTTGTGCGGATATGTCCGCCCGTATATTCGGAGCAAGCCGCCAAGATCCCCAGAATAATGAACCCTGCCTGAAGATAGCTCATCGAGGCAAGTCCTGTATTCAGGATTCCGGGTGCTGCGGCTCCTTCCTGCAGAGAGGCGGAAGTAAAGGCCGCGGTCAAAAGAAGATGAACAAGAAATGTAACCGTAACAGCGGTCCATGTCCATGGCAATGTCATCAGCTTGTCCAGTTCAGCTCTAAGGACTCGTATAGTCTTCCTGCCGGATGAGACACTCATGCCGCCACATCCCTCCTATGGAAGACAATGGCTGCAATCCCAAGCAGCACGGCTACCCAGGCAAACATGATCAAACCGCCGGTAACCGGGGTGTGATAGCTGTCGAACAGACTGCCTATAGCCTTGGGTGCCACGCTGTCCTTCGTAAACATAAACATCTCGAAGCCGGCCCGGTCCGGCAAATAGAATGCCAGCTTCGTCACCTTGGCCAGCAGGACACTGAAGGATACCAGCGATGAATTAATCATGAGCACGGTAAGCGGGATCATGCCCTGCTTCGTCAGCAGCGTCAGCCCGAAGGCCAACAGTGCAGTGAAGGTCCAGTAGCAGACGGCACCGGCAAGCCGGGTCCATTCAAGTAGCGGGGCATAGTCACCTAATATATAGTGTGTGGTTGGTACAATCAGAATCACAGCAAGGATACACAGGAGGATGCTGATGACAGATACAGCGACTGCTTTTGCCAGAAACAACTGAAGCCGCGATGACACAACCATCAGACTTGTGAAAATCTGCTGCCCTCCGGCCCCTTCACTGCTCTCTGTCCGGTACTCGCTGCTGACTGCAAGCACGCCAAGGATAATAACGCCCTGCACACCAAGACCTAATCCGCTGTAGCCCATTTCGGGCAGCCGTGTGCTGACTCCAGCTATAATCGCCTCTTTTTCTGCTATAGCGTCCAAGGCAGCAATGACCGCAGGAGCCAATGCTCCAATAAGCAGGGCGAGCCAGATCCCCGGCAGCGAGAGCAATTTCAAGATTTCTGCATGGAATGCCTTCACCAAGCATCACCTGCCTGTTCAGAGGTCAGGGCGAAGAAGGCATCCTCCAGCGTGGAATGACTGCCGGTTACCTCCTGCAAGGTGCCGTCTGCGACAATTCTCCCCTGCTTAATGATCACCACATCGTCCACCGTTTCGGCTAGCTCGCCCATAAGATGACTGGAGAGCAGCACCGTATTCCCGGCTTCTGCACGCTTACGCAGAAATGTCCGAATCCAGCGGATGCCTTCCGGGTCGAGCCCGTTCACAGGTTCATCCAGAATCAGAATCTCCGGGTCTGCCAGCAGCGCTGCGGCAATCCCCAGTCTTCTCCCCATGCCGAGCGAATACCGCTTGACTCTAGTGCCTGCTGCCTTGGTAAGACCAACGATATCCAGCACCTCCTCGACACGTGAGCGGGGCAGACCGGCGGCGCAAGCAATCCAGCGCAGGTGTGCGCGTCCTGTCCGCATCGGATGGGCTCCAGATCCGTCCAGTGCGGCACCTACGGCTGCCAGCGGGTGCTGTAATTCTGCGAAGGGCTTGCCATGAATCAAGGCGCTCCCGGAGGTGGCATGATCCAATCCGAGCAGGATACGGAGTGTAGAGCTTTTGCCGGCCCCGTTGGGTCCCAGGAATCCTGTGACTCTTCCAGGTCTGGCTTCGAAGGTGATCCCGGATAGAATCTCCTGCGTACCGCGGCGTTTGACTAAGTTATTGATAGTAAGCAACCATAACACATCCTTTCGTTATGGTGCTAAGTATACAGCTGCAAGGTTACATCCCGGTGGGCAGGCCGTTTACTTCCGGGTTAACTTCAGGTTACATTCTGCCAATGACTACATTTGTCCCCTGCCCGCTCGAGTTGAATTCAGCCTTCAGGTTCATTGTATTCAGCATGTAATGTACGGTCGATAGTCCTATTCCCGCCCCGCCGCCGTATGCGGAATGATCCATACCCGGGCCTCGGTCAGCGACAAGAATCCGTTCCTGCTGCACATCCACAGCGATCCAAGCATATTTCCCGTCCGCTGCATGGCGGATGATATTCTGAAACAGATTATCCAGCACCCGGGTCATCCACCCAGGATCTGCTGTCCAGTGGAAGGTCTCCTCTGCCGGTAAATCAACATCGACCTGTATGCCGTGTTCTTCAAAAACCGGATACCACGCAGCAACCGAGGCTCTTACCAGGCGGCCCATGTCTGTAGGGGCAGGCTCGAAGGGATATTTTCCCGAGGTAAGCAAGGTATACGAGAGCAAATCATCCATCAGTTCTCCGGTCCGGGTAATGGTCTGGTTGATCTCGGCTAAGGAGCTCTGTCCTTCTGGACTCATGGGTTCTTTGTTTAGCCTGGTGACATGTCCCCGCATGATGGTCAGCGGCGTCCGCAGGTCGTGGGACATGTTGGCAATGAGCCGTTGCCGCAGCCCTGCCTCTTCCTGCTCCCGCCTGCGGCTGTCTTCCAGCTGCCGGATCATCCGGTTGAAGGAACCGCCTAACTGGTCTATTTCATCCATGCGATCCTTTTGAATCAGGACAGGTCCAGGCCACGAATCCGCAGCAGCGGGAGTAGCGGACATAGCTTCTTGTAAGCGGGTCAGACGTTTGCGGAGTCTCCAGAAGAACAGCCAGGATAGAACAACGAACGCCACAATAATACCAGTGAACATAAGCACTGTAATGTAAAACAGGTTCAATGTATTGAATCTTGGCTCTGTCCCGGTAGTTCCGAAGAACGATGAGAAGACCATCAGCACAATAGGCGGAAGAAGGATGAACAGAAAGTGCAGCTTCAGAAAATGCCGGAACAAGGAACGGGGCTGCTTCATAGCTTCACCCGGTAGCCGATTCCCTTCAGCGTCTCAATAATCTCCGGGGTCTCCGGGTCACGCTCCAGCTTGTGCCGCAGCCGGTGGAGATGTACCAGTAAAGTCTTGTCTCCAGGGATATAAGCTTCCTCCCAGACGGCTTCATAGAGCTGTTCCTTCGGCAGAACCTGATTCGGATGACGCAGGAAATACATCAGGATCTGATGCTGCTTCCCTGTCAAAATAATCTCTTCTCCTGTACGCTTGTCATAGATGGTCTGAAGCTTCGTGTCCACTTCAATGTGAGTGCCCAGTGTAATGCGGTCCGAAGAGACTCCGCCGCTCCGGCGGATTAATACCTCCAGCCTGGCCACCAATTCATCGGTATGGAAGGGCTTCGTCACATAATCATCTGCGAATTGTAGGCCCTCCACCTTATCGTCGACGGAGGTCCGGGCGGTCAACAGCAGCACTGGAACGGCGGGTGCCGCCTTTTTTAACCGTTTGCCTATAGTGAATCCATCTAAGCCCGGTAACATGATATCCAGAATAACGACATCATACTGCGTAACCTCAGCCTCGGCTCCCTCACCGGATTGCAGCCATTGTACCGAATATCCCCGCTGCTCCAGCTCCTCTTTGACCCAAGTGCCGATTTTCTCATTATCTTCAATATAAAGTATGTTTGTTCTCAAGTAATTTCCTGCTCTCTATTAATCTCTGCTGCTCTCCCTCCATATTATACTGGTTAATCAATTCATCCAATACCATGGATTGCTTAAGGACCGCAGGGTGCTGAAGATCATGATGTTTCTCCGCCAGAATGTGAAGCCGGTTCCGGGCACGTTCAATCCGGACCTGCACGAGCATATTTCTGTTCACCATAGAATCCTCCCTTTATGCTATCTTAGGGTTTTATGACAGATAATAGGATGTCTTTTGCATTGCACAAAATAACTTCAGAACATAACAAAAAAGGCGCCCCCGAAGCTTCAGGAGCACCCCTGTATATTTTCGCGAAAATGATTAAGTTCCCCAACCATGTCCCAGTGTAGTCACCAAGGTTATCGTCATAGAAATAACAACTGAAACGCTACAGAGCGTCAAGAAGAACAAGACTTTTTTTCGCATTGAGCCGACACACCTCACTTGATAGATTTTTGAATCTTTCCTGCAGTTCCTGATCCGCGAAATCCCTATACTGCTCAAAAAGAGTCATACAAGCAATCATATTTCGGCTGCTATTGATCCTAATTGATATTTCCAAGCCTTTCAGTACCGTGTTCAACGCCTGTTCCTTACTCTTGCTGTGATTGAAAAAATAGACTGCAAGGTCGATGAGGAATTGCGCGTAGCTCTCTTGCAGGATAGCCTGATTGTATTCACCGAACTCTGTCTTGCTGGATTCATAAGGTATGTATGCCGCGAACCGCTCTAAGATACTGTCGATATTAAGCTTAAATATATTCGCCGCTTGAACCATATAACGCACTGCCACAAATATCTCATCCTCTTGAATAGCTATATAGTCTGCGTACTCATGTATTACATCCAAATCTCCGGACATTAACCGGTACAGATAAGTGTTAGCCACGGCCCATTCCGTAAATTGTGCAATGACCTGCCGGGATTCTTCATCGTTCTCCTGAACCCAGCGTTCACCATTTGCGTACAATTTCACAAAGGATAATGCCCTCTTGTAGTCGCCGCACTCTTCGCTGGCAGTAGATCTGGCTAAGTATGCGTACAGGATATAATAGTAAAAAGGACGATCAGGACACTTCACCCTTTCTTCTATTGTGTTAGATCTGCTGCCTTCCAGCTCATATTGAACGGATGCAATCCGGTGCATTTCCTTAGCGAGTTCGTCTACTCTCTTCCACTTGTGTACCAGACCATAAATATGCATTAGCTGTTTCATTGCATCGAGCTGATCGGCTGCGTCTAAGCGGTTGACATACAACTCAAATTGAGTGGCTGCACGTAACTTCTCCTCCAGATCCTGTTGTTCTTCTAATTCAATCTGAAATATACGGTACTGGCATAATGCTAACCGTTCGGAATGCTGATACTTTTCGGCTTCGCTCACACCCTGATACAGTATCCTTGCAGCTTTGCTTTTATTGTCCTCATAAAAAAGTTCAGCGAATTCAAACAGTAAAGATGCATAAGATAAATCCTCCAGCAGACGGTTCACAATCTGTTCAAGACAGTCCAGACGTTCTAACTCAGCTGAGCGAAATATAAAGGGTCGTATCCGCCGCATGGAGACTACAAAAGAAAAGCATTCCTCTATGTAGTCTTCAAAAAAATAGTCCTCCGGCAGCTTCATTCCAGCAGTAATCGCAGCAAGCTGTGCCATAGAGATTGGATGTTTACCTTTTAAGATCCGGCTGAGCGTACCTGAATTGAGACCCGCTAATTCTGCAAAATGTGAATGTATCATTTGATTTCTGTTCATATACGCGTGCAGTTCTTCCCGAATCGAATTGACCGATCCCAAACCAATACACCTCCTTCCATAAAATAGGATGAAAAGCATACGTGTAGTTGATACTAAGGTTGAATCAAACGGTGGTCAATACAAAGGTATATTTTACTATTTATCCCGTTTACATCTATTATTATATACCGAAAAACAAATTACGCAATATATTTCGTGTATTATAAATCGTTAAATTAACTTGTTTCCTCCCCTATCATAAAAACATACCGAAAAGTTGAGGGAGATATTGCATTTTGAGGATAAAGGATGCACGGAAAGCCGCAGGGTATACCCAAGAATCCATCGTACATCAGATTAATGACACCATGAAATGCACCTTGCGCAACTACCAGAATATTGAGTACGGTGTGGTACTTCCGAACGTTACATTGGCGCTTCTAATTAGTCACTTGTGTGGTGTTGATCCCCGTGAAGTAGATGAATGGAAATACTCTAATCAACGTGCAGATGCGCAAAAAAATGGCAATTGAATTTCCAAAGTCAGATTTTTTCACGGCAAGAGGTTCAATTTATACGCAAAAAACCACCAGTGAAGGTTCAGAACCTTCACTGGTGGTTTTTCTTTCTCTCCAAATTAACCGAGGGTCTCCATAATAACAGTCTGTCCAAAATCTTCACTGATAAGAATCTCAATTAATTTAGAGGCCGTGTATTCCGGCGATTGCAGCTTCCCTTCTTCAGATAGCTGAATGAATTCATTCACGTAGGGGAACAGCTCAGTGGATACAGACCGTATTTCCGATTGCAAGCTTGTATCGATCATGCCGGGATATACTGCTGCTGCTTTTGCCGGATAGGCAGCCAGCTTCTGTTCTATGTCTATACACTTGGTAAAAGAGTCTAGACCTGCTTTGGCAGTACTGTAGGCGCTTTGTGAAGGCAGTATGTACTTTGCAGAAGCTGAGGAGATATTCAGGATTCTTTTGTCCACATTCATATGCTTAGTAAGCTGTAAAAAGTTGGAGGTGATTACCATCGGTGCTAACAGATTCAAATGCAGGTTCTCTAGGATCTGCTCCGTTTCTAACCGCTCAATCGGGCTTACAGGAGTCAACATGGCGGCATTATTGATCAGATAGATGGCTTCATCGCTGGAAGGAAGAGCAATTCGGCTGAAAATATCTTCACAAAGCTGATCGATACCACTAATATTTGTTAAATCATAATTGAAATAATCCATTTGACAATCCAGTTGCTTCGCACGCTCCATGAGTCCTTGGTTAGCCGTTCTGGATATACATATCAGATGGTGGGACGGGTCGATGAATTGATTAGCCAGGGATTCACCGATTCCTCTGGATGTACCTGTAATAATAATATGTTTCAAGTGTATCACTCCCCTGTAGGTTATTGGTGATCTTCACTAAGTATCATTCTTCGGACAGCCTCTTCCCAAATCAGCTCATAGTCGAGGTCCATCTTCATCATCTTGCATCTGGATAAATTATCTATAAGCAGGGCAAGAATGGCTGCGTTAACCCCGATGGTTGAAGAAGCAATAAGCCCGAATTCAGCGCCCTTCGATAAAAGTTGAACAAAACCGTTAACAAAATTTTGTTGGATTCTCAAGAATGGGACTCGAAATTGCTCATCCCGTTCAGCCAGCATCGAAAACTCACTAAGCACCCTTAATGTGGAGCGATACTCTTCCTCACCGCTTGGCAGCATGTTTAGACCGCCGCTGAGTAATATTTCTGCAAAATTGTCTTTATTGGCGGATTCCATATCAAAATACGCTGTAAAATGATGATCCCGGAAAATATGCTCAAAGGTCCGGCTGATCAGCTCTTCTTTTGTCGCAAAATGATAGTAAATGGAGGATTTGGTGATCCCCACCTTCTTGGAAATCATGCCCAGACTCGTTTTCTCTATTCCATACTCTGCAAATAGCTCAAATGCTGCCTGGATGATGTAACTTGCTGTAATCTCTCTTTTCTTGATAACCTTCAGGCTCCCTTCGATTGAATTAATGTCATTATAAGGATTGGCCCTATGAATTGTCAATAATTTAACGACCGATCGTTCAAAAAATAAATTTACGCATAAAACAACCACCTGCATCCTTGCAGGTGGTTGTTCTGCTAAATAACGCCTATGCTTATTTAAATAGACATCGAAGCTAAAACCCCACTTTGTGGGGGGATTTTACCGGGAAATACACCTGATAAGGCTCGTATCCGATATCGCGGATTCTTCTGAGCTGAATGCCCGGGTCCTGGCGGGTGGTCTTGAAGAAGTAACGCCAGCTCCCCCACTCCCGTTCATTCTCCATGATGATCTCACCGGCTGCATCCGCTAATGGGGCATACAGAATCCGCTCGTTCTCGGTGATACCGGCCAGCACTTCCGGGCCATAGCGGAACGCGCCGGTCTGCTCGTCGTCAGGCAGAGGGATGAACCGGATGCCCACGGGCAGAATGATGCTGATCCGGTCGCCGTCCTGCCAGTTCCGCAGTATCGTGTAGAAGGCGGAGTGATCCGCAGACTTCCCGTGCAGCTCCCCGTTCACATAGATCACAGCTTCTGACATGATCCAGTCTGGAATCCGCAGATGGACGGCAAACTCGCTGGCAGAGCTGGTATGGACGGTGAAATCATATTTTCTGTAATCCGGCATGTTCTCATGAAGTGCAGTAATCTCATTCAGCTCCTGCTGCCCGGCTGTGTTCGAGGAGTTCAGCATGCTTCCGCTCATATGATCCTGGGATTGCTGAATCCGCACGCTCTCTCCGTGGATCTCGGTGGTCAGCTCCGAACGGAAATACTGGCAGACATAGATATCGTTCTGCTCCTGATAATAGATCCCTCTATTCAGCGCCGCATTTGCCTGGACCATCGTTCCATGGCAGCAGAAGAAGCTGTCTGTCTCCGTGCTCCAATCCTTGCGCAGCCCTGCCTTCATAGGCAGGAAGTAAGTCAGCAGCCCGGTTGCCGGATCACTATGCTTGTTGCCGGTCAGATGGTATTCCTGGTAATAGGCCTGCGCCATAATTCCGTTGTACATATTATATTCGATATACTGCGCATAGGCCGGATTTGAAGTGTGCCGGAAAAGAAATTCTGCCAGACGGATCATATTATATACCGTACAATGCTCCTGATTCTTGTCTCCAAGGCGGGCCTTGATCTTCATCTTCGGCATCCATACTTCACCCGCCGTATTGCCGCCGGTAGCCAGCATCCCTCGCTCAGTGACCGCACATTTCCAGTAAGCCGTGACAATATCCATCCAACGCTGCTCGCCGGTGACCTCGTAAGCTCTGGCGCAGCCGAGTACCTCGGGAATGGTTGTGTTGGCATGCATGTTGGTCAGCGGGTCTTTATTCTCCAGTAACGGACGGAACAATCTGCTGCGGTAATAGCGCTCCAGCAAAACAGTGTATTTATCGTTCCCGGTCAGCTCCAGCAGATCGGCCCAAGCCTCCAGCATACCGCCTGTCTCCATGTCCAGTATGTCATCGAACTTCTCTCTGGTGAAGGTACTGCTCCAATCGACGAACCAGTCGGCGAATCGGTCCGCGATATCAAGCGCCTTGTCGCTCCCGGTGAAATGATGCATATCGACAAGACCCATAAACAGCTTATGAATATTATATTGCGGTGCCCAGATTGCCTTGCCTTGGGCCACCCAGTGCAGATATTTCTCGGGAATCGGCGCGGCCCATTGTCCGCCGTTGTCCTTCTGGCATTCAGCCAGCTCGTCCAGGATAAGGTCAGCCTTCAGCTTGAGCTCCAGATCGCCGGTCTCATGATACCGGATCGCTGCCGCTGACAGCCAGTGTCCCAGGAAATGTCCGCGGATCTGGCAGACCGGCGTCTCCCATCCCCCATGCGCATCTTCCGGGATATCCCTGCCGTCATATCTTCCCGCCTCTACTTTATAGTTAAAGAGGAGATTATCATTCGTCAGTTTCATCAGATACCGGCGGTTGGCCTCTTCCCTGCGTTTCAAATCATGATCTTGAAGAATGACCTGTTTGCCCTTCAGTTCTCTCATTGCTACAGCCCCTTAATCTGGTTGGATTAAATATTCAGTAGGTAGGATTTCACAATGAAAGTATATAGCAGCGCTTCCAACAATCCAATGATTAATACTCCTATAAAGTTGATTCATACTGATGAGCGGTGAAAATCCGGGGACAAAGGCGACCGCTTCGCTTTTCCGCGGGTCATTCTGTATGGTGTCAATCCTCAATCTAACACTTTGAATTCTCTTTACAGGGGCGTCTAGGTCTGCTAAAATAACCAAATCCGATTGTGAACCTTAAATGATCTATTTGGTTGACAATTAAAAAACAATTACCGGATGGTGATAATTTGTGATAACAGATTACGAACGGCTTGCTGCCATGAATAAGGATCACTTATGGCATCCTTTTACTCAAATGAAAGACTACAATGACTCTGATCCGCTCATTATTGAACGTGGCGAAGGCATTATGCTGTATGACGTTCAAGGACGCGCTTATTATGATGGTTTCTCATCCGTTTGGCTCAACGTACATGGACACAACGTGCCGGAGCTAAATCAGGCGATCACAGAACAGTTAGGGCGTGTCGCCCACTCTACCCTTCTCGGAATGGCCAATGTACCAGCAGTCGAACTTGCAGCAAAGTTGGTGGGAATTACTCCGGAAGGATTAAATAAAGTGTTTTACTCAGATTCAGGAGCAACCGGTGTTGAGATCGCGATCAAAATGGCTTTTCAATACTGGCATAACAAGGGGATACGAGGTAAAACGAAGTTTATCACGATGAATCAAGCCTACCATGGAGATACAATTGGCGCGGTGAGTGTTGGTGCAATTCCTTTGTATCATGACGTGTTCCGCCCCATGTTATTTCCTTCGCACGTTATTCCTTATCCCTACGCTTATCGCCATGAGGGTGGTGAGACGAAGGCATTGGATGCTTCGCTAACTGCACTGCGTAATTTGCTTGAGACGAGGGCAGATGAGATTGCGGCTCTCATCGTGGAGCCAATTGTGCAAGGGGCTGGTGGCATCATTCTCATGCCACCGGGTTGTTTAAGTCAGATGGCTACGCTATGCCGGGAGCATGGCGTGCTGCTCATAGCTGACGAGGTGGCGACAGGTTTCGGTCGAACGGGCGCTATGTTCGCTTGTGAACTCGAAGATGTTTCACCAGATTTGATGGTGATTGGGAAAGGGTTGACTGGCGGCTATTTGCCAGTGGCAGCGACGCTTGCGACTGACGAGGTGTACGAGGCGTTTTATGCTGATTACCAAGAGCAGAAAACATTTTTCCACGGTCATTCTTACACAGGGAACCCGCTTGGTTGTGCCGTTGCTTTGGCTAGCTTGAAGCTGTTTGAAGAGCGCAACATGGTCAAAGGAGTAAGAGCAAAGGCATCATTTGTCGAGCATAAGCTCGCAGCGCTTAAAGACCGCCCGCACGTCGGTGAAATCCGACAAAAGGGACTGATGATCGGAATAGAACTTGTGCGGGATAAGGTTACACGAGAGCCATACGATTGGGCAGATCGAATCGGCGTTCGTACGAGTCAGCGGGCCAGAGAGCTTGGCATGCTAACAAGACCACTCGGGAATGTGATTGTCTTCATCCCTCCGCTTGCCAGTAGTGAAGCTGAGTTGGATGCCATGATAAATATATTGACGGAATCGATATGCCAAGTCACCGAAGGTGGTTAAATGTGATGAACAAAGTGAACTGTGAACAGGTACGCGGATTATTTGTGACAGGTACGGACACAGGTGTAGGGAAGACTGTTGTAACGGCAGCCATTACTGCTATGCTCCGCGCTGAAGGGCTGAATGCCGGTGTCTGGAAGCCGGTTCAGTCTGGTGCACCTCTTGGCAGTGGGCTTACCGATGCTGAGCGACTGCTGAAAAGCACGGAAATCGATGAGCGGCCAGAGGCAGTCGCGCCGTTTACATTTGAAGCTCCGCTTACGCCAATGCTTGCTGCCAAGCAGGCTGGTGTGACCCTTACGCTGAATGAGATAATCGCTTCTGGCTTACCGCTTACTAGACGATACGAAGGGCTGCTCATCGAAGGCGCGGGCGGCGTAGCTGTACCGCTGACCGAAGATGCCCTCATGGTGGATTTAATCTCGGAGCTTGGGATACCTGCTCTAATTGTAGCCCGTTCTGGCCTCGGAACCATTAACCACACACTTCTGACTGCTTCATTCCTTCAGAATCGCGGCGTCCCCATTGTTGGCGTTATTTTAAATGATGGAGAATTAACAGAGCTGAATGACGATCCGAGTGTTACTGCGAATGGACAACTTATTGAACAATACAGCAACCTTAAGGTGCTCGGCCGGTTTCCACATTTGTACGCCGAAGCGACTTCGGAGACGTTGATACATACCATACGAAACACAATACAATTCACGCCTATCAGAGAGGCATTTGCAGTTCAATATATGGGAGGATGATTGAGATGGAAACAGTTGCACCGGAGATGGAGTGGCAATCGCTATCCCAAAAAGCATTGCAGGGAGAATGTTTAACAGTAGAGGAAGGGCTTGCTGTGCTGGAAGCGGACAACGATGAGATACTGCTACTCATGCAGGCTGCGTTTAAGGTGAGGAAACATTTTTACGGTAAAAAAGTGAAGCTGAATATGATCATCAATGCCAAAAGCGGCTTATGCCCTGAGGACTGCGGCTACTGCTCACAATCGATCATTTCCACGGCACCGGTTAAGAAATACACCCTGCTAGATAAAGACACGTTGTTATCAGGCGCACGTGAAGCGATGGCACGCAAAGCCGGAACCTATTGCATTGTAGCTGCTGGGAAAGGACCAACAGACAAGGAGCTAGATCAAGTAGTGGACGCGGTTAGAGAAATTCGTCATACAATGCCTCTAAAAATTTGCGCATGTCTGGGCATTCTCAAGGACGATCAAGCGAAACGTCTTGCAGAAGCTGGCGTACATCGTTACAACCATAACTTGAACACGAGCAGAGCTAATTACCCATCCATCACGACGACCCATACCTATGATCAACGTGTTGAAACCGTGGAGAAGGTAAAAACATACGGCATGTCCCCTTGCTCTGGTGTTATTATCGGCATGGGCGAGACAAATCAAGAAATTGTTGAAATGGCCTATGCACTTCGCGAACTAGATGCGGATTCGATTCCGATCAATTTCCTGAATGCGATACCGGGAACACCTCTGGAACATGCAGGCCGCACACCGTCTATGAAAGCGTTGAAGGTACTAGCTCTATTTCGTTTCATTTGTCCGTCTAAAGAAATCCGCGTGGCTGGTGGTCGTGAGGTCAATCTCCGTACACTGCAGCCTTTGTCACTGTTCGCCGCAAATTCACTATTTGTAGGTGATTATTTAACGACAGCGGGCCAAGACGTAACGGCTGATCATCAAATTATTGAGGATTTGGGATTTGAGATTGAATTAAATGCCCTTTAAGGCGGTGTCGATCATGAACTGGATGGAAAAAGAACTTGAATTATTGTCTGATGCTTCGTTGGAGCGTTCCTTGCGTGCAAGTAGTTCAGTATCAGGATCTCCTGGCTATACGGTGCGTGGAGAACAAGTGTTACTCAACTTGTCCTCCAATGACTATCTTGGACTCTCCCAGCATCCTGCCATAATGGAAGTAATGCGCGAGGCTCTGCTCACGGAAGCAGCTGGCTCAGGAGCTTCACGCCTAGTAACAGGTAACCGGTTGCCTTATGTTCGTCTTGAAGAGTCACTGGCCGATTGGAAGAACTGCGAAGCAGCGTTAGTATTTGCAAATGGCTATATGGCTAATTCTGGGGTAATTAGTGCGCTAATAGGCCGAGGAGATGTTGTTTTCAGCGATCAGTTGAACCATGCAAGCATTGTGGACGGCATTGTATTGAGCCGTGCGGAGCATGCTCGGTACCGTCATAACGATATGGAACATTTGCGTACACTATTGAATAAGTATCGTGATAAACGGCGTAAGCTGATTGTTACAGATGCTGTTTTCTCCATGGATGGCGACCAGGCGCGCTTACATGAACTCCTTTCGCTCAAACGCGAATACGGGGCGATGCTTATGGTGGATGAGGCACATAGTGGGGGGATATACGGGGGGCGAGGCGAGGGATTATGCCATGAACTTGGGTTGCAAAATGATGTTGATATTCATATGGGAACATTCAGCAAATCGTTCGGTGTCTACGGCGCTTATATCTGTGGCAGCCGCACGCTAATTCGATGGCTGGTGAACAAGGCTAGACCACTCATATATTCAACAGCGCTGCCTCCTTCTATCGTAGCTGGTATTTCAAAGGCGTTAGCTTTGGTGCAAGAGGAAAACTGGCGTCGGGAAAGGCTTTATGCGGCAAGCAGGTTATTTCGGTCCTCGCTTTGTGACGCCGGGTTTAACATCGGTGCCAGCGACTCGCCAATTGTACCTTTGATCGTAGGCGATAACGATGCGGCCTTACGGTTCAGTGGAGCTCTTGAAGAAGAGGGGGTCCTAGCGGTTGCCATCCGTCCGCCTACTGTTCCTGATGGCACAGCGCGCATTCGCTTCTCCTTGTCAGCCGTTCACACGGATAAGGAGTTGACCAATGCAGTCGCACGCATCCACAACATCGGCCTTCGACTAGGGGTGTTGAGTTCATGATTGCATTGGATATTGATTCAGTTAAAATTCAGACGCAGACAAGCGGCACCATTTTATGGTTGTGCGGATGGAGTATGCCGGACGCTGTTTTCGATCGGCTTCGTGAGTTGCTGCCTGATTTTCATCATGTTTCTGTAGATTACAGTAATACTGATACTCCAGAGAAAATATTGATCCAAATTGAAATAGCAGCTAAAAATGTTCTGAATTTGGATGGAGCGGCTTGTAGGACAAGGGCTTCCTGCGGTCCGCTGTTGATCGGAGGTTGGTCTCTCGGAGGTTTACTTGCTCTGAAACTAGCGTCCAAAGGGTTCGCTGATGGCCTTTTGTTGTTCGCTGCAACGGCTCGATTTACTCGTTTAAAAGAAGAGATTGACCTCGGTTGGGTAGATACATACGTTAGGAAGATGATTACTGGGATTGAAAAGGATCGACAAGCCGTTGAAACAAATTTCCGGCAGCTCATGTTTACGGAGGCAGAAAGGGAGGCCGATATAGGCGAAAGCCTTCCCCCAATAGGTAGTTGGACAACTCCAGCGCTAATCGCAGGTCTTCAGATTTTGCGCAACGAGGATTGCTTGTCTCAACTGAAAAGCATCACTTGTCCGGTATTTCTTGTGCACGGGACTGAGGATAGTATTTGTCCTTACGGCGCCGCAACGGAGCTTATTGCCCAGTTACCTAAAGCAAAGTTATTCACGATACCTGCCTGCGGGCATGCCCCGTTCTTGGGAAAGGAAGATCATATAGCTGATGAACTGAGGAGATGGTGGCATGAGCAGCAGGATAAGTAATATTCGACGTCAATTTAACCGAAGTGCAAATTCGTATGACGCTCACGCTCAAGTTCAGCGTATAATGTCAGATCGCCTTGCAGGTTCTTTCATAGGGTGGAAGAACAAAGGTAACGTAGCCGGTCTCAATATTCTTGAGATCGGCTGCGGCACGGGGACACTGACAGAGATTCTAATAAATGAATGGCCCAGTGCGAGTATTACTGCACTTGATATTGCGCCCGCGATGATCAAATTGGCTGAACAACGTGTCCTTTCAGCTGAAGCGAACATTATTGGGAAAATTACATCGGATCGTTTACGCCTTCTTCATGCTGATGTTGAAATGTGGGCGCCAGAAGCTCCGACAGCTTCGTTTGATCTCATCGTCTCCAACGCCTGCTTTCAATGGCTGAGCAATCCTAGGCAAACAATTGGTCAACTTCGGAGGATGCTTCGACCTGGAGGCATGCTAATATTCACGACATTCGGGCCTGATACTTTCTACGAAATGCATAGGGCTTTTAATGAAGTTTATCGAGCAAGTGGATTAGAACCGCAGCGTCACGGACTGACTTTTCGATCGACAGACCAATGGACTAACTTGATGAAGGAATCAGGGTTCACAAATATCCAATATGAACGCTCGATTCAGACTGAAAAGTATGCTTCAGCAAGAGACTTTCTTCACTCGGTAAAAGCGATGGGAGCCAGCACTTCAGAGGCTGTTACTATGGGTGGACTCAGTTCGCGACGCCTGTTCACCAACATGTATAAGGAATACGAGGGGAAGTTCAGCGTACAGGGAGGCGTTGCTGCCAGTTATGATCTTCTATTGATCCAAGCATTAACCGATAGGTAGATTAAGATAAGCTCTTTAACTGATAACAACAGCTCAATACGGCAGCCCAGTCTAGAACATTGTTTGGAAGTGGAGCAACCATAAGACATTATGTGAAGAAGCAAGGGATTATGGACGAATACGTAAAGTTGCACGAAAAAACAGAAGGAGAGCAATTGACGTTTTTCGACGTTTTTCTAGGTGCGCGAAGCGAACTCTCCAGCTAAGAAAGATACCCCGCAGCAAGCTGCGGGGAGTTTCATTTGTACATTCTACAGCTATCGTTGAGTCCCTCTGCCGGTTGATGTGGTTTCGTTTCACCGAACCTCTGAGAGTCAGTCTCTATAAACAGATTTAAATCTGATGCTGTAATAGTCTCAAACGGCTGCTTCCGTTCCCTGTATAAGCACTTCTACCAGCGCCTTAAGTGAATAATCTGAGGTGGAGCATAGCAGAATGCTGCCGGCACTCTGCGGCAGGTAAGCATCGTCATAAGGGTTGCGTAACACCAGGTTCAGCAGCGGTCCGGCATCGGCAAGCTGTGCCGCAAGTTCGAGCTGTCCCCGGAACAGATGGGCATTCAGTGTTCCCTGAATTACTACATGACCGGCAGCCTGTGCACATAAGGCCGCGATTTCAGCGGCTTCGGGCTTCATGCTGCAGTATTGCAACTGTACGGACAAGCCCTCTGCTTCCAGCATCGCAGCCAAAACGATTGTCTGGCCGCCGGAGTTGTCGGCAATCGTAAGCTGCTCCTGGCGCGGCAAGATCAGCATATATGGGCGCGATGGAGACAGTGGCAGCAATTGCTGCGGATCGCGGCTGATCTTGACCGTGCGGCGCGCATATTGTAGGGTCGCCTCATTCCATCCTTCGCGCGGAATGGGCCGGGCCGCCGCCCGGTATTGCCGGAATTTCGCATAGAGGCGGAGGATGCGGTTGACCGATTCATCTATTCTGGATTCAGCGATGTCACCATCCAATACAGCCTTACGGATGCCGGCCATGACCCGCTCCTGGAATTCCGGCGTATGACACATCAGAATCATGTCGTTGCCGGCCAGCACGGCCAGTACGCCCACCTCATCCGGGTTGAAATTCTTCTTGATCGCGCCCATCTCGATGTCATCGGTGCAGATGATACCCTCGAAGCCCAGCCTGCTGCGCAGTAAGTCTCCGGCAAAGAAGGGGCTCAGTGAAGCAGGCAGTCCTGCCGACTCGGGAATGTTAGGAAATACGAGATGTCCCATCATGATTGAATCGGTCCCGGCTTCGATGGCAGCGATAAATGGCAACAGCGGCCCGTTCATTAATTCCTCCAGCGTCAGTTCACACTCGGGGAGGACGACATGGGAATCGCCGCTGACCTGTCCATGGCCGGGGAAATGCTTGGCCGTTACCGCTACACCTGTCTCGTGCATCCCCTGAATATAAGCCTTGCCGAAGGCGGCTACGACTTCAGGGTCTTCGCCGAAAGAGCGCACCCCGACAACCGGATTGTCAATATTCGTATTCACATCCAGCACTGGCGCCCAGTTCATCGGGATGCCCAGCGCGTGGAGCTGGCTGCCGATGATTTTACCCTGGAGATAGGCGGTCTCAGCATCCAGGCTTAATCCGGCAGCACGGTTGCCTGGGATGTAAGGATAGAAGGTCTTGAACTTGGAGAGCGTGCCTCCCTCCTCATCGATCGACACATAGTAAGGCTGCGGAATGCCGGAGTCTCCGGCAATGGCCTGAACCTCCGCCATCAGCTTCAGCGTCTGCTGCTCATCCTTCACATTATGAGGGAACAGGCCAATCCCGCCGAACCGGTTCTGAGACATCCGTTCACGGAAGTCAGGCTCTGCTGCTGTGGAGGGGGTTCCGACCACACACATCAGGGAAATTTTGTCCTCAAGACTCATGGCTGCCGGAGCTTGTGGTGATTTCACTTCATTCAGCTGCATAACTGTTCCATCCTCCTGTCGGTTTGTTTGCTAACCCTCGCTATGGACAAGACCCAGCTCCTGATAGAGCGTCCGTTCCAGATAATCATGCAGATAGAACCGGGATCTCACGAAATGCTCGGCCATATCGCGGGGCTGGTATTGCAGAAGCGCCTCCAGCATCCGGGGCCGGACCGCTTCGCGTCCGTTATGGTTACGGGTGTAATTGTTCAGCAAAGAACGCCATTCCGCGCTGTCGCCCGGGTACAGCTCCCAGCGGTAGGCATACTTATGGATCGCCCTGGAGCGGTCGGTGGCCACCTCGAAATCATGCATGATCGCGATCAGCTCAGCGTAGCCGTGATTCCGCTGCACCTCCTCCCGCAGCTTCCAGATGATATCGTAGTAATCCTCTAATTGGTAATTCCCCAGCCGCGCATGACCTGTCTCTGGAGTTATACCATGGAACAGCTCCAGGAAGCGGTCGATGAACGTACCAGCATCTGCCCGCCGGTTCCAGGCGAGATCGGCATGAAGCAGCATCGGATACCAGGTGGTCTCGAATACGCCATAAGGAACGCCAAGGCTGAACGGCCCGGTCCAGTTCGTAGCGACCATACAGCGGATATCCAGCTTCTCAGCTGTCTCTGCCCACTGCAGCAGATTGTCGGTCCGGTTATCAATGACCGGGTAGTTCTGATGCTCCGCCCAGTCGAAGCTGCGGACCGCAGGTGCACCCATCACCTCAATGCCGAGCGCTCTGAACTTATGGGTCAGGGAAGTAACCTCCGCTTGTATGTTGCGGCCGTTATAGATCCAGATCATTGCTGCACTGCGCGGATCAAGCTTCGCCAGCTCTTCGGGCGGGCATTTGTCCAGCATGTCATGCCAGAAGATGGGCTGCCGTCCCCGGCTGGCTGTGAATTCGATCAGGCGGTTCAGGAAGGAGATGAAGGCCCGTTCCCGTACGCCGCCGAATTCCTTCCGGCACGCTTCACATTCGCACAGGCTGTACACCTCGTCACAACCCAGATGAATATAACGTGATTCAGGATGGGCATCCATCATCTCCGCCAGCAAGCTTGTAATCAGTTCATAGGTCTGCGGATGGGACGGGCAGATCTCGCCAGTAGATTCCTCTGTCTCCCGTAGATGCTTCCAGGCGTCATGGCGCAGCACATACTCCAGATGGCCGAAGCTCTGCTGCAGCGGAATAATCTCGATATAATGCTCCTGGGCCGCAGCCTGGAGCGCCTCCAGCTCTTCCCGGCTAAGCGCGTGCTGCGGATGAGCGAATTCCCCGTGCGTCTGGAATGGGAACTTGTCCTCGTATTCAATGAGCACCGCGTTCGTCTTGTAGCTGGAGAATTCAGCCAGATATTCGATCAGCCGCTCCGGCTTCGAGAAGGTCTGGCGCAGATCGAAATTCATCACCCGAAGCTCTGTATCGGGCCAGTCCGTAATGGACATCGCCGGAATACTGCCGTCGCCGTGCAGGCTCTGCAATTGCAGCAGCGTCTGCAAGCCGTAATAGAGTCCGGGGGCGTCGAGTGCGCGGATTACAGCTCCGTTTGCGCTAACGTCCAGAAGGTAGCTTTCCGCCCGGCCCTTCAGTGGGGACAGTTCTGTCTCATCAGGATCAGCAGCCGAAGCCCGGCCGTTAGTCGGTCCCGCTTCTCCAGGCACTGCCTGCGCTGAAGTGCTCTCAGTCTCCTCCGTTCCCTCGATTCTCACAATCTCCTCAATCAGCAGCGAGTATCCCTCGCCTGCTCCCGAGACGACGGCGGTGACTTCCCTGCCGGGAAAAGCCCGCCGGCAATGAAGCACCAGCCGGGGATCTTCCACTTCCATGGCCAACCGCAAACGGACTTCCCCGCCGGCCCGCCATGGCTCCTTCTCTGTCAACCTTACCTGCTTCGGCTCGGGTATTAAGCTAAGCATCGCTCTCTCCTCCTAGTACATCGTCAGGTTTAAATTTATGGATTGGATCAGTAAGGACGAAACCGCCTATTATTGTGTTCGGTTTTTCGACTACATTTGGCCCACTCGCCGTCCCCGGTCCGAATGTAATCGGTTTTTCGACTATATTGGGCCCACTCGCCGTCTCCGTTCCAAATGTAATCGGTTTTTCGACTATATTGGGCCTCCGCACCGTCCCCGGTCGCAATGTGATCGGTTTTTCGACTATATTGGGCCCACTCGCCGTCTCCGTTCCAAATGTAATCGGTTTTTCGACTATATTGGGCCTCCGCACCGTCCCCGGTGGCAATGTGATCGGTTTTTCGACTATTTTGGGCCCACTCGCCGTCTCCGTTCCAAATGTAATCGGTTTTTCGACTACATTGGGACGGATGGCCTCATTATGGCCACTCCATTACATTTATCTCTGATTGTTCGGCACGAACGCAACGTCCTACCCTATCGCGTTAATGAAATGGAGTCAGTTCTTTAATTCTGTTACTCTCCTAGTCCTTCTTGGCCGCTGTAATCCGGCCGTTCTTCCATACCGCCTGAATATCCATGGCTACGCCGTTCCTGCGGAAGCCGATCAGATCCGCAGGCCTACCTGCGGTAAGTCCGGCAGCCTGCGGGAGCCCCAGCAGCTGGGCCGGGTGAAGTGAGGCGCAGTCGATGGCGTCCTCCAGCGGTGCCAGCCCGGCCCGGGCCAGGTAGGTCACCTGGTCCGCCAGCATCATGACTGATCCGGCCAGCAGCCGTGGATGGCCGGCCAGATGCAGCCGTCCCTCCGGCGTCAGCACCACGTCGCCGCCGATATGCAGCCGGTAAGCGCCCGGCGCCATGCCGCTCAGCGAGACGGCATCGCTGACCAGAATCGCCTGGCTCTGCTTCACCCGCAGAATCACCTTCAGCAGCGTATCCGGCAGATGGCAGCCGTCGGCAATCATGCAGCCGTACAGCTCATCGGCAGCTAGTTGCTCCCACAGATAGTGAGGATGGCGCGGCAGAGTAAGATGCGTACCGTTGCCCAGATGAGTAGACATCACCGCCCCTGCAGCCACTGCTTGCCGGATCTGCTCCGGTGAGGCCGCCGTATGTCCGATGGAGACCCTCACGCCGGAAGCGGTGCATCTGGAGATGAAGGCTGTGGCTCCCGGCCATTCGGGCGACACGGTAATGATCCGGATCAGCCCCGCCGCCGCCTCCTGCCAGCGGCAGAAGGCCTCCCAATCGGGCGGGCAGATATGCTCCAGGGGATGCGCCCCGCGCGGACCGTCCTCCGGGGACAGGAAGGGCCCCTCCAGATGAATGCCTGCAATCAGCCCGGCGATATCCGGCTGTGTCCGCACGGCTTCAGCAATCACGGATGCTGCCTGGACGAGCTGGTCCGACCCGTTCGTAATCAGGGTAGGACAATACGAGGTAACTCCCCGGGCCAGCAGGCGGCGAGAGAGTCCAGCCACGGTCTCCGGTGCAAGCGGCAGCGTATTGAAGTCAAGCCCCCAGCCGCCGTTCACCTGCAAATCAACCAGCCCCGGCGCAAGCCAGGGCCAATCGGCCATATGCGGACTCTCGGCCAGGGTATGAACCGCTTCAATGACGCCACCGTTAACGTGGACCTCGAGCGGCAGGCCGGTTCTGTAATGTCTTCCCGAGATCACACCGTTCATGAGCCGAAGGCATCCCGGTCGGTAAACAGTGTAATGGCGGGATGGGTCCGCAGTAGGCTCGCCGGGCACGCAGTGCTGAGCGGGCCATGAAGCGCAGCCTGCAGCGCAGCCCGCTTGGCTTTGCCGGGAACAATGGCGAACAGATGATGACCTGCCATCAAGGCGGGCACGGTCAGCGTCAGCGCATGAGTAGGGACATCGTCCAGCGTGGCGAAGCAGCCGTCATTCACCTGCTGCGTCCGGCAGGCTTCATCCAATTCAACCGCTTTAACAAGCAGCGGATCGGCGAAATCGGCTACAGGCGGATCATTGAACGCAATATGCCCGTTCTCCCCGATGCCGAGGCAGACGATATCAATAGGGGCTTCATTCAGCAGCGCCGCATATCTCCGGCACTCCTCATCAATACTTCCTGTCCGGCCCAGCAGCTCGATTCGTCCGGGATTCACCCTGCTGAACAACCGTTCCTGCAAGTAGTTCCCGAATCGCTGGGGAGCCTCTGACGGAAGACCGATATATTCATCCATATGAAAAGCGTGCACCCGGGACCAGTCAATCCCCTGCTCCCGCACCAGTCCCTCATACAGCTCATTCTGTGACGGAGCTGCGGCAAATACGATGCGGACCGGAGCCTGGGACTTCCCCTGCAAGTCTCTGAT
The DNA here is from genome assembly GCF_000517965.1 of Paenibacillus sp. FSL R7-277. Taxonomy (NCBI): domain Bacteria; kingdom Bacillati; phylum Bacillota; class Bacilli; order Caryophanales; family Paenibacillaceae; genus Paenibacillus; species Paenibacillus sp. FSL R7-277. Next base: position 155,735 of record NZ_ASPX01000055.1, read on the forward strand.
TCGCTGCCCAACTGCTCCTGCCGCTGCAGCACCCATCTCGCTGCGCTGGTTATAGACCAGAACGCGCATACGCTCCACCTGATGCTCCTCTGCCGGAGCCATACTATCATTCATAGCTACGTCATCCCTCCTTATTGGGGTGTGGCAGGGGCGGGGGCCGCCCCTGCTTGTTACACTCATCCAGTTACACTCATCCAGTTACACTCATCCAGTTACACTCTTCCAATTACGATCTTCTCGTTACTCTCTTTCACTTAAACTCATCCAGTTCTACTCTTCCTGTCACGCTCTGTCTAGCGCATCCACTCGGTTACAACCCGCTACTCACCATCAAGTATGGCTTGTTATCCGAATTCTCAGAACTGGCCAGCGTTACAACGATTCCCGTGGTATTAGGGTCGCTCCACTGAAAGGTCGGTGTAAGTCCAGCCGCCGCTGCCGCGACAACATAAGCGGTCACATCCGCGCTATACCAGCCGGCCCCGGTGACCCGGACCGTTCCGAGATTCGTTCCGCCGCTGACGGGCCGGTTATTCCAGGTGATGCCGCTCTCGGTCCATTGCGCTCCGGTGTAGCCCTTTAGTGCAAGTGTAACCGGGGCAGCCGGGGCAGCCGTGACATACACGTTAAGGGTTACGGACTGCACCGCCGTCCCGGAGAGATTCAGCTCTGCCTTCATGAAGGCGATACGGTCCCCTCCGCCCTGTGCGTTCGGCAGATCGGCGATCTCCAGCACAGGCTCCTGCCCGAAATTAGTCGAGGGCTGATGTTCATGGACATAGGCATCCATGGTCAATGGGATCACCGGATCTGCCGGAGCACTTCTCTCGATATTCAGCAGATAGAGATCTGCGGTTCCATCTTCATGGTACACCAGGACTGACACATCCGTAGGCTCTGAACCGATCGTAACGGATGCGGCTGTTCCCGTTGCCACTGGCATTCCATTTACAAGCACCGCATCCGAGGCCTTGGCGGTAACCGGTGTGACCTGCAGCGAAGTTACATTGCTGTTGACTGTTACGATATAGGCTTTGTCACTTGCAGTAAAAGGCTTGTCCCATACTCCTGCCGACAACGTTAATCCGCTAAGCCCGCCATGCGGCAGCAGCGCGGTGGTGTGCGGAAGGTCATGGGCGCTGGCATAATAATATCCGGCAGCCTGAACTCTTCTCGGCTCGAACCCGGCCTGAAGGTTCTGGGCAATCGCCTCTGAAGTGAAGGCAGCCCGTCCATCCGCTCCTGTAACAGCCGCCGCGTAACGGCCTGCCGAATAGGTGAACCGGCCTTCTATAGCGGTCCCTGCGAGTACCGCCCCTGTGGTATAGTCACGCACTTTCATGGAAGCTGCCGCAGCGGTTCCAGTATATGATAGCTGCATATCTGTCACGATCATCGGCTTCAGCGCTGTGCTACCGGTGACCGCAGACACTTCGCTGGAGAGCGGCCCGATATTACCCGCCAGATCGCGGGCGGCGATACGGTAATAATAAGTCGTCTCCGGGAGCAGTCCCTTGTCCTGATAATTCAGGCCCCGGGCAAGACCGGCGATATCCGCAGAGGTTGGCGTGAAGCCGGATACTGTGCTGCGGTAGATGATGTAGCGGTCAACCTCTAAGTTGTCAGTAGCCATTCCGTAATTCAGCCTTATGCTCTGATAGTCGCTGGCAACAGCGGACGGTGTGCCCGCAGGAGCAGACGGCGCTTCATGGTCTTCCGGCGCTGTCCAGAAAACGCCGCCCGGTCCCCAATAGGAAGGCAATGCCCGGTAGGAATCATAGTGATGAACAGCGATCCCGCCGAAGGCGCTGCTAAGTCCGGAAGCAGCATAGACCTTGTCCAGCTCGGCTTCCATATGGGAGCGGCCCTCCTCCTGGAAGGTAATTGTCTCCGGGTCACCGCTGTTCGCAATATCCAGCGTCTCCACCCCGATGACTACGGAATTCGGCTTGCCGATGGCCTCGGCATAGGTCAGCTCACCGGCTGCTCCGGCAATGATACCGGCCGTTCCTTCAGCGGAATCCCGGTAATCCATGATCGAGATATAATCGGAGATATCCTGGATATGCTCGGACAGCCATTTCGTCGTGCCGTTCCACTGGATATTCGCCCCCTGCTCGGAGGAATCATACCATTTAGGGACAGCAGGGCCGAAGGGCAGCTGGATACCGGCTGTATCCCGGCGGTCAATCATTTTTTGGAGACCATCCAGATACTCCTTTTGCAGGAACTTGCTTGGATCTTTGAAGTCCGGGGAGATATACGGCTCGATGTCCACATTGATTCCATCGAACTTCTCATCCGCATCCACCGCAAGATTGTAGTTGATAATCTGCTCGATCTCCCGTACGGCATGACTATGGTAGCGCTCATAAGCACCCATATAAGCCGGGGAGGTTCCGCCTGCGACAAGGGCATGGACGCTTAAATTCCGCGCATGCGCCCAGCGCATGAAGGAGCGCAGCTCATCCTCCTGCTCCTCCAGCGCCCGGTAGCCCGCGTAGTTGCCCACAGCCAGATACAGCGTCGTCACCGGCTCTGATCCGAAGGTTGCGGTGTCCGTAACGAAGGACTCCAGCACCTCCCGCGATCCCGGATTCAGCAGCAGCTTATAGCTCTCCGGCTCCCAAATCCACATCGCCCGGTCCTGATCGGGCAGAGGAACCGCCGGCTCATGCGTGCCGGCACCGACCTGCGCATAAACGGTCGGACTGTAGCCGTAACGTCCGGGCGCATTCGTTGCCCTTGCCTCCAGGCTGATCGTGCGGTCATCGATGCCCGCCGTATTCCAGGCATATACATATTCCGTGCCGTTATAAGCGGCCTGCTGCCACGGTCCCCGGTTCACCCGGACCTGCACGCCCGAGACCGGCGTAGCCGATTCTGCCTGAACAGTGACCGCCACCTGTCCAGTCACGGCAATGCCCTCATCCGGACCCGTAATCGTCACCACTGGCGCAACGCCTGCCGGGTTGTTCACCTCAAGGGTGACGGACGGACTCCACACCCCGTAGCGGGTGGTGGTATCCAGCCCGCGGGCCACCAGCTCCACCGGACCGTTATACCGTGAGGTGTCGAGCGTATAAGACCAGGTGCCGCTGTCATCCCCGTCCGGGTCATCCAGCAGCGCCTCGAACTGGGCCGTCCCGTTCACATATAGCCGGACATCATACAGTCCGGTATAGGTGCCGCTGACCTCCACCGGCCCGCCGGAGGAGACATATCCCCCGGGCGGTTCATCCAGTGTAAGGGTGCCTGCGGCCCGGGCTGTGCCCGGAACCGCCACTGCTGAGAGTACAACAATCAGACCTAGCACCGATAGAATCCATCCAAGCCGTTTACCAAAGCCTTGCAGCCTTTGCTTCATAAGCGCCGCCTCCTTTAATGGTCAAGCGAATACCCTGATTGCCTAGCCTGTGCTTCAGCGTTTCTTCCCTGCGGTCAGCACCCGGTTACTTGCTGCCTAATTGAATATTCTGAACGCGGTCGTAAGCTTCCTTATATGTCGCGAGCAGCTTGTCTACTCCGAGATTGTTAATCTCCTCGACATACTTATCCCAGTCCGCCAGCTTACGGGAACCGGTCACGAACTTGGCAAAACTCTCATCACGGTGCTTCTTGATCGCCTGTCCGGTGATCGAGATGACTTCATTCTCCTTCTCGGTGAAGGCCGGACGCGGCTGCATGTTGGCCGGATCGTATTTGACAGCCTCTTCATAAGCGTGCTTCAGGTCATCCGAGAACAGGGACAGATGGGCGTTGAAGTCAATCCACGTATACGTTCCGCTGGTCTGAAGTCCCGTCTGCTTCCGCATCTCAATCACATCGGTATATTCCGGCTTGAACTTGATCGTATCGCCTTCCTTCACATACGTCTCACCTTCCACACCCCAGCTGCTGAGCGTCCGGCCGTCCTCCGAATAGAAGAAGTCCATGTACGCCATGATATCCTCGATATTCTTGGAGGTCGAAGCAACCGTCAGACCGCCCTCCATGTAATGGAAGTAAGGATTCAGCTGTTTGCCGCCCTCAAGCCCTGCGGGAGGAGCCAAGAACTGCATATTGAATTCAGGATTCTCCTTGCGCATCGCATTATTGAAGAAGTCCACCCGGCTGATATAATCCACGGTTACAAAAGACTTGCCGGTAGACACCATGTCCTGCCACTGCTTGGTCTGCAGCGAGAGGAAGTCCGGCGGAATCAGCCCTTCATCGTAGAACTGCTTCCACATGCCGACCATTTCCTTGTAGCTGTCCTCTGTCGGCCCATAACGCCATTCTTTTGTATCAAAATCGTAGTACGCCCCTTCGCCTGTTCCATAGTTGACCGTCATGTTCGTGTTCATCTCATCGGGGATCTGTCCGTAACGGAGCGACAGCGGGTAGCTGTCCGGGTATTTCGTCTTGAGCGTCTTTAGAGCCGTATGCAGCTCATCATAAGTCTTGGGGGCCTGAATGCCCTCCTTCTCAAAAACATCCTGGCGGTACATCCAGATCATCCGGTTCGTCTCTCCGAAGCCCTGGTTCGGGAACATATACATTTTGCCGTCAGCGGAGAGTGCGGCCTTCGCCTCATCCGGGTATTGCTTCATCCAGGCGGTCAGATTCGGCAGCTTGTCCATGTATTCCATCAGGTCTACGAGTGCGCCTTGCTGGCCGAATTTGTTCGATTCCTTGCGGTTGGGCATATACATCAGATCCGGCAGCGCATTGGAAGCCACCGCCAGGTTCAACGCTTCAGCCAGCTTCCCGGAAGGTGTCTGCACCTCCAGCGTGACGCCGGTCTGATCCTTGATCCAGCCCCAGACCGGCCAGTCCTTGGAATAAGGGAAGGTGGCATTGTTGTCCAGCAGTGCGGTGAAGGTGTGGGCCTGCTTCGCTTCCGCAGTGGCAGCTCCAGATTCACCGCCCGGTGCAGCTGTGGCAGCAGGTGAGGCATTATTGTTATTGCCCCCGCTGCAGCCGCTCACCAGGATTGCCGCTGCCGCGAGGGGCAGCATTACAGACTTCCATTTGTTCATTCTTCATCTCTCCCTTAAGTAGTAGTTATGGTTCAGACCGGTTCAGCCCTTCACTGCACCGATCATGGCGCCTTTGACAAAATACTTCTGAACAAACGGATACACCGTGAGTATCGGCAGCGTAGATACCATAATCGTTGCATATTTGAGCGACTCTTCAACGACCTGGTTGTCTCCCCCGATTCCGGTCACATCCCCCGAGCTTGCGCTTCCCGCCAGCACCAGATTGCGGAGCAGCACCTGTAGCGGGAACAAATCCGGGGTACGCAGATACAGGAGCGGATAGATGAAGTTATTCCACATGCCCACTGCGTAAAATAAAGCAATAGTGGCGAAGGACGCTTTCGACAGCGGAATGATGATGCGCATGAATATCCCGATATCATTCAATCCGTCGATGCGCCCGGATTCCTCCAGCTCCTTGGGAATGCCCGAGAAGAAGGTGCGCATCAGAATCAGATTCCAGGTGCTGACCGCGCCCGGCAGGACCATGCCCCATACGGTATCCACCATATTCAGGGAGCGGACCACGAGGAAGGTCGGGATCATCCCGCCGCTGAAGAACATCGTCACGACGATCAGCATCGTGAAGGTCTTGCGCAGCGCCATATCCCGGCGGGAGAGCGCATAGGCCCCGGTAGACGTAACCACCAGCGAGATCAGCGTGCCGAGCACGGTGTAGATCAGCGTGTTTTTATAGGCCGTCCAGATCTTCGGATCTCCAAGCACCAGCTCGTACATCTTCACATTGAAGCCCTTGGGCCAGAACGAGACCGTATTCTTGATGACATTGATATCGCTGCTCAGAGACACCGCCAGCATGTGCAGGAACGGATAGAGCGTAATCACCACAACGATCATTAGAAAGAACGTGCTGACAATATTAAACAAGGATATTCTCGGTGATCTCATCACCACACCTCTTCTCTACCATAGACTTGTCTCGCTGACCCGGCGGCTGATGTAATTGGCGCTATAGATGAAGATCAGGCTGATGATGCCCATGAACAGGTCGATCGAAGCGCCATAGCTGAAGTTCCCCTGCTCCATCCCGACCCGGTACACATACGTGCTGATGATGTCGGCCGTATCGTAGATCGCCGGGTTCTGCATGAGGAACACCTTCTCGAAGCCAATCTCCAGCACCTTGCCGATATTCAGAATCAGCGTGATGACAATCGCCGGTGAGATGCCGGGCAGCGTGACATGCCATATTTTGCGCATCCGGCTGGCCCCGTCCATGTCGGCTGCTTCATAGAGCTGGGGATCAATCGCCGTTAATGCCGCCAGATAGATGATGGTCTCCCAGCCGATATGCTGCCAGATCTCCGAGAGGACATAGATCCCCCGGAACATCCCCGGCTCATTCATAAAGTTAATCGGTCCGATCCCGAAGGTGCCCAGCAGATTGTTAATCAGGCCGCCTGTCGGCGACAGGAACATAATCACCATGCTCGCCACAATGACATTCGAGATGAAATGCGGCAGATAGCTGACGGTTTGCACGAACTTTTTGAACGCGGCCTTACGGACTTCATTCAGCAGAATGGCCAGGATCACCGGGGCAGGGAAACCGAACACCAGCTTGTACAGACCCAGGAGCAGGGTGTTCTTCATCAGCGGCCAAAAGTCAGGATTCTCAAAAAACATCCGGTAATACTTCAGCCCCACCCAGTCGCTGGCCCAGATTCCTTTAAACAGATTATAATCCTTAAACGTAATGACGAGGCCGAACATCGGCGCATACCGGAAAATCAGATAGTACAGCAGGCACGGCAGGAACAGCAGCCATAGCGTTTTGTTATGGTTCCAGGTCCGCAGCAGACGCCCTTGACGCCGGTAAGGATCTTTCATTTCCTTTCGCAAGTTGTCTTGTACTACACTCGTTTGAGCCATAGGCATTCCCCTCTTGTTCTTAATGATGCAGCTCACTGGAATGTCAGCTAACTTCCCCTCTGCTACCGGGGTTTGTCTCCGAATTATAGCGGCAAGTCTTTGGGAAGCGCTATCAGCATGTTATATATCTTTTCGCCCTATTTGCGTATTTCCCTAGAATAGCGTATAAATCAGCAAAAGTGCATATTGTGCGTGTCAGCTTTGGGCCGCTATGATAGGATAAAACGATAACCAAGCGGCTGCACCTGAAGGGGGAATACATATGAAGAGACCGCTTACCAGCCAATTTGCCCTTAGCGGCCTGTTCGTTAAGCTCATGCTCAGCTTCCTGAGCGTCATCCTGCTGCTGGCTTCATTCAATCTGTTCTCTCATCTATATCTTAGCGGGAAGGTCTATCAGGAGGTGGTCCGGCAGAACGAGCAGAGCCTGAAGCAGACGGTGGAAGGGTACGAGAATCACTTCCGGCTGACGCAGAATATGATTCTGGCGCTGACCCAGTCGGATACGTGGACAGCCAACCTGGGCATTCTCAGCCATCTGAAGGAGAACCGGCGGTATGATATTCTCAACGAGGTCAAATCGGATCTGATGACGCTGTACGGGAATCCTTTTCTGCATATTGAGAATTTCATTCTGTACTTCAAGGCGGAGGACTATGTTCTTGAGAAAGAGGGACTGAGTACCGCGGCCGACATGTTCGGCAAATATTATTACAGCGGGGAGTATCCGGCGGACTTCTGGAGCGGCCAGACCATGGACAACCAGTATCTGAAGGTCCTCCCTGCTGCTTCTTTTACGGAAACAACAATGAGCTCCACGCGTGCGCTCGGGCGGCTGATGCCGGTCATGATCAAGGCGATTCCTTATGAAGAGGTCTACGGCATTGTGATGCTGAATCCGCAGCGGCTGGAGCAGGCGTACGGGGATGCCGGGAAGAATCCCTTCTATATAATGGATGCGCAGGACCGGCTGCTCTTCTCCACCGCAGAGACTGAACTGCCAGCGCTGGAGTATGCCGTTACTACAAGCGCTCATGAGCGGATCGGGGACAACTATTATTTCTATCAAAAAGGGGCGCAGACCGGATTCACCTACGTCCGGGTCACCGAGGTTGCCGCCATTGCGAGCGGGCTGCGCGGTATGCGGGTGCTGCTCGCCGTTCTGCTCGCTGCTGCGGTGCTGGTCAGCCTCCTGTTCTCCCTCCTGTTCAGCTACCGGCTGAACCAGCCGCTCCAGCGCCTGATCGCCGCGTTCGACCGCAAATCGGTCAGCCTCCCCGGCAAGGTGAGCAGCGTCAGGGAGTTCGCCATTATCGGCGACCGCCTAAGCTCCATCCTGGAGAACAACCGGTTCATCCAGAACGATCTGGCACACAAGAATTCGCTGGTCCGCCAGTATGCTTATACCCATAAGGTGAAAAATATTCCGCTGAACGCAAGTCTGAGCGAGCTGGAGGATGCGCTGCATTCCGAACGGCCGTATGCCTCCATTCTGTTCAAGCTCAGCTTCACCCGCCTCCCGGAGGAGCCGGAGAAGCATACACTGGCGTTATGGCAGCTGATTCAGCGCCTGTTCACCGGGGAGGAATCCGAGAACGTCGCCTTGCAGCCGGAGCAGGATCTGCTCTTGCTGCTGCTCTTCGATCCCGGTCCGCAGAGCGGCATTCTTCAGGTACTGGGCACGCTGCAGGAGCTGCTGGCAGAGGAGCGTTCCCTCTACCTCACGATAGCGGTCAGCCCGGTGTATTCGGGCGAAACCCCGTTCACCGATGCGTACCACAACCTGTCGGAGCTGCTGAAGGAACGCAGACTGAACGGGGAGACACAGATCATCGTGGAGCCGCGGGCCTCGTCGGCCAAAGCGTTTCATCTGAAGGTCACCCATGGAGAAGAGCTGCATAACCTGCTGCAGTCCGGCAGCGAAGAGCCGGTCTTCGGCTGGATAGACCGCCAACTGGAGCAACTGTCGAATAAGGATGCCGCTGCGGAGGATTTCCGGGCTTTTGCTGCGGGAGTGGCAGAACAGACAAGCAAGACCGTCATGAAGCTGAATCTGCCGGAGCTTGAGATGGGGCTGGTCGCGGCCCAGTCCGGTGAGCCGTTCGCCGCCTTCTATTCCACGCAGCAGTATAGTGAATGGCTCCAGGAGCTGGTGACTCCAGTGCTTGCGGCGATCCGCAGCGGCTCGGAGGCCCGGGACCCGGTCATCAGCTTCGTGCTGGAGTATCTGGAGAAGCATTACGGGGAAGACATCAATCTCAATATCGTAGCCGACAAGCTGAATCTGACCTCCGGCTATCTGTCGAGCATCTTCAAGGAGAAGACCGGCATTAACTTCAGCGAATATCTCAACACGCTGCGGATCGAACGGGCCAAGGAGCTTCTGATGAACATCGACCTGCGCATCCAGGATATCGCACTTCAGGTCGGCTACCAGAACGTGAACTCATTCATCCGCATGTTCAAGCGTGCCTCCGGCCTGACCCCGGGTGAGTACCGTAAGCGGGCTGGCGGGGATCTGCCGGGGCAGGCTCCCGCATCGGGGGAGGAATAAACAAGCGTGCCCCATTACAGGCACGCTTCATGGAACAACGATTAAGGGCGGGGATCTTCCCCGCCCATATAAATGCGGATGATCGCATCCATATACTGCATGACTTCGGTTGTCATTCCGTACACCCGTGCAGACTGGTCCTCCTGCGGAGTAATGTAGTCCCAATATTTTTGGATCAGCTGCTCGTCTCCGCCAAACATTTTATCGGCGTATTCAATAATTGAGGATGCAAGCTGCTGCGCTGCGGGTGAATCAGGCGGCTGCGCCAGCAGTCCTGAGACCCTTCTGAGGATATCGGACCACTCCATAGCGAGCGGGTTACTTACATCGCTGATCGGCAGTACCTCCAGCTCTTCCGGGGTGAAAACCTGCTGCCGCAGCTGTGGACCCTGGGAAGGCTGTTCAAGCTCACGGATAAATCCGAGCATCTCATCAATATTTACTTGTTCGGTTGCCCGCATAGCGTACAAGGTGGAAAACAGCAAATGCTCTACCGCCCGCAGCTTCTCCTGCTCCTGCTTCACGAAGACCATCTGCTGCGTAAGTGCACGGCTCCAGACAGCAACATCATGATGTGCAACCTCACCGTTGTCGAGGATCACTTTAATTTCACCCAGCTTGAAATGCATTTGCTTCAGCACAGCAATCTTCTGCAGCCGCAAAATCTCATTCTCGCTATAAGAGCGGTACTGGTTCCTGGTATCCCTGTCCGGCTGCAGCAAGCCCAGCTTCTCATAGTAATGCAGGGTGCGGACAGACACACCGGTTAGCTTGGACAGCTGCCCTACGGTATACATCGGCTTCCCTCCAAATAGGTATATTATTGGCTATATAAGAAGCACTTAAGAGTTGAACTTGAAGCTTCATCGTCACTGCGGTGAACATTTGGACTTCCGGCCGCTGTTAGGTTTGGATTTCCTAATTTATACCGCTTAATGCGGTAGAAATCCAAACCTAAAGGCGGTCGCTGACGCTCCTACAGTTCCAAATTTCCCCTCCGCTTCTTTTGCTTTTAGTTTATTTCTTTAGTGCTTCTTATATAGAAGGTTTGGCACAGTAAATCATCCGGCATTGGCATGCCCGGATGATGGTTTATTACTGCGAGGCTGTCCGCCGGCGACCCCGGCGCCACAGGTTGAGCAGTACCAGCAGCACAGCGCTGCCGACAATGATTATACCAAACTGGATCACAACGGGACCGGTCCCTGCCTCCAGCTCGTTGTACGTCAGCAAGCGCTGTTCCCTCTGCAGAATAACAAACCGCGCCATTGCCAGATACGTCAGATGAAAGCCGATGGAAGCCCACAGCGACCCGGTCAAGCTGCGCCATAGTTGAAGTACCGTGCCGAAGCATAGCAGCATAATCACATATTCTGCATTGATGCTATTTCCGCGGTCAAGTCCGCTCCAGGCTTGCAGCTGATTCACAGTGACTGGCACCAGCACAAACAGCAGCACCTGAGCGCAATAAGCAGCATAGGCAGGTAGCCGCAGCCGCAGGCCGCTGTATACAATTCCTCTCATCGATAATTCCTCCGGCAACGCTTCGTACAGGAAAGCGATAGATGTACTGAAGGCTACAGCCAGCAACAGGTCCACGGAGAAATCCCAGGCAATAATGGTGGTCCAGCCCAGCGCACCGGTAATGATAAAGCCCAATCCCCCCATTAGCAAGGCTAACGCCCCGCCGCCCAGCAAATGCAGGAATGTGGCCGGGGTCAATCGCAGTAGCCTGGCGCTTAGCCGGAAACGGCGCTGAATCAGACAGACCGCGGGCACAATAAGCAGCGCCGCGGTGAAGGCCTGGACAACGGCAATTTCGTTGTCTGTTGCACCGGAAGCCCGGACGGCGTTCCCGGCAACCGTAGCCGTGAACAGTCCCAGCGTCATGGCGAGCCACCCAAGCGCTGTAATTGCCAGCCATCTCCCGGCTGATCCCCGGCCATCGTTGTGTCTTGCAGGTAGTGTTATTCTAACCATTGTGCATCCCTCCTGCTCCCATTGTAAACCCTCCAGTATACGTCAGGGTCAAGCTTGGGATCGATGGGATTGCCTAAGTCATATCATCCCGCAGCGCATCAATGATATTCTCCCGCTTGATTGTGCTGACCGAATACAGCATGGTGACGAATACGATCAGGAGCACGCTGAACACGCTGATTCCGATGCTGGCCCAAGGGAAGACATAGTCAATCTGGTCCGCCCCGCCGATGAGCATGCCCCGGTAGATCAGCCAGGAGGAGGCCATCCCGGCGGGAAGCCCGAACAAGAGCGCCCTCATGCCATAGAAGGCACACTCGAAATTCATCATCTTCTGGAAATTGCGGTCGGACATCCCCACTGAGCGGAGCATCGCCAGCTCCCGGCGGCGCAGCTTAATGTTCGTCGAGATCGTATTGAACACATTGGCAATCGCGATCAGTGAGATCATGATAATGAAGGTATAGGCGAACACGTTGATGATGAATATCGTATTGCGGCTCTCATCCATCATCGCATACACATTATACAGCTTATATTCATCCGTAATTTGCGCACCCTGGATCGTCTTCTCCACCTCCGCGACCGACTGTGCCGGATGCTTGGAACGAAAGGTCATGCCCTTCACTGCCGGCGGACTGTCCGCCGTCTCAAACTTGCCGATGAGTGAATAAGGAGCGATTATCCGGAAGAAGAACGGTTGACTAGAGGCGGGGCTTCCTGTAACCGGCAGGGTATCCGGCGGTACAGTCTCTACGAAAGTAACCGTTACGTCATGCCCCTGCCCAATCTTCGACCCTCCCTCTGATTCGGGGGCGATGGTCAGGGTAGAGGATGAACGCTTGAACAAATTACGGAACTCGTCAGCCTCCTTCAGCCGCTTATCGTCGGCAGGACTCATCGATTTGGCAACGGCGAGGAACTTGGCGTCCGGACCTGTATATTCCGCTGCGGACAAGCCCAGCCCTTCGAGAATCTTCAGATAAGCGCTGTCATCCAAAAATTGCAGATCTACGGGCAGCGTTGCCTGCTCATCCGACCGCCCCGGCGAAGGAGCACCTGTTTTTCCTGCTTTTCCTGCTTTTCCATTATTGACTGCTTTCCCCGAGTCCCCCTCTGTGCCCCAATAGGCATCCGAGAGCTCGCTTGCCTGGGCTGTCCCCGTCACTTTCAGCAGCGTCTGGTAAGAGCTCTCATAGATGCCGCCTGCGGTTCTGAGCTTGTCGTAGAGCGCCAGCATTTCACTGTCTTTCATAGTTGGTGTGGCGAAGCCGATATCATAGGTGGTGAACGCTACTGCCTGTTCCGACATCTGCTTCAAATCAGTGACAAAAGCGCTGGCCGATATAAACAGCACGACGCTTAACATGAGCGACAGCACAATGCTGCGGTAGCGTTTCTTGTTTCTTTTGAAATTCTTAAGTGCAAGGGTGCCTTCGAGACCGTAGATACGCTGCGCCCGGCTGGACGTCTTCACGGCCTTGGCTTCAACCTTGACCTCGTTCGTCTGGCGGATACTCTCCATCACGGGAGTGCCTGCCGCCTTCCTGGCCGGAATGTAGGCCGAGATCAGAATCGTAACCATACTTAGCGCTGCCGCACACGCAATGGCCGGAACAGACACCTTCAAGCTGAGCGGTACACCGGAATAGAGAATATTCCCGAAGTTCCTGGATACGACCATTAGCACAAGTCCCATGCTGCCTATTCCCAAGAGAATGCCAGCCGGTATTCCGGCCGCACCAATACACAGACCTTCGAACAGCACAGAGTTACGCAACTGCTTCGCTGTGGCTCCCACCGATGAGAGAATGCCAAACTGGCGTGTGCGCTCATTCAGGGAGATGGTGAAGGCGTTGTAGATCATGAAGATCGAACCGGCCACAATAATAAAAGCGACGATCCCACCAACCGTGTACAGTAGAGCAGTTAGCAACCCGCTGCTTGAGACGCCCATGAAGCGCAGCACATTATCGTTGTAGATGTAAGCATGGCCTGAAGCGGTGCTGCTTGCGTAAGCCTTCACTTCACGCGGATGCTTCAGGGTAACATATAAGCTGAAGCTGTCCGCCTGTTCTGCCGGATCGGTTCTGGTAATCAGGGTATAGCCTGGTGCAGCGGATTCCTCAAAAGCAGGCCTTGCGCAGATTCCGACGACCTTGTAGGTTCGCTCTGCCCGGGGCACCAAAGCTTCAGCGGCCTTATCCGCCTGATAGGCATCATGCTGGTTCAGCCGCTGGTTGCCGTTCATCCGGTCTCCCACAGCCAGTGTGAGCATGTCGCTTTCCGCGAACTTGATCCCGCCGTTCGCCGCCAGATGTGACGGGACTAGAATCTCACTGCTGTTATCCGGCATTCGGCCGGAGACCAGAGTGACGGGCAAGGTACCGGGGGAAGCTTCGTCTTCACTTACGCCAGCAATGAACAGATAAGGCTTATCCGGGTTCTTCCCGCCACTAAGTGCCGCATAGCCAATATTTTCAAAGGATGCTGTACGGGCTACGGCCTGATCGTGTGTCCGTTCCTGCAGGAAGGAGGAATCCACAGCCGGGAACCCGATGTGCCAGCCGCCGTATTTGGCAATGGAGCCCTTGATCATATAGCTCTGCAAGGATACGGCGAAGGTGGAGACAGCAGTGATCATAGCAGTGGATAGGATTACTCCGATAATCGTTACAATGGTCCGCGTGCGGCTTTTTTTGAGGCTCTGGAGGGTAACCTTATTGAAAATATTCATGGCCGTACCCGTTCGTCCCGCACAACCCGGCCGTCAGAGATGCCGATAATCCGGTCTGCCTGAAGGGCAATATTCTCGTCATGCGTAACGATGAGCAGGGTCTGCCTATACTTCTGATTGCTTAATTTCAGCAGATTAATAATCTCATGTCCATTCCGGCTGTCCAGGCTGCCTGTGGGTTCATCCGCCAGCATGACCGCCGGGGCATTCATCAGCGCGCGTCCGATGGATACACGCTGCTGCTGTCCGCCAGAGAGCTGATTCGGCAGATGCGTTCTCCGGTCCGTCAGCCCCAGCAGCTCAAGCAAATCGTTCAGCCGCTCCTCGTTGACCTTGCGTTTGTCCATCAGAATCGGCAAGGTGATATTCTCCACCACATCCAGCGTGGGAATCAGATTGTGGAACTGGTAGATCAGCCCGACCTGCCGCCTGCGGAAGATCGCCAGTTTGTCATTGCTCTGCGCATATACATCCTGTCCGTCCAGATAAACGTTGCCGCTTGTCGGCACATCGACTCCGCCGATGATGTGAAGCAAGGTAGACTTCCCGGAGCCGGAGGAGCCGATGATCGCCGTGAACTCCCCCTTCTCAATCGTCAGAGACACTTCGTCCAGCGCTGTAACCCGGTTATCTCCCTTCCCGTAGACCTTGCTCAGCTTGTCAATTCTCAAAAACTCCATGCTGCAATTCTCCCTTCACCTGATCTATCCCTATCATAGAGCCGCAAGCTTACATCTCTGTGACTTTCAGGTGAGAGATCCGTCACTTAGGGAAACGAAGCCTGAAGAGCGCACCGCCTTGCGGGTGATTATGTGCGGTAACGGTACCTCCCTGCCGGGTGATAATCATTTTGCAGAGGGCGAGTCCGATTCCGTACCCTGCATGATTAGGGTTACTGCCGCGATAGTAGCGGTCGAACAGCCGGGGGATTTCTTCCTTGCTGAAGCCCGGGCCGTTGTCATGTACTATCAGCTCGGTATACAGCGGATTGTCTGTGCAGACCAGCTCAATCTTCCCGTTCTCCCCTGCGCTTTCCAGGCAATTCTTCAGGATATTCTGGATCGCTTCCGGAAGCCAGGCCGGATCGCCTTGGATCACTACTCCTGAAGGGCAAGCGATCCTTAAGTCTACATTGCGCAGCTCCATCTGGATCAGGAACGGACGAGCAGCGGTGCGGAGCAGGTCGTTAACGGCGATAGGCCCGCTTTGAAATACAACAATACCCGCATCCAGGCGGGATAACCTGAGCAGAGAAGTAATCAGCCAATCCATCTGCATCAGCAGCTCCTCGGTCTCCCGTATAAAAGCTTTCCGCTCGTCTTCCGCAGGACTATTCGCAAGCAGCGTCATAATCAGGTTCACCGAGGTGAGCGGGGTACGGAGCTGGTGGGCGATGTCAGCCAGGGAATCGGCAAGATGACTCTTTTCCTTGATCAGCTCGCGGTTCTGATCCCGGATGCGCTGCGTCATTTTGGTAATCTCGCTATGTAAGATGGATAACTCGCCCTCTTCCGAATTAGCGATGAACAGATGGTCCGCATTATGCAGCACCCGGTCAATTTCATCGGACAATCTCGCCAGGCTCCTGTATCTGGCCCGGGTAAATCCAACGAACGCTATGCCAAAAGTAGCAGCGCAGCCTATGGCCAGGACGCTCGCTGCCGTGTTCATGACGAATCCAGCCGTTACAGCGGCGGCGGCGAGGAGGACGAACACCACGGCAAACTGCCGGACCTCTCTATTGCGCAGCATCGCTGCCCCCCAGCCGGTATCCCGTCCCCCGCACCGTCAGGATGAGCTGCGGGCTTGCCGGATCACTCTCGATTTTCTCCCGCAGGCGCTTGATGTACACAGTCAGCGTGTTGTCATTAACAAATTCGCCCGCTGCGTCCCACAATTCATCCAGCAGTCTGCCCCGTGTAATAATGGTTCTGGGATTGTTCACAAATACGAGCAGCAGCCGGTATTCCAGCGCGGAGAGGAATACCTCCCGGCCGTTTTTTTTCACAACTCCGCTGGCCGGATCAACATGCAGCCCGCCGAGATCAAAAGCGGACCCGGAGCGCCCGCTTTTTCGCAGAGCCGTGCCCATCCGCGCGATCAGCTCCCGTGGCCGGAACGGCTTGGTGATGTAGTCGTCCGCCCCCATATTCAGCCCGGTCACCACACTCGCCTCGTCGCCCGAAGCCGTCAGGAAGATGACGGGAATGTCCTGCTCCTCCTTGATCTCCGTGCATACCGTAAAGCCATTGCCGTCCGGCAATGAGATATCAATCAGCGCCAGGTCAAACATATATCCGTCAAGCGCAGCCGTTGCTTCCTTGCGCGTAGGCGCGTGCGTGACAGTGAACCCCTCCGAGTGAAGCAGCAGCACCAGGTTGCGCGCAATGGCCGGATCGTCTTCAACCAGCAATATTTGTGTCATATTTAAGGGCCTCCGTTGTAGCCTGTTATGTATAAAAAGGTACTCTTATTAAGAGTACCTGTAAAGAAATCATTAAATTAATACTAGGCAGCCTGCGCCTGATCCGGCGCCTTATGCTTCATGATCGGTAACATCATAAGTGCACCCAGGAGGAACAGGAGTCCGGCTCCGCTGTAAATGGTACTAAGCGGCAAAGCGCTCTTCAGCGCACCCGACAGCGACATAGACACCACCATCATCCCGACGAACATCGGATTGAGCACCCCGTTGACCCGGCCGACAATGGAGCTATTAGACCATCTCAGAATCATCGTACTGATCCCGATATGAATACAAGGGAACATCAGCCCGTTCAGGAACTGGATGGTCAGCGTGAGCGGAATACTTGTCGAGAACCCGACAATGGTCGTACATACGGCACCAGCCAGCATCCCCATGGCGAGCAGCAGCTGGGGCGGAACTTTTTTGGCGAAGGCGGCCACGAGCCCTCCCCCGATCAGCATGGCTGCACCGTTGACCATAAGCATGTATTGCAGGAACTCCTTGCTTCGGCCAAGCCGCTCTGTAACGATGAACAGATTCAGTGCCTGGGCTGCGCCCACGGCAAGTCCCGCCAGTACAAACGCAAGTCCGAGCATCCGCAGCACCTGGCTCTGCCAGACATACCGGAAGCCTTCGGTGAAGTCCTTACGGAATTGCCCTTTCGCCGCAACTGTCCCGGCTTCCATATGATCCTCCGGCAGACGAATAAGCACGAGCGCCGACAGCAGAAAAGCAACGCCCATTACGGCAATGGAGATCTCAAGGCCGAAGGTGCTGTATACGAAAGTGCCTAACATCGGTCCGAGAACCATGAAGATGGCCATCAGCGATTGGAAGAGCGCCATCCCCTGCTGCAGCTGTTCCTCCGGTACATGGAACTTAAATAACCGCATACTGGAAGGCTGGGAGAACTGCGACAGAATGGCCGAGATGAAGGCGACCAGATACACGGATTCCCACGAACCGAAGTGAATGCTGAGCAGAACGGCGAACACCGATACCGCAGACAGGGAATCGCACCAGATCATCGTCCGCTTCGGGCGCCACCGGTCCGCAAAGGTTCCTCCAATGAAGGAAAAAACAAAGATAGGCGCAAATTCAGCTACGCTGATCAGCGAAATGGCGTAGGGATCATTATTGGTCCGCTCCGCAACATAGAGCAGAATGGCGAAATTACGCACCCAGATCCCGATCTGCAGCAGCACACTGGATAATAAAATCGTCTGCAGAAAGCGATTACGGAACAGGCTTGGTGGATTTGCGCTTTGGTCATGCTGATTCAACGTTTAACCCCCTATTTATCGATAAAATACGCTCAGCTTCTTAAGGCGTGGTTCTCCTTTCACTCTCTATATTATAAGGAGCGGACCGCGATCTTGAAAGCTATAAATGCAGGAGCAGACGGGGTCAAGAGATCCCAAAATATTCCTTCAGTCCCGCTACGATAGCAGCCGCTACCCGGTTCTGGAAATCGTCGGAGAACAGGATGGCTTCCTCGGCGGCATTGGACAAGAAACCAACCTCCAGCAGCGTAGCGGGCATGTTGGAATATTTCAATACGATATATTTGTTGTATTTAACCTTGCGGTCCGGAAAGCCGGTGGTCCCTTGCAGATGCCGATGCATGATATCGGCGAAGGCTTTACTTTCCTGGCTGTAATAATAGGTTTCGGTTCCCCGCACCTTGGGCGACCCTGTGACAGAATTGCCATGGATGGAGACGAAGGCATCGGCCTGCAGCTCATTGGCCATCTCTGCCCGCTGCTTGTTGGGCGGATAGGTATCCTCACGGCGTGTCATCACAACATTGAACGCCGGCTCCTGCAGCAGCAGGCGCTCCACCTTCAAGGCGACGCTAAGGTTGAAATCTTTCTCCAGCTTCTTCGTAATGCCGATCGTTCCCGGGTCCGCACCCCCATGGCCGGCATCAATAACAACGGTCTTCTTCCCGTTGCCCGGCTGGACCGGCTCTGCCGGAGGCAATTCGGCTGTGGCAGAGCTCAGATCTACGACCAGGAGCCGGGAGGCGGCATCCTCCTCGATGTAACTGGTATACTTCGTATCCGCAGAGAGCGCAATCACAATCCGCAAGGTGGCGGCGTCCGGTTCGAATAGCCCGTAATACAGCTTGTTGACATTGGGAACGCCGGTAACGGTCTGCTCGCCGGATTGGGTGCGGCTATCCCACGATACCGTCTGTAAGAAATCTGCGGAAAAGTTCGTTCGGGGCAGCTCCACTACAATCTGCAGCGGTTCGTTTCCGGTATGTACAGACGGCTGGACATCGCCGGTAAAAGCAAGCATCAGGCGGTCATCGCTGAAGCTGAGACTATGGACGGTGGAAGTCGCCGCGGCTGCGGCGGGCAGGGGCACCGGCTGGTCCGGGACTTCAGGGCTTGCCGGAGCAGGAGTGATGGCCGGCTGCTCCGGCGGAAGCGGGGCTGAAGTCAAGCCCACCACCTTGAGACTGTTGTCCCAGCTCACCTGGACACCCATGGCTTCGCTGATGAACCTTAGCGGAACCAGCGTGGTTCCGTTACGATTCCGGGGAGCGGTGGCCAGCGAATGGGAGGCCCCATCGATCAGGGCTTTCTTTTGGCCGATCGTCAGCACTATACTGCCGGATTCCTTCGGGATGGTTACGGTTCCAACCTGTTGATTCCAGAGAACCCCCATTCCCATATTCTCCGCAATGATCCGCAAGGGAACCATCACACTGCCGTTGATCAATTCGACTTTGTCTTTCTTTTGCATAGGGATTGCTTGCCCGTCCAGTATTATGGTCGGACTTGTCTTCACAGCGGCACTGGCCCGCCCGTTGAGCGGGAAGCATAAGAATAGGACAGCCAACAGGAGGAACCAACTACATTTTTTCATACGTGCATCTCATCCATTTCATCTAATTTGTAGAATTGCTGATTCTTAAATTAGACTCCAATAATTGGAATAGGTTGCGAAATTGAGCATTTATAATTAGTTATATCAAGTGGAAACGGCTTTGCCATCCTTTTAAAGGACGGTACCGTTTCAGCGAGAAATAGAAGGATAATTATAGCGCGAAGCATATAAATTCTTATCTTTCTACGAAAAAACGGCACCCCGAGGGGCGCCGCACTATAGTATTCCATTCTCCCTACTGGGCTTGCTTCAATTGAACGGTCTTCATGTATTCCTTGAATTCCTCGACGATTTCTTTGTACTTCGTATGGTGCAGGTAATGGGAGCCTACCATTGGGATCAATTTACCCTGTGAAGACTGCTTCGCCTGCTCCTCATGCAGCGGAATCCACTGCTTGTTGTTCTCGTTATTGGATTGTGCGAACAGCAAGACCGGCAAATCCTGCGGGTATTTCAGCTTTGAGCCGTTTTTGAAATTGGAACCAAGGTGGCTAAGCTCATTCATCAGTGTGGAGTTATTGCCGTGTACATTGGTGATCAGTTTCATCTGCTCTTTGGTATGCTCATCATAGTCAAGCGATTTAAACGAATCTCCGCTGAGCTTCGTTAGCAGCCGCATCACACCTGAATCCTTGGCAAACTTCATGGCCTTCAGCGGCAATTTCACATCCATGCCTGGCTGATTGGGCACACTACTGTCAATTCCTACGAAGGCTTGAACTTCATCCGGATAAGCATTTACATATGATACAGCATAGAGTCCTGTAATGGAATGTCCCATCAGAATATAACGCTTCAGACCGAGCTGCTCCACAGCCTCATGAATTTCACTGATGATATTCTCCGTCGTTCTTTCTTTATCTGTCCCATCGCTCAGGCCATAGCCGAGAGGCTCGATGGCTACGACTTTGTACGAAGGCGTCAATTGATCTATCAGCGGCTTGAAATCAAGCACAGGCGAAGCGGTTCCTTGCCCCGGCAAGAGAACTATGGTCTGTTCACCGCTGCCTTGAATCAGCACATTCATCTTTTTCCCGTCTACATTGACGTATTGCCCGTACGATTCGATCTTCTTCTTCTCTATCCCGTTACTGATGACATTAACGATAAAGGTGATGCCTATGAACAGCACGAGCACTCCGATAATGCCACCTAATATTTTCAACCATAATCTCCGTTTCTTGCGTCCCTTTTCAGGTTTATTTATTTCAGCGGTTCCTGCCATGTCCATCTTCTCCTGTCCTTCTATCTGTAGATTCGCCTTAGCGGTATAGATAGAGTCTACTTGATTAAGATGTCCTCAACATGACGGCATTATGAACGGAGTATGAACTCGGCTATTTTAATTCAATCATTCGGGATCAATCCATCCCCACAATAGACCAGTTATGATCTACCTCCGGTATGATCGTCTGGCGCTCCCTGATGTAATGAACCAGCAGCTCGCGGACGCTGCAATCCGACTCCCAGTGCTTGACGGCGCTGACCAGTCCAGAAGCCTTCAACAGGCTGCTGTAGCGGTAATTGTTAACGGCAAGCTGTAGCTCGTCCGTATCGGCAAGCGGTCTGCCCCGGTAGGCCAGATGGATGATCCGCCGGCCTACCGGCTGGGAGATATCGATCTGATAATTAATCCCGGCAAACATATCGTAGAGGTAGCTCGGCACCTCGGGATCAGCGGCAATCTCCGTGTCCCCCTGCTGCCACTGCCGGAAATGGGCAGCCGAAGCTTCCATATGAGCCTTCAGCTCCTTGCCGGTGACCCTAACGACATACAGTACATTGTCAAAAGGATAAATGCGGTAGACGTCTGCATACGTCAGCGGTCCCTGCTTCAGATCCGCCTTGTCGTTGAACAGGCTTGTAGCGGCAACATCTGCTCCGCTGGCCTCCAGCATGGCACGCTGGATCAAGGTAATGACCGCCGTATCCTGCACTCGTCCCGCCGGCAGGCCGGCAGTCTCTTCAGGCTGGAAATCAGCAGCCGCATAGCCCAAAATGCCGCCCTCCCCCTCTATGGAAGAGCCACCGCCGCCATCGGCGATGAACTGTAGGGTCTCTTCATGCGCCTCGGCAACCAGACTGCGCAATTCCGTGTCCGGCTCCCAGCCGCTCATATCTACCACCGTGACCTCGCGGCTCACAACCTTAGGTGGGCCGCCGTCCAGCTCCAGTGTCAGGTCGAAGCGTACAACTTCCCGCCCCCGGTCCCGCGGTCCGCCAATAACGGTATTCCCTATACGCTGGTTCACGGTAATATGCATATGGCCGACCAGCAGCACATCTGCTTCAGGGACAAGCTCCGCAATCCGTCCGGCGGCATCTGAGCCGCCCTCTTCATCGAACTCTGCGACCATGCCCGCATGGGCACTGATCACAATCAGGTCCGCCTTCCCTTCCGCGCGGAGGGAGGCGGCAATTGCCTGCGCAGTCTCGGCCATATGTCCGAACCTTAGGCCCTCCACCTTGCTTCCATCCCAGCGCGGAACGTTGGGGTTCGTCAGTCCGATGACCGCAATCCGGATGCCTTGCTGCTCAAGGATCACATACGGCTCTGCAAACGGTCTGCCTGCTGAATCCCAGACATTCGCCGCGAGCACCGGGAAGCTAAGCTCCTGCTTGATTCGCTCGATCAGGCTAAGGCCGAAGTTAAACTCATGATTGCCCAGCGTCAGCGCGGCATAGCCCATGGCATTAAGTGCCGCCGCAACCGGATGCCTCTCATCCGGCCGCTTATTGTAGACATCGTCAGTCAGCATATTCCCCTGGAAGACGTCTCCGTTATCGATCAGCAGAATCTCCGTCCCGCTCTCTCTAAGTTCACGGACGTAAGCGGCTACTCTGGCGAGCCCGTCATTTACGGTATCGAGTCCGTCTTCATAACGGTAGCCCCACAGATTGCCATGAACATCCGAGGTAGCGATAATCACGATCTTGCGCAGGTTACGGCTTGCTGCCGGTTCCATCATCTCTTTTCACCCTTCTCTTTTCTCTATTTCAGAATTGCACCTGCGGTGAAGCTCTTCTCCATCTGATCGCTGAACAGCACATAAGCGAGCAGAATCGGCAGCGTAGAGATCACCATTGCTGCGGCCAGCGGTCCCCAGCTAATGCTGTACTGGCCGCTGAAGTTCATTAGCCCGAGCGGCAGCGTCCGCAGCGATTCCTTCTGGATGAAGGTTGCCGCCATTAGCAGCTCATTCCACACAGCGAGGAACACGAAGATCGCAACCGAGGCCAGCGGCGGCTTCAGCAGCGGCAGCACGACCTTGAAGAAGGACTTCACCACCCCGCAGCCGTCGATGAACGCAGCCTCCTCCAACTCCTTCGGCATGCTGCGCAGGAACGCCGACAGCATATAGACGCCAATTGGCAGATTCACAGCAATGTACGGCAGGATAATCGACAGCCGTGAGCTGAGAAGGCCGAGATTCTTCAGGATCATGAACAGCGGAATCAGCGTAGCATGAATCGGTACCATGACCCCCATGAGCAGAATGAACAGAATCAATCCGTTATATTTGAATCTCATCCGTGTTAGCGCGTAGGCCATCATCGAAGCGAACAGCAGCACGCACAAGAGGGTAATCAGCGTAACTGACACACTATTGAAAAAGTATTGATTCACCTTGGCGCTTACCCAGGCTTCTGAGAAATTGCTGAACCGCCATTCTGTAGGGAGCGCCCAGACTACTCCACCGATAATCTCCGAATTATCCTTAAATGCACTGACCACAAGCCAGTAGAGCGGGAACAACTGGAGGACGGCAATGAGGCCCATCAGTAGATAGAGGCCTGTGTTTTTAGTACTCTTCAGCATGTCCGGTCCTCCTTAATATTCAATTTTTTCACGGGTAAGCACTTTATTGAGCACCCAGGCGATGATCAGACACTCCAGCACCATGAACACAGCAAGTGCACTGCCGTAACCAAAGTTCTGCTTCAGGAACGCTTCCTGGAACATTTTCAGGGCAATCATGGTCGTAGAATGCAGCGGTCCGCCGTTGGTCATAACATACACACTTTCAAAAGTCTTAAGCGAATAAATCACGTTCAGCACGACACAGATCCGCAGCACATCAGACAATAACGGAAGCGTGATATAACGGACGGCCTTCCAGCCGACGGCTCCGTCCAGCTTCGCGGCCTCATAGTACTGCTCCGAGATGCCCTGGATACCGGCGAACAGGATCAGCATGTTATAGCCTACATAATGCCAGGTTGTTACAATCAGAACAGACAAGAGTGCCGTCTTGGTATCTCCAAGCCAGGCCTGGGCCCAGCTGCCTAGGTGAGCAGCCTCCAGCAGCGTGTTCAGCATCCCGATATTCGGATCGTAGATTTTGACCCACAGCAGACTGACCATCGTCGTTGACATGACCACCGGGAAAAAGTAAATATTGCGGAACCATTTGCGTCCCTTCATCTTTCGGGAGACCAGCAGCGCCAGGCCGAACGAGAGCGGAAGCTGAACGAACACGCCTGTCAGCAGAAAGGCCACACTGTTCCATACCGCCTTCCAGAAGCTTTTATCTGCGGTGAACATCTTGGTGTAATTGTCCAGGCCCACGAAGGCCATAGGGTTAATTCCGTCCCACTCCTGGAAGCTGTAATACGCCGTCATGAGGATCGGCACGAAGTAGAAGACCAGAAATATAGTTAAGCCGGGCACTAGAAACAAAGCGATTAATTTCTTATCCGAGAGCGCTCTTTCCATCACTATCCACCTATCAGAGTGCAGAAAAGCGATGCGGTCCAAGAGACTGCATCGCCTTTCCCCTATTATATTTGTAAAACCTGTCTTACTCTGCCGAACGGAGCAGTGTTTCCAGCTGTGCTGTGTATTCCTCAGGCGTCAGATTGCCGCCATAGAGCTGCTGCGTCATATCGCGGTATTCCTGACCAGTATCTGCCGACAGCAGGCCGAACCACATCGCCTGGGTTTTGGCTGTTTTGCTGATATCTGTAGCATAAGCGGAGAGCTGCTCATTCTGCGACTCCGACTTCACTTCGCTGGCGGCATAGCCCGGCAGGCCTTTGCGTACGAACTCATCATTCAGCTTGAGGGACAGCTTAATAGCGAATTCCTTGGCTTTGTCGAGATGCTTAGAGCTGTTGTTCACGAACAAGGAGTAAGGTGCCGCCGAGTTCTGGAATCCGATCGTCGCACTGTAGACATCCTCTGCACCAGTCTTCGGGAATGCGATATATCCGAGATTATCGCCCATGGCCTTAGACAGCGCGCCGAAGTTGAAGCTGCCGTCAATCCAGATCAGCGCCTTATCGTTCTTGAACAGCTCCTGGGCATCCAGGTAAGCCGAGCCGAGGAAGCCCTTCTGGAAGGCATTGCTGCTTACCAGGGTGGCTACCTGCTTCGCTGCATCTACAAATGGAGCATCTGTAAACTTCGCATCGCCCTTAATCGCATTGTCGAAGGCGTTAACGTCCTGACGCGCTACGAGCATGTTGTACAGCAGATCACCCTGCCATCTTTCCTTGCCGCCGAGGGCGATAGGGATGATCCCTTTAGCTTCGGCCTTGGTTACAAGCGCCTGAAGATCGTCCCAGGTTGCCGGAGGCGTAGCGCCCAGATCGCTCATCAGCTTTTTGTTATAGTAGAAGACCAGGGTTGTACTGATGTTGGAAGGAACGGAATAGATATTGCCGTCTTCCTCCTTCACCAGCTGGTTGTCCAGAAATTTCGCGCCAAGTCCCGTGGAATCCAGGGTATCGTTCAGCGGGGCTACCGTTTTTGATTGCAGTACAGGTGTCCGGTAGGACTTCCCGGCATGCTGCTGGAAGACATCCGGCAGCTCATTGGCAGCCAGTGCAACACTGATTTTAGTCTTGTAGGTCTCGTCTTGTATGTACTCATAGTTCAAATCCACGCCGACTTCCGCTGCGGTAGCCTCGGCAGCAGCCTGATACATCGGATCTGCATCGAACATCCATAAGGAGACAGATTCCTTGCCTTCCGCCGGTTTCGCATCCTGATTCTGAGTTGCCCCTTCGTTACCATTGGCTCCTCCGCAAGCACTAAGCACTACACTGCTGAGCGCGATGGATGCTGCAACTACCCCAAGCTTTTTTCCGAACATTTGTGTTGGACCACCTTTCAATATTTCGGGTTTTGACTTACAGGTATCATCTTAACAAGTGAACCGCCGTGCACGAATGGAGATATATTGGTTCTAACAGTAAAATTTTTAGGTATGTCAGATTACTTTACACTTAATTTACGGGGCGTTCCCATCTTAACGGCAGCTTTACACAGGGTTAACTTTAATCAGCGAAAATGTAATCAAATGAAAAAGCCCGGCTGCAAAACACCGGACTCTGAGTAAAGCTGCTCTTTATGTATCCGAATAGGAACCGCTGTATACGGTATTCGGGGTCATTCCGTAACGTTTCTTGAAGCATTTGCTGAAATAGAACGGGTCTTTATAGCCCACCTGCCGGGCAATCGTCGCAATCTTGGGTGCCGGGGCTTCCTCCCCGGTGGCCCCCTGGCTGAGCAGCTTCATAGCCTCCCCAAGACGGACGTTCGTCACATATTCCACAAAAGACTCGCCGGTCTCCTTCTTGAACGCATGGCTTAAATAGCTCGGGTTCACAAACAGGGCGCTGGCCGTACTCTGGAGTGACAATGTATCCTCAGCGTAATGTGCCGTCACATAGGCGATGGTCTTGCTGATTAAGGCCGTGCCGCTGCTCTGCCGTTTCTGCGCACGGGCATCGCCTGCCTGCGGCTCCTGCACATCCCCGGCTTTGATTCTGAGCCGGTTGATGTAGCGTTCTGCCTCCCACTTCTCTGTCAGCTGCGTCCGGATCGTGCGGAGGGCCTGTTCGACAGCATCCTCATCGACTGGCTTCAGCAGATAATGGTCCGCTCCAAGCGATATAGCCTGCTGGGCATAAGAGAAATTATCGTAGCTGGTGATAAAAATCAGCTTGGCCGCCGAATTCAGCTTACGGACCTCCCCAATGAATTCAAGCCCGTTCATATTCGGCATCTCAATATCCGTAATGATGAGATCGATTGGCTGCTCCCCGATGATCTGCAATGCGGCCGTGCCGTCATCCGCTTCTGCGGCCACCTCGAACCCGGCGGCCTCCCAGTCCACGAGACGGATTAGGAGCTGCCTGAAATAATATTCGTCATCCACAATCAGGACGCGGGCTACCGGTGCTGTACTCATAGTCTGACTGTCCCCTCTTCCTGTTCGTTCGTCTGCAGAAGCAGCGGCAAGCGCAGCTTCACTTCTACGCCCTTGCCCGGCTCAGAGGTCAGAGAGATTCCGTAGGCCCCGCCGAACCGCAGGCGGATGCGGTCCTGAATGTTTCGGAGTCCGAAGCTGTACCTCTCCGCACTGTCATGCCCCGACCAGATCAGCCGCTGCTGCTCTTCGCTCATGCCTTTGCCGTTGTCGCGGACGGTGAAGCAGAGCCGGCTCTGTCCATTCGTGGTCTCCGCTTCGCAGGTAATTTCACACCAGCCTCCGTCCGCCATCCCTCTAATGCCATGGTGGATCGCATTCTCGACCAGCGGCTGAAGCAGCATGGTCGGCACCAGGCAGGACTCCAGCCCCGGCTCGATCCATATCCGGTAGTTCAGCTTAGGGAAACGGATCTGCTGAATATACAGGTAGCTCTCCAGATGCTTCTGCTCCTGGGCCACCGTAATCAGCTCCTGTCCGTTGCTAAGCGAGATCCGGTAGAACTCACCCAGTGCCTTCAGCATCTTGCTAATGTCCTTCGCCCCGGACATCACAGCCATCGCACGAATGGTATCCAGTGTATTGTACAGAAAATGCGGCTTGATCTGCGAGTAGAGCAGCCTCAGCTCCAGCATCCGCTTAGTCTTCTCTTCCGTTTCCACCTGAACCATCAAGCCCTGGATGTGCTCCACCATTTCATTGAAGGTAGCTCCGAGCCGCCCGACCTCGTCCTCAGAATCGGCGGCGGCTCGCCGCTCCAGATTCCCGCTGCCCACCTCGACAATCACCTCGCTAAGCTGGCTGAGCGGCCGGGTCAGCCGGCGGGCGAACAGAATAGACAGAAGCACGGCCGACAGGATGCTGATCAGGCCAAATCCGGCCAGCAGCAGAGCGATTTTCCAGTACCCGTAGGTTAGCTCCGATATCGTCACCAGCTGGACTACCTTCCAGTCATAGGGAGCAAGACTCTGCATGGATACTAAATAACGGTCTCCGGCGATCCTCTGGGTCCGGGTCCCTTGAGAGACTGACTTGACCCAATTCGTGAGGGATTCCTCCGGGACCGGCTGGTTCACCCTTGTGGCTTCATTCGCAGAGATGATTCTTCCATACCGGTTAATGACCAGCGTAGCGCTCTCCGGGTTCTGTTCATTATGATAGAGGCGGGCAAGCGTCCGCTCGTCAATGTTGACATAGATATAGCCAAGCGGGGTCCCCTTCTCCATGCTCTTAATGACCCTGCCCACACTGATCATATTCTTATGCTTCATCCCGGACAAAAAGGCAGGCGTAAGCGAATCCGCCCAGACCGCCCCGCCTCTGGCTGCATCGATCTCCGCCCGGGGATAGATTCCCAGACTCTCCCGGGTCACGCCGGTCAGATTGGAGGTGTAATAGAGATTGCCGCTCAAGGATTCTATAATTACGGAATCAATATTCGGCTCGGTTACTAGCATCGCTGCAAGTGTATTGTAGATCGACTTCAGTGCAGCAACATCATTGCCGGCACCGGTATCGCTGCTGAGCAACTTCTGGGTGTCCTGATTGATCAACACGAACTTGGTGAAATTCTGGACCGACTGGAACACCGTCTCCATCGACTGCTTGACCAGCTTCACTTCCTGCTGTGAGCTTGCCGTGGTTCTCTCCAGGGTCTGATTGAAGACAATCCGCTGAATGCTGACCATGAAAATCACCAGTGCCAGCAGGACAATCAGGAGGTTGCTTAGCAGAATCTTCCGCCGCAGCGGCATACTTCCGCTGAATAGAAAGGGCATATACGCCCTTAACCTCTTCGAGAGGGATGGATATGGCATGAACCGCTTCATCGTTCCCTCCGTTACATGTATGGTTGTACATGTATTATACACAAATTACAACAACAGAAAAGCAGCGTCTCTCCATAACTTAGAGAAAACGCTGCTTGAAGGGATTGGGCTTAATCAGACTTCTAAGGTATCGTTCACAATCTCATTCAGCTTCTTCAACTCGCTGCCCATCGGTGTAATCACTGACCGGACCTTATGGGCCAGCGGCTTGCCGAGAATATACTTGCCGAAGTTCTCCAGTGTACCCGACGGGCTCAGATCGAGCAGCAGCCGCGGCCCGCCGGCAGTCAGACCCTCCAGGGCTGTGCGGAAATTCATCGGCTTCCTCACCACATCCCACAGGAAGGATTCATCCACCGTCTGCACCTTCCCCCCGGTCATGGCCGATACCAGTGTCACTCCCGGAGCAGGCGTCTTGTAATCGATCTTTTGCATATATGTACGATAAGGCTTCTCCAGTTCATCGATGAATGAGGAATGGAAGGCGTAGTTCACAGGCAGCTTCAGACTGGCCACACCCTGTGCTCTGAGGAACTGCTGGATTTCGCCGGTATGCCCGCTTCTGCAAGCGATAGTGAAGTGCTTGTCGAAATTCACAGCGATCAGTTCGGAGCGGGTGTTCAGCTCGGCGTTCCGGTGATAGAGCTGCACATGATCCAGAACAGCAATCATCGCGCCGTTGTCGCAGGTATCCTCTAGCAGCCGTACTTGCGTCACGATCAGCTCCAGCACCTGTTCAGGCGTCAGTACCTTAGCCACCGCCAGCGCCACATACTCCCCGAGACTGACTCCCAGCGTGTAGCGTGGGGTGATTCCTTCAGCTTCCAGAGTCTCCGCCAGCGCGTATTGCACCATAAAGATTGCAGGATGGGAAAAGATAATATTTTCGAAGCTGGCACCCTTACCTCGTGAGTTCTGATACAGCTCTTCAATCACGCTCTTGCCGGTCAGCTGATGAACAAACCGGTCCAGGCGTTCCATCGATTGCCGGAATACCGGCTGCTTCCCGAACAATTCAAGCCCCATTTTATTATATTGCGAGCCTTGCCCGGAGAACATAAATACGATTTCGCTGTGCATTTCCGTCCCCCCTGATTGTAGAGCGGCTTATTTGAAATCAAGCAGTCTGGCATTATTCTTACGGTTCCTGAATTTCACAAAATGATTGATATCATCAATCTGGAAATACAGATTATTTTTGTAGAGATAGCTCATCTCCTTGCCTGGCGGATCGCCGAAGGAATGTCCCGGGTATACCCGGGTGCTGGGAGGAATCAGCCGGATGAGCCGGTGGATGCTGTTGAACATATCCTCAGCCGAGCCTCCGCTACTGTCGCATAAGCCGCAGCCTTCAATAAATACCGTATCCCCGGAGAACAGATGGTCCTGCCCCCAGTAACAGACACTTCCCTGCGTATGGCCGGGCGTCACAAGACAGGTAATCCGTGAATCACCGATACGAATGAGGTCCATGTCCTCGACGGTTCGGAGCCGGTTGCAGCGGTATTTATAGTAATCTGCCTCGGTTTTGGAGATGTAGACAGTAGGACGGTAGAGCAGTTCAAGCTTCTTCACCATATTGGTATGATCAAAATGAGAGTGGGTCAGCAGAACAGCCGTGACTGTGGCCTCATGCGAATCCAGAATACGGATCATCTGCGATACATCCCAGGATGGATCAACTACAAAAGCTTTGCGGGAAGTCTTGTCAATACCGAGATAAGCGTAGTTCAGGAAATTCATGCAATGCGTTTTAATCGTAAACAGATCATAGGTTGCTTCCATGCCCGCCTCCTTGAAGATTTGATAGATCTAATTTCCATTATTTATAGGATGAATCTACTAAATTATCATCTACTTTTTCACGAACTGTCAATGAATGTTATTGCTTCCATAGCAAAAAGCCTGCAACCTAGCATTGCAGACTTTTCCAGGATTATTCTCTTTAAGCAGGATAACCGCCCCCTGGCGGTGGCCACGCACCCTGCAGACGGCGGAGCAGAACAATCTCCCCCAGGTGATAGGAGTTATGGGAGGCGATATTGCGCAGCAGCCCGCCCTTGGTCTCCCCTGGAAAATAGGCCAATGGCTCGTCAAGCTTGGCGCTCTGAGCGATAGCAACCGCCTTATCGACACCTTGCAGCAGATGTGCGATGGCCTCCTGAAGCTGGGACTCCTCTGCTGGGGCCTTCTCCGCAGGCCAGCTCTCCTGTACGCTTGTAGGCCGCTGAGGCTGGCCGCCCTCCAGGTGGGTCAGCATGAAATCCTGCCAGAAGCCCATATGCTTCACCAGCTGATAGATGGAGTAAGGAATTCCTTCTATTGTATAACCTGCAAGCTCCAGTGTCAGATCCGGCAAGGCCCGGGCGATCGGAATATGTCCGCGCTCTCCCACCAGAGATTTCACCAGCGCTTGACCAAAAGCATGATTGGATTCGGACATCAGTATGCTCCTCCTATTGATTGTTCAAAATATAATTTACCGAAATTCAATATAGCCGGATTCTGATGATTTGTCAATTCTGATATCGAATCTAATTTGCAACACAAAAAAGCGAAACGCTTGAAGCTCCGTTCCGCTTTTTGATCTCAGGCTATGGTGTTCCATTCCAGTTAACGCTTATAAAGTACGCAGAATACCTAACAGCTCCTCCGACATCCTGCTTACTTCCTCGACAGAAGCATTAACCTCTTGCGTCAGTGCAGCCTGTGCTTCGGTCAAACTAGACATGCCGTTAATGGTACTGATAATATGGTCGATGCGGTCATTCATCTCCTGTGTGGTTTTCTCAATGTTGTTGGAAGCCATCTTGCTGTGATCTGCGAGCTTGCGTACCTCGCTTGCCACTATAGAGAAGCCCCGGCCATACTCCCCCGCATGAGCAGCTTCAATGGAAGCATTCAGCCCGAGCAGACTGGTCTGATTCGAGACCTCACTGATGAATTTGGTGATTTCTTTGGTTTCATTCGTTTTTTCTTTCACATCAACTGCAGCCTTGTAGGATTGCTCCTGGACTTCGGCGATATCCTGAGCTTGCTCTGTTACCGATACTATCCCGTGAACAATCTCGTTAATCGCAGTCAGCAAGCCTTCCATCTGCAGGTTTACCCGTCTGATTGTATCCTCTTTATTGATTTCCTGCGTAATATCACGAATCGTTCCTGCTACCCGCAGAGGAATACCCTTCTCGTCCCGGATCGTTTCACCGCCTGCGTGATACCAGCGATACTCGCCATTTTTGGAGCGCAATCTGTAGTTCACTGTATAGTCCGTCTGCCCGGTGTAGTCATTCAGATGATTGGCGAAGGCATCCAGCGTGGGCTGCAGATCCTCCGGGTGTAGCTGGTTGCTCCAGCTGCTTAACAGGTTCGGGAAATCATGCTCGCCTTCAAAACCAATCGTTCTGCGGAATTGCTCCGACCACCAGAACTCATTCTCCGGGTTGACCGGATCGCCTGCGATAACCACCATATCCCAAGGGGCTTCCACCAGGGCGCGGTTCACCAGATCATAGCGGACCACCAGTGCGCCCAGCTCGTCCTGTTTGATTTTTTTATCATGAATATCCAGCAAAGCTCCGGCTACCATAATAGGTGATCCGTCAGCGGCACGTACGGTTGTGCCCGTCGCCTGGAACCATTTGTACTCGCCTGCTTTCGTCTTGAGCCGGTATTCAATGTCGTATTTGATCGTGCCCGTCCGGTCCAGCATATGATCTGCGAACAGCTGCAGTACCCCCTCTTTATCCTCGGGATGAAGGCAATTGGACCAGCTCTCCAGCACATTGGGAAAATCATGCTCATCCGTATAGCCGATCATCCGGCGCAGCTCATCCGTCCACCTGAACTCATTATTCGGATTCACCGGATCACCCTCATATACATCCATCTCCCACAGGGAGATCTCAATCGCTTCAGTGATCATCTCCAACCGAACCTTGTAATAGTCCTCACGCTTATGTATCACGGACGTTAGTCGCGTTAACAATGCTTGCAGTTCATCAGGAACTGCGGCAGAATATGTATCGGTTTGCTCTTCTTCCTTGCGTTCAACCCGCTCCACATAGTTTCGTAATAGGTCGATTAGCTGATGGTCTGTTTGGGGCGGTGCACCTGCGTGTGTGTTTCCTTTGAATCTGTTCAGAATAGGCATGTTCTCTCAGTTCTCCTCATCTCATGGTGTGCGCTGCTTGGGAAAGCTAGATTGAGTATATAACAGGCCTGAACTTTTATATATAAATTTATATTTAAAATTTAATATAAAACAACGGCAGAATAAGACTTGACAAAAGTCTCAGACTGCCGCTGTTATTTGACTAACGTTTTGCATTTTCTCAAAAATTTTCGAAGCAATCTAATCCACTTGGGCTCGTATGCTTGGCTAATTGGAATCCCTTTATAATAAATATTATAAGGATCCATTCCCCATAGTTTTAAAAGTCCTTCAGGAACATCATGCTTATTTACAGGTGAGCTAGGATCTGCTCTGAAAAAATACTCATTACATGCAACACAGTACAAAATCAGCGATTCACCGGAGCCATATGCATAAACATTAAGCTCAGTTATACAGGTTTCACATTTACATATTCGATTGCGGTTTAGCCAATCAAGTAATTGCATGTTATCCCTTCCCCTTAGCTCAAATATACAATGTCAGTCTAATACTTTATTTTATAGATTAGAACTTGTTTTCTATGGATCAGGGAAACAGTTGGATTTTCTACACTTGCTGATGGACGATTAGGCCATAGTAGGATAGCAGTTGGAGAAAAGGCACTTAATTTTTCGCATTTTCTACTAAGGAGCGAGACTGAAGCAATTTAGTTGTACAATTTCCACTTGCTTCCTCCGTTTCTGCCAAAACCAACTGAACAAGATACGTTTATCCACCTACTTGCTGCCAGGTAACATCGACAACTAGGTAGCCCATACCAAAAAGGCACCCCGCTGACGAGGCACCTTACCTTGGATATATAATTATAGACGTTTGAGCTATACTGGATGGCCGGAGAAGGTGCGCTTAAGCGTCCAGCTCCTCCGGGGTCCAGTGCAGCTGGACGCCAAGCGCTACTAACTGCTGCTGATAAGCCTGTAGATGCTCATCCGATTCCCTGACTGCCGAGGGTTCGACCTGCTGCCTGATGGCATAGGCCGTGAGAGTGCCCGCCGCTTCGCCGATATTCCATTCTGTGGGATGCAGGCGGTAGCAGCCGTTCGCAATCTGGGTCATGGATATGTTTTTGCAAGCCGGGAGCAGGTTCTTGACCCGCACCGGGATCAATGATCCGAGAGGAATCTCATAAGGATGATTCGGGATATAAAAGGTACGCTGGCTCACCGTCGTGGGATGAAGATCCAGATGATAGCTGCCTACCCCTACGCTGTCCTCATAGCGCTTAGGCCCAGCCGGTCCGCGTAGCTCCTTGCTCACATCCTGCTCTGCTATCGTGTACAATCCGCGGATGCGCCGGGATTCCCGGATATATGGGGCTTTGGCCAGTCCATCCTCCGTGCCGAGCACATCCCCGCGCAGGCGCACGCCCGGGTACCCCTGCCCGCCGTCCAGGCGGGGCGCTTCGGTCTGGAGCCAATACACGAGTGAGAGGGTAAGCTGTCTCGCCCCCTCCAGGTGCCGCTCCCGTTCCTCCGGCGATACGCCGATAATTGACCCGGCATAGTAATCGTTCAGTGCCCAGTTCAGCAGAGTAACTTCGCCGTCATTCAGCGGCTCCGTCCAGATGGCCGGGTCTACGATCCGCCGGTAATCCCACAGGGAGACAATCCCCTGCTCATTTGGGAACATCGTGAACTGCTTCAGCTTGCTAGTATCGTCTGCATCTGAAGCGAACCAGCTTAAGATCGGATACTGCGAGAACGATGGGACATATTCGCGCCAGTAATCATAATCTCTTGGACGCGGAATCGTATAGTCTCCACCCGGCACATAGTCCACCGCCGCCACGTGGGTAATCGACTGCATGTCGAGCGGGTCCTGTGCCTCCAGAGCGTGCGGCTCCCCTGTCTCGCTGCGGGCTTCAGCGCCGCTGACATGCTCCACTCCGGCCAGCGGAAGCAGATCGCCGCACTCTGTGGCATCCAGATAGTAGGCTCCCCGCAGCCTGAAAAGCTTACCGCCCGTTCCCTGCCGGACGGTAACTCCAGTAACATAATCGCCTTCGGTATCAGCCGCGACTGGCACCGTATGATAGAGCACCTCGATCCGCCCGGTGTTCACATATGGGGCCAGCATCTCCTGCAGAACAGCCAGTGCTACCTTCGGCTCATGTGCCAGCCGGCTGACCCAACCGTTGCCGGGATTCAGTATAGGATTGCTCCTGGCAGCTTCCGTAAGCGGATAATTCCGCCTGTAATACTCCCTGACTCTGCTGCGGAACTCCCGGTAAGACGCGGTACTGCCCGATTCCTCAATCCAGCGGTGCTCATCCGGCGGCACGGCCTGGGAGGTCAATTGCCCGCCCAGCCAGTCCGTCTCCTCTGTCACAAGCACACGCAGTCCTGCCTTGGCGGCGGCCAGCGCCGCCGCCGTTCCTCCAAGTCCGCCGCCGATAATTACTACATCCGAATGCTTCTCCTGTTCACCAGCCATCTCTCTGTCTCCTCCCTGCCGCAGCAGTTAGATCTGTCTTTCGCCTTCGTCCCGGCGCAGCCGTTCCAGAGCCAGCCGGACTGCGCCGAAGCAGCCTGCCCGGTTGCCCAGCTCCGCCGGCACGATTCGGGCGGCCAAACTACCGCCCGCTTGCCCGGCCAGCAGCGGCCACCAGACCGCGCGGCTCTGAATGACCCCGCCGCCGATAATAATCAGCTCGGGGTCTACCGCCGCCCCGATGTTAGCTGTCACCAGCGCAAGATCCGCTGTGAAGCGCTCCAGCACCGCCAGCGCTGACGCGTCGCCCTGCTCCGCCGCCGCCATAATCTCCCGCCCGTGCGCATACGCCCGGCCGGTCTCCTCCAGTGCCAGCCGCAGCAGCGCCTGGCCGGACACATATTGCTCCGCGCAGCCGCGCTTGCCGCAATTACAAGGGCGACCTCCCGGCACCAGCACGCTGTGCCCCCAGTCGCCACCGCTCCAGGCGGCTCCGCGCAGCAGCCGGCCTTCCGCCAGATTAGCCCCGCCGACCCCGGTGCCCAGGGTCAGCATGACCAGGCTCGCCCTGCCGCGTCCCGCGCCCAGCCAGGCCTCGCCCAGCAGCGCCGCGTTGGCATCGTTATCGGCCGCCGCAGGCCGCCCGAACGCAGCCGTTGCCCACTGCGTAAGCTGCATCCCCTGCCAGCCGGGCAGATTATCGGTGGCGTAGACCACCTCGCCCGTATCCGCATTTACCTTGCCCGCCGAGCCGATCCCCAGCGCTTGCACCGCAGGATGGCCAGCCAGCAGTTCCTCCACCAGGCTGTGGAGCTGGCCGAGAATAACCTCCCGGCCCAGCCGGGCCTCCGTGTCGCGTCCGGCTTCCGCGAGAATCGTCCCCACTTCATCGGTCACAAGCCCCTTGATGCCTGTCCCCCCGATGTCCACACCTATGACTTGCCGCATTCGCATCACCTCCACTACTCTTTGCGCTAGCACATTGTATGCTGTTTTTCGCATACATTCGCCCCTCTGCCCTCGTAACAGCAAATTGTATACTGTTTTTCACATACATTTGCCCACGCACACTCGCGTTCGTACAATGTATACTGTTTTTCACATACATTCGCCCGTCTGCCCTCGCACCAGCA
Source organism: Paenibacillus sp. FSL R7-277 (assembly GCF_000517965.1). Taxonomy (NCBI): domain Bacteria; kingdom Bacillati; phylum Bacillota; class Bacilli; order Caryophanales; family Paenibacillaceae; genus Paenibacillus; species Paenibacillus sp. FSL R7-277. The sequence continues at coordinate 192,074 of NZ_ASPX01000055.1, forward strand.
AATTGTATGCTGTTTTCCACATACATTCGCCCACGCACACCCGCGCTCACCCAATGTATACTGTTTTTCACATACATTCGCCCGTCTGCCCTCGCACCAGCACATCAGCCCCCGCCAATCCCTTACCGTTACACGGTACATCACGTACCATCGCTTCATTCCCCGAATCCTAATAAATCCGGTCAATGACCGCCCGGGCGGTGAGCTCCTTCATCCGTTTGGTCTCTTCGGCATGGAGCTGCTCCAGCCCTTGGCAGAGCAGGTCGATAATGAACAGCTGGGAGACCTTGGCCCCTACGGAGCCGCCTTCCAGCGGCGATTCCTTCCCGGCTGTCAGCAGCACAATGTCGGCAATGGAAGCAATCGGGGACTTGGCATAGTTAGTCATAGCAATCACCTTGGCCCCGTTCTGCTTGGCCTTCATCAGCATGTCATTCGTATCCAGTGTGCTGCCTGATACACTGATGCCAAATGCCACATCGCCTGCTCCCATCGTCACCGCCATCATAGACTGAATATGGCTGTCGGAATTGGCTTCGACACGCCGCCCGATCCGCAGGAAGCGGTTCTTGGCGTCCAGTGCCGTGATCCCGGAAGAGCCTACGCCGAAGAACTGGACGTACCGGGCCTGATCCAGAGCGTCTACCGCCTGCTGCAACTGCTCCCGGTCCAGCATGCCCAGGCTGGATTGCAATACACCAACCATTAAGGCATACAGGTGGTCGGCGTAATCCCCTCCGCCTGCCCCCTGCTCGCCATCCGCCTGAGTCTGCCGCTTCGGCAGGCCCTGGGCCAGCATCAGCTTGAAATCCTGATAGCCCTTGAAGCCGATTTTGCGGCAGAAGCGCATCACCGTGGTCTCGCCCGTTCCGGCAAAATCCGCCAGCTCAGTCACAGACAGATAGATCAGATTATCCGGATGCTCAAGCACACACCGGGCTACCTTTTGCTCAGACTTGGTCATGGACGGGTAATACGTGTTGATCCGGTCATTCATTTCCATTACGGTTCATCCTCACTTTTCTCGCCGCTGCTGCGAACGGCCGGGTGATCAGCTGCGGACGGGTAATTGCGGAGCCTACCACCACCGCATAGGCCCCCAGGTCCAGCGCTGCCTCCACTTGGGCGGGCTGGCTGATCCGGCCTTCGGCAATGACCGGAATCTTCAGCCGCTGTGCAGCCTGCTCCAGCAGCTCCAGATTCGGCCCTTCCTGCTGGCGGGAATACGGTGTATATCCCGACAAGGTGGTTGAGACGCAGCTGACTCCAAGCGACTCAGCGTATAGCGCTTCCTCCAGAGTGGAGATATCCGCCATGGAAGCCGCCGGGCTTGCCGTGAGCAGGTCTATGATCTGCTCCAGTGTACAATTCCCCGGCCGGGTCTGCCGGGTCCCGTCAAAAGCTATAATATCCGCCCCCGCTTCCAGCAACTCCTCAGTCTCTCTAAGCGTAGGGGTAATATAGACGTCCGAATCCGGGTAATTGCGCTTCACGATGCCGATCACCGGCAGCGCAACTGCCTGCTTGATGGCCCGCACATCTGCCGCCCCGTTCGCCCGGATGGCGATGGCCCCGCCTTCCGCTGCCGCCACCGCCATCCGGGCCATAATCTCCGGCCCGTGCAGCGGCTCG
>NZ_ASPX01000056.1:0-2145 GCF_000517965.1 Paenibacillus sp. FSL R7-277
CCACCCTCTCTCCTTATATTCTATATCCATTGAACCAGTACAACATCAGAATTCAACTAGTAAGAATTACTGTAACCAGCCGCATGCCAAGGGCTTGCGATGCCCCGTGTAAGGTACACGCGATATACTTAAGTGCATTCTGTACAATTAAATCATCTGATGTTCCGCCTATGATCCGTTTAGTTGTGTTTTGTACATTTAAAATGCCTGTAGCGCCTGTGTTTTGGCTCATTTGGGAAATTTAGTTGTACAGACTACATTTAGAGGAGTAAATCCTTCCATTTCATTGTTTTTAATTGCACAGAATACACCTATCTCTGAATGTTCGCTTCAATTGAAAATGAAACATTATCACATTTTGAAAGAATTCACTATTTCAGTTCAGATGCTCACTTACTCTGTATTTTTCAATTCAATGGATAGAGCCAACTTGCCCTCACGATGGCTCATATTGCACAGTTAAGCCCACCTCGAACATCCGGTTCCATGGCATATAGCAATCGGTAATCTTAACCCTTCCCGACGGACTGTCGATCCGTACAGCCAGCTCCTCACTCAGCCGTTCCTGTACACGGGCAGCTACGCGGCCGCGCGGTCCGTCCAGTTCGTATTTGCCATAGCCCATCTCCTGCACCGGGCCCTCACTAAGCTCTCCGCGCACTACTGAACAATAGCATACATCCTCGGCATAGCGGAGCGCCAGGAAATCGAGATGCCCTTGTGTACGTCCGTAGATCAGATAGATCATCGCCTGCGAGATTACGGTTCCAAGCGAATTGGAGCTGGTATTCCAGGCGGCATATCCGGCCAGATCGAACAGGAGGTTCTTCTGCCGCAGCATCTTAACCAGCTTCTGATCACCGCCATTGGCATAGCCTACGTCCGCAACAGCCATCGGCATCTCCTTGCTCTGCAGAAGGTAGTCCCCGTACTCTACAAGTTCCATCAGGTTCCGGTATACGTCATAGCTGTGAAAAGCATGCTTCTGCGACACCGCCTCCTCCATCGTCTCACCCGGCGTGCTGACCAGCAGAACCAGGTCTGCCTCGGCAGCACTGGATGCGATCAGCCCCCCGGCGGCCAGGATCTGATATTTCAGCGTCTCATAGAAAAAGCGGTCCTCGAACAGCGGCGTCACGAATGCCCCCTGCACAGCGGACAAGCGGGGATAGATCATCGGCCTCCGTCCTTCGGCCTTGTTCAGCATCCGGGCGAGCAGCGTGCAGCCTACCTCATCTGCTCCCGGATACATATAGACCTTAAGCTCCAGATCAAGCGCCGTGATCCGTGCCCGCACCTTCTCCTGGTCCTTGGCGGTATGCCCATATGGCGCCGAATCATCCTGCGGAACAATCATGAAGTCGATCACCCCGTCCCGGACCAGCTCCAGCGCCTGCTTGTTCGCTTCAATATTTATCGCCCGGCGGCCGAGATAATCCTGCAGCACCTCGGCTGGAAGCCGGTGATCAATATCCGCCAGCTCACGAATCTCCTCATCGGTGGCGATTCCCAGCTCCAGCCGGTGGCCGATGAAGCCCTTGCGGAAAATCTCCCGGCCCCAGTCGGCATAATAATCCGGTTCCTCGTCTGATAGAGAATACTGCGGACAGCGCATAATCAGCTGGAACGCATACAGCTTAAGCTGCGGATAACGCCGCCGGATCTCCCGCAGCCGCTCCAGGCGCGCAGCCAGCACTTCAAGCTCCAGCTGGTGCAGCCGCGAGGGAATAATGCCGCCGTAGAGCAGCGTATCCAGTGCGACCACCGCCCCATCTGCCCCTTCGCAGGCAGCCTCGAACCAGGACCATAGCTGTTCAACATCTCCAGGGCGTTTCTTCAGCCCCATAATCCCGGCGGGCGGACGCTCTACCCTATAATCTGTTCCCTGAGCCAGCAGATAAGGGAATTCATAATTGCAGGGCCGCTCATCCAGCGGAACCAGAATCAGCTTATGGTGCTTAGACATGCTGGTCCTCCTCCTTTGTCTCCTTCTCCATTTCCGGCAGCTCGATCCCCAGCGCCTCAGCCGCACGCACAGCCGGATCACTGCCGAGCCGCACCCCGTAGCTGCGGCAGGTCTCGAGCCGCTGGAGCACCTCCGCCTGTGCCTGCGGATTCAGCGGGGCCTCCAGTTGTCTGCGCACA
>NZ_ASPX01000057.1:0-7423 GCF_000517965.1 Paenibacillus sp. FSL R7-277
GCAGCCAAGGCCCTGCCTCTTCGATAAACTTGGCATTCTCTAAGCCGCCAAGCCGCACGGCCGTCTGCTCCAGCCGGCTGAAATAAGCGTCCAGCCGCTCCAGATCGCGCTCTGCCAGCGCATCGTCCAGCTCCGGGTAGCCGCCGGAATACAGGCGGCTGTTCAGATTCTGGCGGCAGAAGAACATCATGTCCTCCGCCAGCTCCCCGGCGAATTCACGCACAGACAGCTCCCAGGACAGCTCCGGCATATAACGCTCGCTGTTCCACATATAATGGGCCATCGTGTTAAGCGTGATCTTGGAGCATTCCCACTGATTCATCGGATTGGCAACGACCGCTGTATGCCCGTAATTGCCGAGCCGGGAGCTGCGCCCGCGCACCGGATCGAGGAACAGCCGGTCCTTATCGCAGTCATTCACCGGAATATTGTCCCATAGCCACAGCTCATGCCCGTAAAAACTGTAATTATCCTCCGCATGCCCCCGGCCAATCTCCGGGGCGAAGACGAAATAGCCGGTCCAGAACACTTTGACAGCAGGATGAAGCTGCTCCCGGATATCCTTCTTGTACTCCGTATTCCAATACGACCAGTATTCCGATGGACACATAGCCAGGGTGAAGTGCGGCAGACAACCGGCTAGGTAATCATAGACCCGGTTCGTCACATAGGCATGGGCGGTCCCGGAGCGCTCCAGGAACTGCTTGTTGTCGCCTTGGAGCACATAATCTATGTCATCCATCAGCAGTGCGAAATGCCGCACTCCAATCGCGATCATGGCCGCAAGCTTCTCCTCCAGCTTCGCGAAGTCGCCTTGGCTGCGGAATTCCAGATCATTGCCCGGGCTAATACAATAGTAGAAATCCACCAGATGCTTGTCGCATTCCAGCTTAAGATCATGAATCCTGGTGAACACATCGTCCGGGTACGGCTCACGCCATAGCTTCCGGTGATAGAGATCATCCTTCGGCGCGTACATGAAGGCGTTCATCCGGTGCCCGCTCATATAACTGACCGAATCCATCCGGTCCGCGAAGCTCCATGGCACGCCATAGAAGCCTTCAATAATGCCCCGCACCGGAAAAGAAGGCTCATCCTCCACCGTAACCACCGGCAGGCGGCAGCAATCCTCCTCCACGGTCAGGAGCATTTTCAGCGCATCCAGCCCGTACTTCAGCCCCCGACGGTTAGACGCAGCGACAACAAGCTTCGCATCCTCTCCAATCACCAGCCGGTATCCGTCCGCAACGAGCCCGCCGTCATACTCCAGCATCAGCTGCGCATTGCCTTTATCAGCAGTGGCTACGCCCGGTCCGGCCGGTTCCAGAATTACGATGTCTCCGCCTTCAGCAAGTAGCCCGTTTACATCCTGATTCATCGCATACCGCGAGGCCAGCTCACAGCGCAGCTGCGGGCCCTCTACCACCAGCTCTTTCCCTTGCGTATAATAGTCGCGGAACAGATATTGGCAGTCCCGTAACGAAATTCCCATTGAGTTATGCCTCCTTAGTTAGCCTTTTATCGCGCCGGCAATCCCTTCCATATAATACTTCTGCGTGAACAGGAACACGAGGATGATCGGCAGCACCGAGATCATGGTTCCGGCGGCAATCCAGCCGAAGTTATAGGAGAATTGCCCGTTCAGATACGTAAGCGCCGCAGCGAGCGGATACTTCTCCGGGTCCTCCAGGACGACAATCGGCCACAGGAAGTTGTTCCAGAACGCCATGACCTCCAGTAATCCAATCACCGCAATCCCCGGCTTGACGAGCGGCATGACCAGTTGAATGAAGATGCGCAGCTCTGAGGCTCCGTCCATTTTACCAGAATCCCGGATGTCTGCCGGAATACCCAGGAACGTCTGGCGCATCAGGAAGATATTGAACACGGACACCGCTGCCGGAAGAACAACGCCGAAGAACGTATTGCCCAGCTGAAAAGCCTGAATCGTCAGATAATGCACAATCATAGCGGTTGCTGACGGAATAATCATGGTCGAGATCAGCAGCGTGAAGACCAGGTTCCGGCCCTTGAACCGGAAGGCCGCCAGCGGATAAGCCGTCAGACAGGATAGAATAATGTTGAACACGACTCCCAGCAGCGTGATGATGACCGTATTCAGAATGTATCGCGGAAAATTCATGAAGTTCCACACCTGCACATAGTTATCGAACGCAATGAAGGTGGGCAGAATGGCCGGCGGGTTCGCAAACACGTTGCGCCCCGGCATCAGCGAGACACTGAGCAGCCACAGGAACGGCCCCATCATGAACAGGGCAAGCAGGATCAGCAGCAGATAAGTGATTAGAACACGCAAGCTACGCGGCATCAATAGGAATTCACCCCGCCTTTCCGGTTCAGTCTGAATACGAGTACACTAAGCGCTCCCACCATCACACTGACGATCAGCCCGAGCGCCGAGGCATAGCCGAAGTTGAACTGCTCCAGCCCTTTTTGAAAAATATAGACGCTTGAGGTCAGTGTGGACGTCCCCGGTCCGCCCTTAGTCAGAATGTAGACCTCATCGAACACACGGATCGCGCCCATCACCGAGATCAGCGTGCAGAACAGAATATGCGGGCGCAACAGCGGCAGCGTCACATGTACAATCAGCCGCAACGGCCCTGCACCATCCACTCTTGCGGCCTCATACAGATCTGCAGGAATGCCTTGAAGCCCAGCCAGATAGAGCATCATGTAATAGCCGAGGCCCTTCCACATCGTAATGAACATTAGAACATACAGCGCCGTGCTGCTCGTCGATAGCCAGGAGACCTGCTCACTGATAATCCCTGCCTTCAGCAGCAGGTAATTGACAACTCCGTTATTGCCGAGCAGCCAGCTCCAGATCAGCGCCACCGCAACCATCGAAGTGACGACCGGTATATAGTAGGCGGCCCGGAACATTTTGACTCCAGGAATCCGGCTGTTGACCAGAATTGCCATTAAGATCGAAATGATCTGGATCACCGGCACAATCAGCACATATACCAGTGAATTCCACAGTGAAATCAGGAAATTATGATCTTGGAAGGCCCGTGTGAAGTTCTCCAGACCTACATAATTCGTCTCTGTAATGACAGAATAATCTGTCAACGAGAGCGGTATACCGTAAATAATCGGCCAAAAGGTAAACACCGCCAGAAACAGCAGCCCCGGCGCCATAAACGCCCATGCGGTAAAAGATTCAGACCGAAACCCCTTGTACACCCTCTACACCTCCCACTCCTTCAAATACCCTCAAAATATATCCATTGGGGGAGAAGCTCCCCCTTATCGGCTATGCTTCAGCAGCTTAGGAACCCTGACTGATAATAGTATTGACTTCCTTCTCCACCTTGTTCAGCGTCTCTTTGATATCCGCGCCGTTCATCAGAATCTCCTGCAATCCCCGCGCCAGCGCAGAGTTGATATCTGCGGCGCTTGGAACGCCGACCATGTAATCGGTAGCCTTATCCAGACTCTGCGAGGAAGCCACCTTCGCTTCAGCTTCCAGAGAGCCGTCAGACTCGGTGAAGAACGGATCCTGAATGGACGCCTTGCTCGATGGCAGCGTGTTGGCGGCCTTGGAGAAGGCTGTCTGATTCTCGGCATTCGTAAGGAAGGCAGCGAATTCCACCGCCTGCTGCGGGTTCTTCGACTTCTGCGGCACGACCAGATTCATCGAATTGGAGAGACGCAGGTTCGCCTTGCCTGTCGGCAGCGGGACTGCAATGGTGTTCTTGTAGACATCCGGCGCGGAGGTCTTGATGAAGTTGATGAACGTTGGACCAGACAATTGGAAGGCTACCTGCTCACCGGAGAAATACTGAATCTGCTTGCTGAAATCCGCGTCCTCCTTGAGCACTACCCCTTCCTTCATCAGGTCGCGCATCTGGGTAATCATCGCCTCTGCTTCCGGCGTATTGAAGGCGGCGGCTGTCTTGTCCTCATTCAGGATTGAGATGCCGTCGATGGGGAACAGCTTGGAGACCAGCTGCTGGGCATACCCGGCTGCTCCGGTCTTCTCATGAACCTGACGCGCCCACTCCACCAGCTCCTCGCGGGTCTGCGGCGGGTTCGCAGGGTCGAGGCCCGCCTTCTCCACCAGCTTCTTGTTCATGAACAGCACTTCTGTGCCAGTGTACCAGGGAAGTGCATACGCCTTGCCATCGAATACAGTGGAATTATAAATCCCCTCGAAATAACTCTTCGCCTGCTCATCCGTCAGATACTCGCTCAGATTCAGCAGTGCTCCCTTGCTGCCTAGCTGGCTGGCGAACTCGGTGTTCAGATTCACGACATCCGGGCTCTTGCCGCTGGCCGTGCTGGTCAACAGCCGCTGTGAGATGGCATCATAGGGATAGTCCTTCCACTCCACCGTTACTCCGGGGTGGCTGTCCTCATACTGGGTGATTAGATTATTGAAGTAATCATTGAACGTTGGCTGAAGTGCAATCGTCCAGAATTCAAGCTTCACCGGCTCCGCCGCAGCCGTAGCTTCAGCGCCCGTGCCGGGTTCTCCGGTGCTTCCGGCAGCCGGTGTCCCCTTCGTATTGCCATTTCCTCCGCAAGCCGCAAGCAGCATAGACATGGTCAGCAGCAGCGATACTGTGAAGCCCTTTCTGTTAGTTCCCACACCACATTCCCCCTCAGATTAAGTGTAAGGTGAGCGCCCTTCCCGCGTCAGGCTTCCTGACTTATTGCTCCCTCTTTGCAATGAGTATAGCAGAAATTTTAATTAAATGAAGTATTTTTCCTAAAATAAATTAAAAAAAGAAATAATTTTTCTTTTTCCTACCCGCAAAACAGCCTCCGCCTGCACCGGAAGCATCTTCCCGGCAGGCGGAGGCTGTGCATAGAATATAATAGAATAGCCCATTCATTCAGCTCCGGCCTCAGCCAGCCATTGCTTGAGCGTATCGGGATCCCCGATCTCTCCGACTACGATTTTGCTTATCTCGCCCGCCTTATTGATGATATAAGTTGACGGCAGTGCATTGACGCTATACGAGGCAGATATCCTTCCGGTAACATCGATAATGACGGGAAAAGAGAATTGTTGCTCCGCCATATACTCCGATACCGTCCCCTTGGATTCTCCTGCGTTCACGAACAAGGTCTCGACTGGAAGCTCTGCCGATTGGCTAAGTTCATTTAACAGCGGCATTTCCCGCATACAGGGCTTGCACCAGGTCGCCCAGAAGTTAAGCAGTACGACCCGGCCCTTGTATTCGCTGAGGCGCACCTTCTCCCCCTGCAAGGTTACCGCTTCGAACGCCGGAGCCGAAGCACCTGCGGTCATTCTCCCGGCTGGAGGTTGGCTGGACTGCTGAAGATATACCCCGGTTCCGGCAGCAAAGGCAGCGGCAATAATCAGCAGAGTAACGATCCGACGTAGCTTCATCCCAGCCCCAGACTATGGTGAAAGGCGGCGTACAGCGAACCGAACTCTGTACGGATCTCTGCCGTAGTGCCTGACCCCACATGCTTGCCCTGATTCAAGAAGACAATCTGATCGGCCACCCGATCCGCAATCTCCAGCTGATGAGTGGAAAAGAGAACCGTATGCCCCTCTTCCCGGATGCCCTGCAGCAGCTTCACGAATTCGTTCATCCAGAACGGGTCCAGCCCGTTAGTCGGCTCATCCATAATCAGGAGCGGCGGCTTCGCCAGCAGCGCTTGCGCGAACAGCACACGCTGGCGCATCCCCTTGGAGAACGTGGTCACCAGGCTGTTGCGCTTATCCGCAAGTCCGACTAGAGCCAGCACCTCCTCTACCCGCTGTTTGCGTCTGGGAATCCGGCGCAGCGCCGCCCAGAAATTCAGCAGCTCTTCCGCAGACAGCCCGTGGCTGAACTGATAATCATCTGGCATATAGCCGATCTGCATGGAAAAGCGCTTGCGGGATTGCTTCCACTTCAGCCCGTTTACCGTAATTTCGCCTGAAGTCGGCTGTAGAATGCCAGCTACCATCCGCAGCACCGTGCTTTTGCCAGCTCCATTCCCGCCGCACAGGGCAAGTATGCTGCCGCCTGGAACCTGGAAGCTGATTTCTTCGACCAGTGTTTGCCGCCCGATGACCTTGGTAATCTCTTTCACCTGAATTAGCGGATTATCCACGGGAACGCCCCCTCTCCCAGATCCAATATACCGCTAAGATGGACAGCAGCACCCAGGCAGCGCAGACCCCGAGGAACAGCAGGCTGCCGCCCGGGCGGCTAATCCATTCCACCCACTGATAATATTCCGGCCCCAGAACCGACCCTCCGCCCAACTTCACCACCACGAACAGGCGCACCAGCTCAGCCGGATTAAGCATCGTCAGCACAATCAGCGCTGGCTTGATCCAGAGATACGGGAGCAGCCCTAGGCCTGCGATCAGGAATGTCGGCCAGCCGATCACCGCGAAGAACCAGACCGCTACAGAGATCGTCAAGGCCTGCCAGCGGTTGCGGGATAACGAGCCGATGATGAGGGCAAGGGTCAGGAACAACAGGACCAGACCTGCCGAGAAGGCCAGGAACAGGAAGTAAGTATCCGCCGCAAAAGCCATTCCGAGCAGGCCGCTGACCAGCCCCATCAGCCCGTAACCAAACGCTACAATCGTCAGCAGGACAGCGGCTAGCCCGGTGTATTTTCCCAGAACGAAGGATAAGGTTCCAATGGGATAGGTGGATAAGAGCTGCCAGCTTCCGTCTTCCCGTTCCGAGGTCAGCGAGAAGGAGCCCAGAAATAACGTCATCAGCGGCAACAGATACAGAATCAGGCTCAGCATGGAGCCCGTAACCGCAGTATAGCCTTCGACCACGTTATTCGCATGGATCAGCAGCAGCCCGAGACTGAAGGTACAGAACAAGGCCAGGAAGGAATAGGCCCACGGGTTGCGGAAGCCGATCTTAAGCTCTCTGCGGGCAATATGCAGGATGTCAGCCATACTCACATATCCGTCTCTTCGGAATGCGTACCTTCCTCTGAGCTATGCTCCTCCATATGACCTTCTCCGCTCTGCATGTCCATGTTCATCATATCCTTGTTCTGCTTCCATTCATGGGAGGCCAGCTCTCCGGCGGTCAGCACAGTGCCTAGCGCCTGCTCCTTCACGAATGCTTCTGCTGCCGCCTTATCCTTGAAGCTGATCACTCCATAAGCCATCGGCGTACGCAGAGAAGCGTCATACACATAGCTCGCCTTGCTGAATTCAACCCAGCTCTTGTCGTTATAGTCGCGGACATAATCCATGCCGATCTGCTCCGTGCCGTTGCTCTTCTTCCACTCATTCATACAGCCGATATCGTCGAACTTGTAATTCTTGCCGTCCTTGGTCGTTAGCTGAGTGGCAAAAGCATCATCCTTCACCTGCATATTGCAGACCACACAGATATCGGTGTCTTCATTAATCGCTACCGGCTCGTATTTCTTCTGTCCGCAAGCCGCGAGGATC
>NZ_ASPX01000058.1:0-59029 GCF_000517965.1 Paenibacillus sp. FSL R7-277
ATATGATTGTAATTACGGATAGGAACAGCAGCAGCCAGCCCGCTACCATGACCGTGCCTTGTCCGCCTGCCGCCTGATCCGGGCTAACTGTACCTGCGTCAAGCTGCATGAGCGGCGCTGAATCGGTGGACCACCCTGCCGAACCGCCGGTGTACATATCGCTCAGGAACGTCATCCCCGGTGACTGGAAAAACAGCTGATACGCCGCATTCCCCGTAACCAATTGCTGATAGAAGGGGTTGATCGCATACTTCAGGTCGCTGACCCCATCCCCCGTGAGATCCAGTCCGCCAAAGGCGTCCCAGTAATTCCCGTTCATCTCATTGTCCCTGCTGCCAGTGGCCTGGGCCTCAATGACGTTTGCCACAAACCCGTTACGCTCAAAGCGGTTGCCCTCTGCATTCTCGAACTGCACGCCGATATAGTTGCGGAGCACCAGATTCTGCTGCAGCTTGTTATCCGAGGACTGCTGCATGTAAATCCCCACCCGGTTGCCTTCCACCCGGTTGTTCATAATCGCGGAATTCCGTACATCGTAGAGCAGAATTCCCTGTGAATGCACATTCCGGCTCTGCTTGCGGAAGGAGTTCCCGGACACCACCACACCCGTAACACCCATCACCATCGCGCCGGTAATGTTGTATTCACCGGTGTTGTTAGTGACCTTCGAGCCATTGATATACATGCAGTGGACCCCGTACCGCAGATAAGCAAGCTTGTTCTGGTCCACCACCGTATTGCGGCTATTCTCCAGATAGATGCCATCCCGCAGATAAGCGATGTCGTTGCCCCGGATCACAGCGCCGTGAGAGTTATAGAGATCGATCCCGTTGCCTCTCGTTCCCGGTGCTTCTCCTGTGGGGATGAACCAGCTTATTGTATTGTCCGAGATCACCCCGCCATCGGCTTCACGAAGCAGTATGCCGTACCCTGCCGAATGAATGACCAGCCCCTTCAGGGTGACCCTGTCCGCTTCAACGCGTACAGCCGCAGCTTCCCCGTCGTTACTCTGCTGAATCTTCAGGTTCTCAAGCCTTACACCGTCTGCCGTGATCAGCACCGCCGCCTGCTCGTCCTTTACCGTGTGCAGCAGAATCGCCTCGCCGTTACCGTTAATCGTCACTTGCTTATCCAGCCGGACCGGACCGGAATAGGCTCCCGGAGCCAGGGTGATGAAATCTCCCTCACGGGCTGAGTCGATGATGGGCTGCAGCGGAAGGACTCCGGTGCTGGTGTCTGCGCTTACAATGGTGCCATGATTGAAGGAGCAGATTAACATGCCTAGAATCATGAAGACGAGAACCCTGATGCTGATGGAGCATTCACACCTTTTCACTACAAGCATTGTTCACCCCCACTGTAGGATGGTTTCTTGTGCAAACCCGAATTAAGTGTAAATAAAAGGAATTGAAGTGCCTATAGCCCAAACTGGCTATAGCGGCTAGAGTCTGTGACCATTCTGTGATTTATATCATATCCTCTCTTAATATTCGAAAAAGACACTCTTTAATTAAAGAGTGCCCATTTCCAGCTAATATAGAAGCTGTTACATGCTGCGAGACTAATCTTTTACCGGGGTGGAAGGATGAAGCTGTTGAATGAGCAGTATCCCGTCATACTGTTCGCGCGGGATCATTATCTCATTGAGGACTCCCCATGCCTTGGCGGTACGCGGGGTGTACATCCATTCCGTGGACGCGCTTAACGTGGTGTCTCTTAAGTTGATAAACTGCGCAGCGCCCATGCCTGCACCTATAATCTCTTCAAGACTTCCCTTGTCATGCGGCATAATCTGCTCCACCTTACCGTTGTTCTTGTGCGCACTTCCTTCATAAGCATATAATCCGATCACATAGTTATCTTGCTTCAGGGACCAAGGCAGCAGCTCCCCCATCGTAGGATAGGGTGTCTGATCATAACCGAATCCATTATGCTCGGTAATCATCGTAGAATTGTGTTTGCGGATATGGTAGTTGTGTCCCCACAGAATAATCTTTTCCCCCGGATAGGCTGTGTTTGCGAGCCAAGCCACATTCCCTGCCATCACGCGATCTCTCTCATAGCTCCCCTGCTTAACGTGCTTCTCCGGGTCTACCCCGGCCAGCAGCTGTACAATATGAGGATGGTAATAATCCAGCATATCGATCCTGTTCTGGAGCACACGCTCAAGAGTCGGCACCAGCTTGGGCTGTTTGGGATAGACTTTGCTCAATGAAGCCTTATGTTCTTTCACGAATGCCTGGAAAATCATATATTTGCGCTTGATTGCATCCTTCTGGGCTGTAAACTCTCCGATATCATCAATCATATTAAGCTTCAAATACCATTCTTCCGTCCGGGTAAACGCTTTGGCTTTAGAAGAGTCCACCCCGGCAAACCATTGTTCAACAAACGTAATAAAAGAGTCTGTGGCGGCTTGGGAGTCAAACCCGGTCAGCATCAGCGGATGATCTGTACGGCTCTGCTCCGCTATGTACTCGAACAGCGGCAGATTCTCTTCCACCTGCCATACGCCGTAGATGGAGTTCTCCATCAGCTGTTGCGGCTTCAGCTCCTGAACCTGTGTATACGCTGCGGCAGCATCCGCCAGGTTGGACTCGAAGGCGATGACGTTATAGCCCAGCTTTTCATGCAGATACTTAATTAGCCTTACCTTCACCGAATTATATTCGGCCGCCCCATGCGAGGCCTCGCCCAAGCTCACAATCCGTTTATCCGCCAGAATCGGCTGAAGAAACGCCAGATCGGAATAAGTGTCGCCCTTCTCAGCCTTAACAGTTGTGATGATGTTCGCAGTAGCCCGGACGTTCTCCTTCCAGCCGGCCTCTGCGGACATCGTACTCTTAACGTCAGCTGCAGGCGCCCCTTCCGCATGCACAGCTCCCCTACCGGTAATTAGAGTGAAACTGCACAAGACTGCTGACAATACTGCTTTGCGAAGCAATGGATTCATGATGTTAACCCTCCCTTTGTATATGTACATCAGCTTATCAGGTGAAGGTTAAATCGAGCGTACTGCCCTGTTTAAAATTAGTTTAAAGCCGGACAGCTGTGCCCCGATGTATTCGGTTTTCGCATACGGTTGAACCCCAAAAAAGCCCTTGAAAGTATCAAGGGCTTTAATGCCGTACGCCTGCGCTTATTGCCCAATTGCTTTGAACGACTCGGTCTGGCGGGTAATTCCCTGCTCCGCCGCGAAGCGCTCGATGCTTGAAGCGCCGAAGAATCCATGGATGCCCTTCGTCCGCTGAATGACATAAGCCGCATCTTCCGGCTCGGCAATCGGGCCGCCGTGGCAGATAATCATAATCTCCGGGTTGACCGCCCGTCCGGCTTCGATAATCGCTTCAATACGCTCTACACAATCGTCCAGGGTCAACGCGGTAACTGCACCAATCGTGCCCTTGGTGGTGAGGCCCATGTGGGCGACCAGAATATCTGCACCCGCCTCTGCCATGGCCCGTGCCTGTTCAGGGTCGAACACATAGGGGGTCGTCAGCATATCCAGCTCATGGGCGATGCGGATCATTTCAACCTCCAGGCCGTAGCCCATACCGGTCTCCTCCAGATTCTGGCGGAAGACGCCATCGATCAGACCCACGGTCGGGAAATTCTGCACACCGCTGAAGCCCTGCTCCTTCAGCTGCTTCAGGAATACCTCCATCACCCGGAACGGGTCGGTGCCGCATACCCCTGCCAGAACGGGCGTATCCTTGACGACAGGCAGCACCTCCGAGCCCATCTCCACTACAATCTGATTGGCGTCGCCATACGACAGCAAGCCTGCCAGTGAACCGCGTCCTGCCATTCTGTAACGCCCGGAATTGTACACAATCAGCATATCCGCTCCGCCTGCCTCACTACTCTTGGCGGTAATCCCCGTGCCTGCCCCGACACCAAGAAGAATCTTACCCGCCTTCACCTCTTGCTTGAATCTGTCCATAATCTCAGCTCTGGTCTGCTTATTCATTAGTAGCTCCTCCTTATTGTGGGGTTCAGGCCTTCGCGGCCTGCATGAGATCAATCAGCTTCTGGGCTGCTGCCCCGGCAAAGGCCGGATCGTTGATCGCCTCGTCCATTTCGATCAGTTCAACCCTTGAGCGGTCCACCTGCCGGCGCAGGGTATCGAACAGCATCCGGTCCTCTTCAGGGCCGTAGAAGGGCTGACCCTCCACATCAATCGCCGAAATACCGCCAAGCGGCAGCATAAGCACCGTACTCTCCGTTGCCCTATTGAGCTTCTCGGCCAGCTTCCTGCCGAGCTGTTCATTCTCTTCCACTGTCGTCCGCATCAGCGTAACGGTCGGGTTATGATGATAGAATTTGCGATCCTTGAACTTCTCCGGTACGGTATCCGCCGGGCCGAAGTTGCACATGTCCAGGGCCCCCACCGAGACGACCTGCGGAATGCGGTTGCGGCCTGCGGCCTCCAGGCGGTGCGGCCCTGCGTTCAAGACGCCGCCGATTAATTCATCTGCCCATTCGGTGGTGGTTAAGTCCAGCACCCCTTCAATGAAGCCCGCTTCGATCAGCGCCTCCATCGATTGTCCGCCGATTCCGGTAGCATGGAATACCAGCACCTCGTAGCCGCGCTCCTCCAGGTATTTGCGCGCTTCGGTCACACACGGCGTGGTCACTCCGAACATAGTGGCTGCGACCAGCGGCTTTTTCTCCGGTTCATAGTCTGGTTCGAACATGAGCATGCCCGCGATGGCAAACATCGCATTGCTGAATATTCTCGTCGAGATCGAATTGAGGCCTGAGACATCCACGACAGACGGAATCATCATAATATCGCTGGTCCCGACATAGGGGGCGGTATTTCCGGAGGCAACCGTGGATACCAGCACCTTCGGTACGCCGATCGGCAAGGCTCTCATGGCAGGGGCAACCAGTGAAGTTCCGCCGGTGCCCCCGAAGGATATGATGCCGTCAAATTTCCCCTCCTGGTATAACCGGGGAGCAAGCTTCTCCAGCCCCTTGGACAAGACCTCTGTAGCTAACGCCCGGTCCTTCTTCGCGGCAAGCTCGTCCAGCTCCACACCAGCGGCGGATGCGACCTCCCGGTTAGACACATCGGGTTGAAAGGCTGGCTCGAATACACCGGTATGGATCATCAGGGCTCTGAGGCCCAGCTCCTCTGCAAGCTGCTTGATGTACAGATACTCCTCACCCTTCGTATCAAACGTTCCAGCTATGGCGATCGTCTTCATTCTGTGGCCTCCTCGTATACGAATCATAGATTCATCATACCGGGCATTTTTATGGATGAAAACGCTTTTATGTTCTATGTTTTTGTGTTTAGGTTAGATTTGTACTGCTTGGGCGAGCTGCCCATCAGCTTTTTGAACATTCGGCTGAACTGGGCATAGTCGGGGTAGCCGACCATTGTGGACACCTCGGATAATTGCAGATGCGGGGCCTGGAGCAGGATGGCAGCCTTTTGCATACGGAAGCCGACCAGATAGTTCTGGAAGCTGCACCCTACTTCCTTTTTAAACAAGCTGCTCAAATAACTGCGCGACACATGCGCCACCTTGGCCAGATCCGCGAACACTACTTCCTCGCTGTAATTCTGGGCGACATACTCTTTGACGAATTCTACGTAATCGTAATGCCGGGTGATGCCGCTGAGCATCTTGACCATGAGATCATCCTCATCCAGCTTGCCCAGGCGCTTGAAATCGCGGGTTATGGCTGTAATCGACTGCTCGGAGGGAATCCGTTCAAAGGCAGAGCCGCCAATGTAGCCCATAATCTGCGTGTTGCTGCTGTACATATACTGGACGTCAACCGGAGTCTTGACCGGACCGCCGTAGATCATCTTAATGACTTCAGGCTTAACCTCTCCGCAGGCAGTGAGAATACGCAGCGCCTTCGCCTTGGCAGCTTCCAGAGAGACCACCTTCCGCGCCCCCAGCAATCCGCCTACAGTCAGGCCGAGATGCACACAGATCACATCCGCTCCCGCCTCTGCCATCTGGACCGCCTGGGCTTCGTCGAAGACGAAGGCCACTGTGAACAGCTCCTGCTGATGAGCCAGACGTATAGCCTCCACCTCCCTGTCATAGCTGATGCCGTCTTCCTCCAATGCCTCTCTGAATACCCCGTCAATCAGGCCGACCGTCGGATAATTATTCACTCCCGCGAAGCCTCTGGCCTTAATCTCTTCTATATACAGGGACATTTCTCTCGTTGGATCATTCGCATTCAGCCCGAACAGCACCGGAGTGTCTCTAACCAGCGGTACAATCTCCTTCGAGGCAAAATCCATCACCATTTCATTACTGTTGCAGAAGGGCAGGAACCCCGCCAGCGAGCTTCTCCCCATCTGCCGGAACTTGCCGGAGTTCAGCATTAGAATGAAGTCTGCTCCGCTGTCAGCGGCAACCTTGGCTGTAATTCCCGTGCCTGTCGAGACACCGATAATATGGTTGCCTTCGCGCAGCTCTGACTGAAGCCGCTCCAGTATGGCTGTTCTGTTCAAGCTCTATCCCCTCATCTCTCCAGCAGAATTCCCAGCAGAACATACGCAAGCATGATCCCGCCGGCTGCATAATCCATCCGTGCATATTTTAGCAACCTATAGGAAGTCCGTCCCTTCCCGTTTCCGTAAGCCCTTGCCTCAATCGTCATCGCCAGCTGCTCCGCCCGCGCAAGGGTGGTGACGAGCAGCGGAATCACTAATTGGATGTAAGCCTGTACCCGGTTAAGGCCTTTGGTATCCTTGATATCATACCCTCTGGCCTGTTGCGCCACAAGAATGCGGTCCAGCTCCTGGGTAATGGTGGGGATAAAACGAATAGCCAGCATGACCGTCAAGGCCAGCGCTTCTACCGGAACGCCCAGACGGGATAACGGCTTGCACAGCTGTTCCAGACCTTTGGCCAGATCGAGCGGTTTCGTCGTTAATGTCAGGATGAGAGCAAGCGAGACCAGGAGCAGAATCCTCCAGAGTGCGAAGAGCTCATTCCTGAGTCCTTCCTGGTTGAACAGGAGATGATAGAGCATTGGCAGCAGCAGGATGAATAGAATCGGCCGCAATGCCCGTAAGAGCATTCGAAGCGGAACTCTGGACAAGAGGAGCTGTCCTCCCGCCAGAACTGTCGCAGCAATATATCCGGTAATAGCCTGGAGATGCATACTGCCAATTGTGAAGGCTACAAGGATGAGCAGCTTGGTTCGCGGATCAAGCCGGTGGATGACGGAGTTTGAGGGGACATACTGCCCGAATATGATTTTATCCGTCATCGTTCAGAGACCTCTTGCCTGCCAGATAGCATTCACCATTCGAAAAATCTCTGCTTCCCTGCAGCTTGCAGGCCGTGGCTTCGCTCCAGATACTTCCTCAATGATTCTCAAGAGCTGAATCGGTTCCGGTGCAGGCAGACCCGCTTGCCCCATGCAATCTGCCTGCTTCAGGAACAGTTCGTTTGCCTCCCAATGTCCTAACAAGCGGCCCTGCCCCATAATAATCACCTCATCCGAGTATTCGGCAACATCCTCCAGCTGATGGGACAGGAACAGCACGGTCCGCTTGTGCTCCTCCTGCCAGCTTTTTAGCCGCCTGAGCAAGTCGTTCTTGTTCCCGTGATCAAGCCCTGCGGTAGGTTCATCCAGAATAAGCAGCTCTGGCCCGGCGATCAGCACAGAAGCGATAGCCACCAGCCGCTTAAGTCCGCCACTTAACTGTAAGGGATGCTGCTGGAGCAGCGCTGCGGGTAAGCCCAACTGCTCCATGACCTGCCGAATCGCTTGCTCCACGTTCGCCCGGGATTCCCCCCTCATACTAAGCGCAAAAGCCAGCTCCTGATACACCGTTGCCGCAAACAGCTGCTGCTCCGGATACTGAAAGACATAGCCGATGTGCGGAACAGCCTTCAGCCTGCCTTGCGGATCCCTTGGCAACGGCTGCTGACGGTACGTATATTCGCCATTAGAGATCGGCAGCAGACCCTTGAATACTTTGGCGAGGGTGGATTTGCCGGCCCCTGACTTTCCGATAACCGAAATCCATTTGCCCTCCTGAAGCGTGCAGCTTACCGACTCAAGAATGTCCCGCCCGTTCATCTTCACACTTACATCCTGCAATGCGTAGACCATTCGCTTCTGATCGTCTCCTTCCATTCTGCTTGCAACGGGGCATCCAGCCCGAGCGCCTGGAATAATCTTACGGCAAAAGGAGGCGCAAGCTGATGCTCACTCATGCTTACAGTGCTGAACAAGCCGGAGGGCGTCCCGTCAAAAGCCAGCTCTCCCCGGCTAAGCAGCAGCACACGGTCAGAAGGCAGTATCTCATCCATATGATGGGTAATGTGGATGATCGTCAGCCCTTGCTGGTGAAGCATGCGCATCACCTGAAGAAGGTCCTGCCTGCCCTGCGGATCAAGCATGGAGGTGGCTTCATCCAGGATGAGGATGGAGGGCTCCATTGCCAGAACAGCTGCCACGGCAACCCGCTGCTTCTGCCCGCCCGACAGCTGATGCGGAGCGGCGTCCATATAGTCTTCCATGTGAACGGCTTGCAGTGCACGGGTTGCCCGGCTGAGCATTGCGGTTCCCGGGACACGCAGATTCTCCAGCCCGAAGACCACCTCATCCAGCACGGAAGCCGTAATGAACTGATCGTCAGGATTCTGGAAGACCAGTCCGGCCTGCTCGCGGATGCTTACGAGATTCTGGCGCTCCGAGGTACTCAGCGCTCCCAGCCTCACCTCTCCGGCTCTTGGCAGCAGCAATCCGTTCATTAGCTTGGCGATGGTGGATTTACCGCTGCCATTCGCGCCGATGATGGCAACGAATTCGCCTTGGCGTATGTCAAAGCTGAGCTGACGGAGAACCGGCTGCCCTCTCCGGTAAGCAAAATCGACCTGGTCAAAAACGAGTATGGGCGAAACTTCTTCCTGCACGGCCTTCTTCATGTCAACCCCTCTACCACGCGGCTCTTCATGAGCTGGCGGGCGATTTTGCCGGAACCGGTGTAGCTGAATCCCTCTACGTTAAACAACTTCTTAGGCAGCTTGTAGCTGGCCAGATAGGGGCGGCAATACTTGCTGATCTCATCGAGCGTAAGCCGTTCCTGGCCCTGCCACTGTATCAGTAACGTTACCTGCTCCCCCCAGCGTTCATCCGGTATGCCGAACACCATCGCCTCCCGGATATTCGGATGGCGAAGCAGCACCGCTTCCACTTCTTCCGGGAACACCTTGAGCCCCCCGCTCTTGATCATACTGCCCGCGCGTCCGGCCAGGCGCAGATGCATCTGCCGGTCCTGATATACGTAATCTCCTGTGCGCAGCCAGCCGTCCCGGAATACCCGCGCCGTCTCTTCCGGCAGGAGATGATATCCGGAGAAGATCATATCGCTGCGGATGTATAGCTCCCCCACTGTGCCTTGAGGAACCTCGCGGAACTGTTCATCGCAGATCAATAGCTCTACACCGCTGAACGGCTGGCCCAGAGAGTCCTGCGGCTCCGCTCCGGTAAGCTCCAGATAGCTGATGTAGCTGGCTTCAGAGGAGCCGTAATACTCATAGAGCCTAACCCCGTTGAACCTCTCGCGGCACTTAGGTATAGAAGACACAGGCCATTTGCCGCCGGAGCTAATCAAGGCCTGGATGGACACCTCGGCGTTGCTTGACTCCGCTTGGCGCAATAACGCCTCGGTCATAGCGGGCACAACGAACAGAATCATATCCGGTACACGGGAGCACAGGGTGAGCACACGCTCTGCATCGAATTCCGGAAGGAGATGGAACGTGGCTCTGCTGTACAGGGATTGCAGCAGCGCGAACAGCGACAGCGAATGCACGAACGGCCCGGGCGCAAGCACATGCTGCATCCGGTTCAGGCTGAACGCCTTCTCTGTAGCCTCCAAGCTGCTGAACCACGACTGATGGGTCCGCATATACCCCTTCGGGATACCTGTGGTGCCAGAGGTATACCCGATGAACAGCAGTTCAGGGCTATCTGCGGCTTCAGCCTCCGGCCCGAAGCCTGCCGACCAAGCCTCATAACTGCCGGAGACCTGTTCCCTGCCGAAATATAGCTGGGGAATTCCGCTGTAACGACCAGTCAGATCAGCTGCGAAGCATGCTTCACTGACAATCAGCCCGGGAGCGCATTGCCGGATGACCTGCCCCAGCGCTGCTGGAGACCATTTCGGGTCCAGCAGCACGGGAGTGCAGCCTGCATAGATAGCACCCAGGACAAATTCGGCGAATTCCATGCGGTTACCGGACAGAAGCGCAACGGTCTGATTCGTGTGTCCGCCCTGCCGCAGACCGCTGGCAACCTGTTGAACCCGCTTCGTGAGCTGCTCATAGGTACAGTCTTCGTGTCCATCTGAAATTGCAATACGGTGAGGGACGAGTGCGGCACGTTCCAGAATGTGTTCTGCCAGATTCACCGGAATCTCACGCCCCCCTCTTCTCCTCAACCGGACTGAACGCCCGGAGCTGCATGGTGATGACGGCGGCCAACAGAGCCTTGATCAGATCTCCGGGCAGAAAAGCCGCAGACCCGGCAAGTCCGGTCCAGAGCGGAGTATTCGTAATCCAGGCCATGGTCGAAGCGCCGATTAGATTAACGAGCAGAACGCCAAAGATCAGATTAACGGTGAATAGCTTCCAGGCCCGGAGCTTCGGCCAGACCGCTTCAGCGAACCAGCCGATCAGCCCGGCGGCCAGCGGCCAGCTGAACAGATAGCCTGCTGTCGGTCCAACGAGTATGGCCAGCCCGCCGCGTCCGCCTGGTAATACCGGCAAGCCTAAAGCGATAAGGATAAGAAAAATGATCAGGCTGAGTGCGCCTGTCCGCCAGCCCAGAAAACAGCCGGCCAGCATGACGCCAAGCGTCTGGGCAGTGACAGGTACAGGAATAATGCCTAAGGATACGGGCGGAATCAAGCCCAGCACCGCGATAAGCGCGGCGAATAAGGCCGCATAGACTAACTCTTTGATTCTCAATTCAATAACCTCCACAAGATAAGATACAGGAATTGGGCGGCCTTCCGGTTAGGGAGTCCAGCCAACAAGCTGAATTATAGTGGAGGACGTCTTCATTGTAAACCATAAATTATTAATAGGTTCACAATTACGATGTGAGTATACCTGATTTTTCTAATGATCCTAAGCATGTTAATATATTTAAAGAGATGAGATCGGAACGTTATACTTGTGGAGGGTTATAGGCATGACAGTTAAAGAACATATCCTGGCCTTACTGGATAGCAATAAGGGTGAATACTTCTCCGGCGAGGACATCGCCGGGCGGTTATCCGTGACGCGCAGCGCAGTGTGGAAGGCCATCAAAGCGCTGCAGAGTGACGGCTATTCCATTCAGGCCGTCACCAATAAGGGATACTCCCTGTCCCCGCAGACGGACATTCTGTCCGCCGCAGCGGTCGCCAAATACCTGGATGACAGGGGGCAAACGCTGCGGCTTGAAGTTTTCAAGAGCGTGGCTTCCACGAACGAGCTGGTGAAGGCGCTGGCTTCCGGCGGTGAAGCGGAAGGCAAAGTCATCCTCTCGGAGGAGCAGACCGCCGGGCGGGGCCGGAAAGGCCGGCCTTTCTTTTCCCCTGCGGGGACGGGCATCTATATGAGCATTCTGCTGCGACCCCGGCTGTCGGCGGCGGATGCTACGCTTCTGACTACCTCTGCTGCCGTTGCGGTGGCTCTGGCGATCGAGAGTGTGTCCGGCCTCAGCACGCAGATCAAATGGGTGAATGACGTATTCATGAACGGTAAAAAGGTGTGCGGAATCCTCACCGAGGCTTCCCTGTCCCTGGAGAATGAGTGGCTGGATTATGCCGTACTCGGGATCGGGATCAATGTGGCGCTGCCCGCAGCGGGCTTCCCCGCCGCACTCTCTGAGATTGCAACCTCTGTATACAAGGAGGACAAGCCTCCAGGCGATCTGCGCAACCGGCTTACAGCCGAAGTGCTGAACCGCTTCATGGGCTATTATGAGCAGCTTAAGGAACGGCTGTTTCTGCCCGAATACCGGCAGCGCATGATGTCGCTGGGTGAGACGGTCATGGTTGTTAAGGAGCATAAAGAGCAAGCGGCAACCGCCGTTGATATCGACAACGACTGCCGCCTGAAGGTCCGGTATCCGAATGGCGACGAGGAATATCTGTCCAGCGGCGAAGTTCGTATTCTGCTCTAACGCTTAGAAACCACAATTCGCAAGAGATGCTTGCGGGGTGTGGTTTTTTTGTGCCATTATTCCGGCTCGGATATTTGACATGTGAATTGATTATCGATATAGTGTGAATGGATTCACACCACGTATTAAAGGAGGAAGCGATGCCAAAAAATACGTTCTTTCGATTGGATGAAGCCAGGCGCGAGGAAATATCGAACAGGGCTATGCAGCTTTTTGTGGATCATCTTTACGAGGATATATCGATGAAGATGGTGCTGGATAGCTTGTCCATGCACCCCGGAACCTTCTACCGTTATTTTGAAGACAAAGATGACCTGTATTGTCACTTAATCCGTAATGTGACCCGGAAAAGAGCTGCGTATTTTAATAACAGTACTGAAGATTCCCTGTTCCGGTCTTTCCTTACCGGCTTATTTGGTAACGTGAATGGTACGGTGGCCGAGCCGCTGAATGAGCTGGAGATCAAGCTTACTGAGACTTTTTTACACATTCCCGAGGACATACTGCTGAAAGTATATCTGAATGTGCTAAAGGGCGAGTCCTTCCCCTTGATCAAGGATATTATACGGCGGCTGAGGGTTGACGGATATCTCCGGCCTGATATTGACGATGACCTGATTTCATTTATGTTTGAATCTATGCAGTTTAATTTAGTCATGTTTTATAGGGAATTCGGGATTAAGGATTCTCAGATGCAGCATAAGCTTAGCAAATACTTTGCTGACTTTATGGGTCATGGTCTGCTTGAAGATCATAAATATTCCGAGCTGGTTAGCGATATTAAAAAAGCAAAGGAGTAGAAGTGTATGAACAAGCATATGAGAACTTACGAGGTTTTTCCAGCACCTGTTGGCAGCTATACGGTTGGTCGGACTCAGATGGATCTGGAGTACACGGCTTCGGACCATTCTACAAGAGAACTGACGGCATTCGTGTTCTATCCGTCTGACAGCAGCGAAGGTAAAGCTACATCAGCATACATGTTTCCTGAAGTCTACAGGATGTTAAAGGATCAGCCGCTCGTCACCGGGTATGTTACAAGCGATTTTTTCTCCATAGAGTTCAAGACCCGGTGTTACGACGACCTTGCTCTCTCCGCGAAGGAGCAGCGCTATCCGGTGTTATTCTATGTCTGCGGCGGGGGCGGCTCTCCGGAATGGGGCACAGTGCTCTGTACGGACTTGGCCAGCATGGGGTATGTTGTGGTCAGCATCGGCCATCCGAATAGCACGATGTATAAGCGCAAAGACGGACGTCTGTTTAATGTATCCAAGGACTTCTCCGATGCTATCATAGCGTTGTCTGAAGATCCGGAGATGCTGGCGCTGGCTGGTAAGATGGAGATGCGGCCTGACGATGAAGCTGCCGTTCAGATGTGCCGTAACGTGCTTGCACTCCCGGTACTTGCCAAGTTAACAGAGTTTAGTGAGTTACAGGCAGAAGATGTGCGTTTTGTAGCCGATGTTCTGTACAAGCTGGACACTGGAGAGCTGGATTCTATCTTTAAAGGCAGACTGCTTGTTGACACCGGCATGGGCATCGTCGGACATTCTTATGGTGGGCTTACGACGGCGATGGTCTGCCGGGACGACGACCGGTTTACCTGCGGGATTGGCTTGGATAGCGGTGCATTCGGTCTCCTCGATAGCGATCTTAATACGCCCTTCCTGCTGCTGTATCGTGAACCCAACTACAACATGAATGCGATCATTGGCGCTAACAATAGCAGAGAAACCTATTATTTCTCTGTTGACCGGGTTGCGCATTTAGATTACTGTGACATCGTGTTTACCGGTGTTAGTGAGGAACTCAGAGGCAAACGGGATGCGATGGAGATGCGAAATCTGGTTACAGACTATACGAAGACCTTTTTGGATCATTACCTCCGGCAGAAGGCGGCAAGTGTGGAAAGTCTGGCTTACGATGGCGTGGACTTGGTCGGGAAGACCAATAATAAGTGAGCCGTACAGTCTCAATTTTCACCGGCAACAGAGAAATATCTACCCGGCGCTGAAGTCCATATTCTGTCTAAAACGCCAAAAAACCGCACCCCGCAAGCAATGTCTGCGCGGTGCGGTTTTTCAATTGCGGCTTAGCTATGGCTTATGCTTTAATTACGGCTTATGAATGCTCCAGTGCTAAAATCACTTGCTCCCCTGCGCCTGCTGGGTAGGCCCGTAATTCGCCGCTCCGGTGAAGTGAACATCTTCCGGCGTGGGATACACTTTCGGGATGCGCAGATCCCGCTGATACAGTCTCAAATGCTCACCCCGGGGAGCGATATCCACGACATCACAGCCTCTCCAAGATACCTTGTATTCCTCGCCGCGCACGATCTCCTTCACAAGCAGCGTTTCCAGCGGATGCGTAAGCTCAACCGTGTCCCCTGCCCCTACACTGCGGATGACAAGCAGATTTCCTTCCCTCTCAGGTGTGCAGAAGGCTCCGTTAATCTTGATGCTGAGGTTCTGCCCCATCCAGTCATAGACCCGTACCGTAACATCGCATGGCTGCTTGGCTGTAATGGACATATAGCCCCGGTCGGGATAGCTCATGGTGACGGCAGCCTCGTCCGTCTCTTTATCCACCGGCATGTTGACGAATACCGTTCCATTCTGGAATTCCACCGCCCGGTTCCATACAATTTCCAGGGCTACCGGAGCCATGCCGACACAACAGCCCGCAATCGAGCGGAACTTGGATAATGACATGGAATTGACGAGCGAGCCTCCGGTGAAGCCCCCGATCATTCTTTTATCAATCTCCCTGTAGGTTATGCCTGCTTCGTCAGGCCGGGTGTTGTCTGTGACTACGTAGGATGATACCTTAAGCTGATTCTCCACCAGCTGGTTCCGCGCAAACAAGGTCATATCCTCCCAATATTCCTCATACCCGGCCAGAATCAGCTCATTCGCACATTCGATCATATCCTTGATGCAGCAGGTCTCGCAATGCTCCTCATGCGGCGGATGCCACTGGGCATATTCCGGCACCCAGCCGAAGGAGGAGGACAGGCTGCGGATATAATCATAGATTCCTTTACCTGCGGTAATATACCGCTCCTTGCCTGTTACCCGGCCCAGACGTACCAGCCCGGAAGCTACCCAGCCTGCGGAATGGACATGGCCGAAGAATTCCATCCTGTAATTGAAATAGCGAGAAGGTCCGAGCAGATGGTTGGCAATGCCCGTTGCCAGATCAAGCGCGGCCTCATCTCCGGCAATTTCATATCTGCGCACCAGAGAATGTAGGACAATGGCATTGCGGATCGCCTGCTCCCCCCGCCCGGTATGCCTGGATAGCTCGAAGCCGCCGTCCTGCAGGTACACATCATTGGGGAATTCGTACAGGGGCTCCTGCTCCTCATAATCCCCCGACCAGAACGTTCGAACCTTCCGCTCGATCACCAGAGAGCGCATTCCTCTGACCAGCCCGGCCGCTCTGCTCTCCGCCTCCTGATCCCCGGGATCATTCTCCAGCATCCGGTTCAGCGCAGGAAGAATATAGCCCATTTCGTGAAAAGAGCTATGATTCGTATGCGTCCACGGATAAGGCTCATGAAAGCGGAGGCCGTGCTCTCCCCAGGACTTCATGAGATGACGGTAAAAGGATTGCTGCACCGCAGCGCCTTCCTCCGTCTTCAGCATTTTGCGTACCGCGTCTATCGCCTCATACCAAGAGCCGACCAGCTCCGCATCGTCCACCCGGCAATGGGCAGCCTCGGCAGGCTTCTTATGCGGCAGTATCAGCCAGTAGGGCAGATTGTCTTCCTGCTCATCCACCATAGAGGTCAGATACCCCAGAACGAGCTTGGCGTTGTGTAACGGCGTGAACTTTTCGTAGACCTGACTTGACATGTTGTCTATCCCTCCGCTGGTTAATCTCCGGTAACCCTAACCTTGAAATCGTCGAAGTCGATGGACGCATTCGCGTAGCCGTCAACACCGAACAGTTGTCCGGTCAGAGTGCTGCCGCCAGTGTGGCGGAAGGCGAAATCCGTAGCAGCCGGAACAGATTCATTGTTGATATACACGCTGTACGTCTTGGCATCCCAGTTCGCTACCATTTTGATGGCGTACCATGTGCCCAACGAGAAGTCTCTCACCTTGACCTTGTTGGAACCGCCATTTTGCACAAGGATTTTACCGGAATCGAACGCTGTAACCATCGAATAGTTGCTTGTACCGCTATCATTTCTTACCATGGCGCCGTTGGCATACTGGAAGCTGCTGTTTAACCGGACGCGGTACTCTATGACAATGCGCTGATTCCCCGCAGCACTAACCTCCCCAAGATAAGGCAGGAACAGGTTGGCTTTGCCTGATACCGCGGTCGTGGTCAGCCGCAGAAATTTGTTGCCGGCTTCTTCCTGGACTACAGCCGTAGCGCCATTCGTCAAATCCTGCGCAGTAATGCCGTAAGGATATTTGCCTGCTGTATCGCCGGAGAAATCCCGGTACGCCTTATAAGTTATGCCGTTCTGCGTGGTATTCAGTGAATTCAGCAGGGCGGCTTCCGCACTAGCCAGCGCATTCAGTTCTGCATTGAACTGCGCCAGCGTTAATTCCGCATTGCCCGCCAGCGTCTCCGCTTGATCCACAGCGGCAACGAAGTCAGCATACTTGGCAGCGCTATAATTGCCTGCCCCGTTTCCAAGCGGATAAGAGTTATTTGCCAGCTTGCTGCGCAGCTGACTTACGATCTCATCCAGACCATAACCAGGTACAACCTCTACAGAGATAGTGGAGGAGAACTCCTGGCCGCTGATCTTGAGCGTCACAGGAATCTGAACCGTGCCAATGGTGCTGAAGTCCAGTCCTGCCGTCTCGCTGCCGGTCACCTGGGCCTGAACCGTCTGGTTGTGGTAGACGGCATTTACAACGCCCGGAAGCACGGGAACCACGCCTGAAGGTGTCTTCACTGTTGAAGTGACCTGAACGGCATTTGACGCGGCAATGACCGTTATACGGTGAGTGGTTTGCTTGCCACCATAGGAGGCAGTAATTAGCGCCGTGCCCGGTTGAACGGAATTTACCGTATGGGTGGCCGGGTCGATGACTGCCACGCCTGGATTGCTGCTGGTATATTGCGCACTTCCTGTTACATCCTGAACTTCATAATTGTTGTAATATGCTGTTGCCCGCAACGGTGAGCTGATCTGGCCGCTGATCAGCACAGGCTCAGGCCCGGTGAGCGTCAAGGACTGTACTGTTTTCGGTTCAGCCTTGACGTTAACTGCAACGGCAGCAGTTTTGCCGTTATAAGTGGCGGTAATGGTTGCACTTCCTGCTCCGGCGGCTTTCACCTGATTCCCTGCTTGAATCACGGCTACATTCGTATCGGACGAGGTCAGGATCACGCCTGCCGTGATAGCAGCATAGGTAGTTCCTGTTACTGTATAAAGGGGCAGACTGCGGATCTCGTTAAGACCAAGCGTATATCCGGGAGTCCCGAACAGCAGCTCCGTTGTATTCAGCCGGGATAGATCCAGGCTATCGATGTCGGCCAGATTATTCCCCTTGGTGAAGCGGAGAACGTTGTCTCCCTGCTGAAGATAGATTTTCGCCGTGGAGGCTCCCCAGCGGTTCGCGCCGGAATAGACAATATTCATCGTCGCTCCGGGCCCGCCGTTGACCGACAGGATATGGGAGGCATCCCCCGCATTCGCAGAGCCGTTGCTGTTGCGCACGGACATCACATAGAAGCCCGCTTCCGGCACGTTAACGTTGAACTGGGCGTAGTCGTAAGCGTTAGCCAGATTGGTGATCTTCATCCCGCCGGAGGCGGAGCTTTCGCGCCGGACTGCTGGGGATGAAGTGCCAGCCGGATCTTTTACAAGCAGAGCTTCTTCAGCTTGATAACGAATCCGGGCTGGCTCGCCTGATGGGATTGCTATCGGACTGTTCGGATTAACGGGTTCTCCCAGGTTCGGCGTGTTATCTGCGTTCCAGGAGAACTTCTGCGCGCGGACATTGCGGGTCCAGCCTGAGCCCGGCCAGCGGGCGGAGTGGTAGATGATCCAGTCCTCGGTCCCGTCCGGTGAGGTCACGATACTGTGATGGCCCGGGCCATAGACACCGTTCGCGCTGGAGAAGATCGGCTGATTACGCTTGGTCCAGGAAGCGGGATTCATCAGATCGGCACTGGTGCTGGCGGTGATCAAGCCGAGACTATAGCTGTCTGTCCAGCTCCCATTGGCGGAGTAGACCAGATTGATCTTGTTCCCCTTGATCGTAATCTGCGGGCCTTCATTAATCCGGCCGGGTGAGGTCTCCCAGTCATACTCCGGTGTGGACAGGAGCACGCGCTGCGAGCTGATCGTCCATGGATTGCTCATTCTGGCGATGTACAGATTCTGAAAGCTGCCATCGGTGTCCTCCCAGCCGGACCAGATGAAGTAGTGCTGGTCACCGATCGTCAGCACAGTGCCGTCAATCGCCCAGCGGTCCGTGGCATCGGTAATCTTGCCTTTGAAGGTCCAGCTTCCGGTCATCGGATCGGCACTGGCATTCTCCATCACATACATACGGTGGTTAGCGTTGGTTCCGTTATCGGCTGCAACGTAGATATACCATTTGTACTGGCCGTCCGTATCTTTGAGATAATGCATCTCCGGCGCCCACACGTTGGAGCTGTACATGGTTCCCTTAACTGGCGACCAAGCCAGACTCCGCTCGCCTGCTTCAATACCGGTAATCGTCTTCGACCTGCGGACCATCACTCCACTGGCATTAACAAAGGTGTTGTAATAATAGCCGTCCGTGTGCTTGTATACCCAGGGATCGGCCCCGGTCTGCATGATGACATTGTAGAAATCCGTCACATTCGTTCCTCCTTGTGCAGCCACTACCGGCTCTGGTAGTGACGTCCCCGACTCTTCCGCCGCAGCTCTCCCTCCCCACTGAGGCAGCATGAGCAGGACCGCTAGGCTGAGCAGCAGAGCTTTGACGCTTGTTCTGGACCACTTCTGTTCTTTCCGGGCTGAATTAACCGCTTTCATTTTTTCATCTCCTTCTCGTTCGAATGATGACTCCGGCTAGCGTACTCATAATACCCTCCAGGACCGCTTAAAAAAATGGACTATCTTAAATTGTTTTTGTAACCGTTTTAGTAGAAAATAATTACAGTGCGACAACGAGTCAGGCTCAGTAAACAAACAATTGGATACTTGGCTAACAAATAATTGGATAAACGTAGCTCATCCTGAAGCCTGCCCCCCCCCATGCAGCCAAACAGGGCACCTCCCGCTAAACGGAGGTGCCCTGTCCAAACTCATATACTATTAACTCCTCCCGGCAGCTTCGGAATTTTCACGTTCACAGTTGTCCCATAGCCTAATCGGCTGTCAACGGTAAGTCCGTAGCCTGCTCCGAACAGATGGCGGAGCCTGTTATGAATATTCAGCAGCCCGATGCCCTGTGCCGATTGCCCGGTCAGAGCCAGCTCCTTATGCTCCAGGCCAAGCTTGGCCTGAAGGGCGGCCAGTTCCTCCGGCTCCATTCCCCTGCCGGTATCCGTAATACAGAAGCACACATCTCCGCGCGCATCCAGGCTCCCGGTAATCTGAAGGCTTCCACCCTGATCCATCCGTTCCAGCCCGTGATAGACCGAATTCTCCACGATGGGCTGGAGGATCATCTTAGGGGTCTGCAGCTCCAGCAAGCTCTCCTCCACATCGAGCGACAAGGAGAATTTATTCTCGTAGCGGATCAGGATGATCTTCATGTAAGCTTGTATGCAGTCTACCTCTTCACGGATCTGCACAAGATCATCCTTCTTGATGCTATAGCGGAAGATCTTGGACATGCAGTACGTAATTTGTGCAATCTCCCGGCTTCCATACTCCAGTCCGATGCTGCTGATACAATTCAGCGTATTATACAGGAAGTGGGGATTAATCTGGCTCTGCAGGGCAGAGAACTCCGCCTGCTTCTGGCTCAGCTCGGATTCGTATAGTCTGGCCTGGGTATTGAACATCTCCCGCGTCATTTCGTCCATCTCATCCATCATCCGGTTAATATCCTGGGCCAGCAGGCCCACCTCGTTGGTGAACCGGACTTTGATCCGGAAGCCTCTGTCCCGCCCTGCCACCTTCTTCATATCCATGACCAATCCCATCAGGGGACGCATCAGATTGTGTAAGAAGAAGCTGCCTGTAATAATCATACTCACAATAATACCAAGGCCGACCATAATGCTAACCTTCCGCATGGGAATCATGTCGGCCGTCAGTTCCTGCACCGGGATCATACTGACCACACGCCACCCGTCAGCCTGCTCCAGCCCCTTAACCTGAACGAGAACCTCCTTGCCGCCGATCGTTGCTTTTACCCCGTTAAGCAATTGGTTCTTGTCCATAGACAGCACATCTTTGATCACATTGCCCCGCGCATAGGAATTGGTGGAGGCAACCACCTCGTCCCGGTTATTCAGAATATACAAGGTGGAGTTCTGCGTTAATTCCGTATTCGCGACCAGTCCCTGCATTTTGTCCATATTGACCATCACCATGCAGTAACCCGTAATCTGTGAGAAATGGACGCCCCCGATCGACTCCACAATGGGAGCAATATAGAAGAACTGATCTGTCCCTGTCCGGTCATCCTTCAGAATGGCGGTGAACTTCCCCTTCTGCCGAAGCGCAGGATCGTTCTTGTACGGGCGGATAAAGGTCTCATACAGGTTAATATAAAAAATATCGCCGCTTGCAGAATCCTCGCTGGAGAGGCGTCTTCCCTGGAGATCATTGATCATGATGCCGTTCACATAGGAATTGAAGGACCGCATATATTCCATCAGATCCAGGGCATAGGGAGCGCTGTCGAACGCCCTTTTGTAATCATCATCGGCGATGGTGAATTCCTGAATCAGCTTGCTGTTGACCGCAAAGCCGGTGCTGATCCGGATATCATTGAACACCGAATCAATCTTGCGGCGGGTCTGCTCAATCATCTTGTTGCTGTAGGTGACCGCCCGCTTCTGTGTCAGATTCGAGAAGCTGTAGAAGAAGTAGAACTCCATGACCATGAAGATCAGGATGGAGCACACGATGAACAGCCATAGCTGATGCTTCAATTTCACCTTGCCGGTCTTCATGGCCTGTTGCTCCGTTCACTTTCCCTTTTTCTGAATTTGGCGGGCGTCATCCCGCAGTGCTTCTTGAACACCTTATTGAAATAATAGTAATCTACATACCCGGACTGGATGGCAATGCTCTCAATAGACAGGTCTGTCTGCTGCAAAAGCCCGCGGGCTTTCCTGATCCTCAGCTCAGCCACGTATTCAGAGAAGGTTTTGCCCAGATTCTTCTTGAACAATTGACAGCAATACACCTGATTGATGAAAAATTGGACCGACAGCTCCTTCAAATACAGCTTCTGCTCATAATTCCGGTCGATATAGGCGACCATCCGGTTGAAGCAGGAGAGAATATCCCCTTCCTGCAAAGCACGGCTATTCCCTTGCCGGAGCACGGTAAGAACGTCATGCAGGAAGCTGCACAGCGACTCCAGATCCTCGAACCGCTCCTTCAGCTCAGCATAATTCAGGAACTCCAGCTCCATGTCTCTGAGTTCTTCCGAATAAGCGCTCGTCAGAAGTCCGACGGCCTGATTCCATAAGTAGACCACCTCAATCATTCCCAGCTCATGAAGCCTGAAGTATTCCTGCAAGCCCAGGATGTAAGTCTCGATGCTGTCATATTGATTACCATGAACTATAGAGTGCAGCTCATCTATACAGGGCTTCACCAGAGGCAGCTTGGGATTATAATAGTGAAATGCGCCGGAAGCATCATCCACGAATACCCGGGAGGCCGCCAGCTCTGCTTCCTTGATCAGCTTGCTGATCTGCTTAAGCCCGCTGCCGATGCTGCTGATCCCCACCACAGGAAGCCCTGGACTGCCTGCGGCCGCAGGCCATTCATCCGTGATTCCTTCCAGCTCACTCTCCTGCTCTGTGATCAGAACCGCCAGCAGGGTGCTTGCTCCGTTCTCTACCTCCAGCACATGAACCGGCTGCCCGTCCAGCTTCAGCAATTCGCCGAGCTCCGGCCGGTCTGCCTCATAATGGACAGCAAGCACCCGGCAGCAGCCTGCACTCATGCCGGCAGGAAGGCAGCGCCTGATCTCATCTTCATCTGCCGAGGTAAGCGCATCCAATAGAAGATGATTGCGCGCCGCACTTCGCCGGGAGAAGTGCAGGGCGAGCTTCGCCAGGAACGTATCGGTCATATCCACATCCAGCGGCTTGAGGAAGTAATCCAAGGCCCCGTAGCGCAGCGCTTCCTGGGCGTATTCAAATTCCGCATATCCGCTTATAATGACGAATTCCGAGTCTATGCCCTGCGCTTTGGCCCGCTTCATCAGATCGAGCCCGGAAATCTCC
Organism: Paenibacillus sp. FSL R7-277; assembly: GCF_000517965.1. Classification (NCBI taxonomy): domain Bacteria; kingdom Bacillati; phylum Bacillota; class Bacilli; order Caryophanales; family Paenibacillaceae; genus Paenibacillus; species Paenibacillus sp. FSL R7-277. The sequence continues at coordinate 22,558 of NZ_ASPX01000058.1, forward strand.
GGCATCCGGATATCTGTGACCACCAGATCCGGCTCCTGCAAGGCGATGGCTTCCCACGCCTGATATGCACTTGTGAACTGTCCCGAGATTTCAAAGCCATACTGCTCCCAGTCAAAGGCATTGCTGATCCCTCTAATCGCCCACGACTCATCATCTACAATAATGACCTTGTACATGGATATCCTCCTGAGACTGTGGATTCTTCTGATGTGGTTACACAAAGGAAATGCGGATAAACCAGGCCAATGAACAGCCGGTGGTTTATCCGTATTTCAGGTGTTACTTCTTATTCGCTGTGACTTCCCTGTAGTTCTTCACATTCTCTTCCTGAACCGCTTTACCGCCGGCATCCATGTATTCTTTGACCAGCTTATCGTACAAGGCGTCGAATTCGGACTCCTTGGCCACGATCAACCGGTCAATCATCTGCTTGTTCATATCGCCCAGCGTCTTGCCGTATTTGATGTTGGATTCGTTCGGCACTCCGTAATAGAAGGATGAATAGCCGTCTGTTGTGTTAATTTTGTACGATTCCATAGCGAGTTCCTCATACTGCTTATCCCCGGAGGCCAGGGCTGCGGCATAGGTTTTGACGTTCTTTTCGGTGTCGCCCAGCTCAGCGCCGTTAACAATCATCGTATAATCCATGTTCAAATTACTCATCTGCATTTTCTCGCCGGTCTGTGATATCCCTTGCGGAATGCCGTCTTTCAGCGTATGGTGAACGCCTTCTTCACCGAACTGCAGGAAGAACATCACCTCCGGGTCCGCCATCCAGTTCAGATATTTGACCGCCAGCTCCGCGTTTTTGCTGCTTTTAGGAATGAAGGAGAAGATTCCGTTCTCATTATATACCTCTTTGAGGTATTTGCCTTCGGCATTTTTGAAGGTATCCACCGGAACATAGTGGGCATCCGGCGAGTTTTGCTTCAGTGGTTCACGGATTTTCTGGGTCATCGGATAATCCCAGTTGGCGGCATAGAAGCCGACCTTGCCGTTGGTGACATCGGCATCCGCTTGCTTGGTGGTTTTGTCCAGGGCAAAATCGGGGCTGATCAGCTTCTCATTATACAGCTTATTCAGCCATTTGTAGGCATCTTTGTTGCCCGGCTTCAGCCAGTTCGGCGTGGTGACGAATTCCTCCTCTGACATCTGGCCCCAGAAGGATTGAACGAGGTTGCCGAAGGTGTAGTTCATGCCGGCTGCCGCCGTTGCCCAGGGAATGACGCCGTTCACATTGCCCGGGTTCTTGTCGCGGAAGGCCACCAGCGTATTGTATAACTCATCTCTATTGGTCGGAAGCGGCATCCCGAGCTTGTCGAGCCAATCCTTACGGATGAACATCCCGTTCCAGGCCAGCAGGGTGCGCTTGCCCGGGATGGATACCTGCTTGTCGTTATATTTGCCGTAAGCGAGAACGTTCTCCCCGAGATAAGCCTTTAATTGCTGGCCGTGGCTCTCCAGCAGCTCGTCGAGCGTGTAGAGGCCGTCACTTTTGGCAAAGCGGGTCACCAGTGTCCCGTCATAGGTGAACGAGATGTCCGGAGCCTGGCCCGCAGCCATTAATACGTTCAGCTTATCAACCTCCTGGGACCGGGGAACCGGTACATATTCCACAATGGCGTTATTCGGCTTGCCGAAATGCTCATTCACATATTTCGTCCAGAAATTATTATTCAGATCCGGCTGGCCCTGAACCCCTCTGTCGAACACCTCCACCGTCAGCTTTGCAGGAGGATCAGAAGGAGATTTTGCTGCATTAGACGACTCCGGCGCGGCTGTCTCTTTGCTCTCTTTATCATTGCCGCCGCAGCCCGCTGCAACGCCGGCCAGCAGCACGGTGCTGCACAGAACGGCCGATATTTTCTTGATGCCTGTCTTCACGGTATACCACCCTTTCATCTCTTATCATGATAGTAATCCAGATTATAGCTTTCTTGCCCAGGCAGCTTCAACTTCCCCCAGTCTGGCCTCCCCCCTTCCGCAGAGTATACCCGCCTCAGCCCTTTATCGCGCCCGTCATTACACCGTCTACGAAATACTTCTGCAGCTTGGGGTAGATCAGCAGAATCGGAATCGTGGTGAACATGACGCTTGCGGCCTTCAGCGACTCTGGCACGATGAACGAGCCGACACTGCCCTCGCCGCCCTGCTGACTGTCCAACTGCTGGTTGGCTGAGATGATCTGGTACAGCTTGAGCTGCATGGGATAGAGCTCTTTTTTGGTAATATAAAATAACGCATCCTGGAATCCGTTCCACCGGTCTACGGCATAGAAGAGACTTAAGGTGGCAATCGAAGGCAGCGAGAGGGGCAGGACAATCCGGAGAAGAATTCCCAGATCCGAGCACCCGTCGATGGACGCCGATTCCTCCAGACTCTCGGGAAGGGAGCTGAAGAAGGTTTTCAGGATAATCAGATTAAATACACTCATCGCGCCCGGCAGCACCAGACTCCATATCGTATCCATCATCCCCAGGTTCTTGATCAGGATATAGGAAGGAATCAGACCGCCGCTGAAATACATCGTGAAGACCAGAGCGGACAACAGGAAGTTTCTCCCCCACAGCCGCTTTTTCGTTAACGGATACGCCGCACAGATGGTCAGGAACATACACACCACCGTGTAAAAAATCGTCAGGACAATACTATAGCCCAGCGTATACAGCATATCGGCATCGCTCAGAATCGTCTTATATGTCTCTACAGTGAAGTCTACCGGCCATAAGCTAACCTTTTGCGAGATAATCGCTTCGTTGGAGCTGAATGATAACGCTATCATATATAGGAACGGGACAATGCAGGTGAACGACAAAGCCACTATAAAGACTATAATCGCAATATCTGCCACACTTGTTTTCCGGCCAATCCGCCCTGTTCGTATCGTACTTGCCGCTCTCACCATATCCCATCCTCACCCAATTTCTTCGCAATATAGTTGGCACCGATCAGCAGGGTCAGACCTACCACAGACTGGAATAGCCCGACGGCCGTTGCCTGGGAGAAGTCTCCCGAGCTGATGCCCACTCTGTACACGAAGGTGCTGATGACATCGGAATATTCGCTGACCAGTGAATTCCCCATTACAAACGGGCGGTCGAACCCGATCGATACCATTCGGCCAATCTGAAGAATCAGCAGAATGTTAATCGTAGATTTAATGCCCGGCAGTGTAATATGCCACATTTTGCGGAGTCTGCTGCAGCCGTCCATATCGGACGCTTCATACAGCTCCTTGTTGATGCCGGTAATCGCTGCGAGATAAATAATCGTCCCCCACCCGATGTTCTGCCATACCCCCACAGTAATATAGGTGACCAGCCAAGGGGTCTTCTGCGACAAGAATTCAATTTTCGACAGGCCCAGGCTATCCAGGAAAAGATTAACCATCCCGCTGTTGGAGAACATCAGATAGACAATCCCGCCGATAATTACCCAGGACATGAAGTGAGGCAGATAGAGAATCGTCTGCGTTAATTTCTTAAATCGGGCCATGCGGACCTCGTTAAGCAGAATCGCCAGGATAATCGGGGCCGGGAAGCCCGCCACCAGATCCAGCACATTCAGGACCAGCGTATTTTTGAGGGCACGGTAGAAGCTGTCCTGCTGAAAAATAAACCGGAACACATCAAGTCCGACCCATTCGCTTCCACTCGTCCCCTGAAAAATATTGTAATCCTGAAAGGCCATAATCAAGCCGTAAATCGGTGCATATTTAAAAATGGCAATGTACAGGAGTGGCAGCAGCAAAAGGATGTAGAGTAGGGCATCTCTCCTGATCCTGAGCCAAAAGGTGTGTCTTCGCGTGAGTCCGATTTGATCTTGCTGATTGTTTAAAACCGCTTTCATTTCTCCCATCCCTCCGGCTGTATTAAGGAGCTCTCTTGTTCTTCATTATAGCTGCGCCGGGAGATAAGAAAATGTAATCGCTTAAATGAATTTGGTAATAACTTAAAAGACAGCCCCCGGAGGGACTGCCTTAAGCTTCATTTCATAATCAGATCGATTCTGCCGAACAACAGCTTCACCAGCTCGGTGGGACCCGGCAAGCCTGGTTGAAATAACAGAAGAATGGTAAGACCCGCCGCAGCAAACGTAATGCCTGCAATCACCTTTCTGGCTTTCTTGTCCTTACTGCCCCGGAATTCAAAAATAATGATCCCGCAGGACAGCAGCAGAATACTTAGGATCATTGCCATTTTCATGCTTCCCACATCCTTGTATGGTTGCTGGAATTCAGGCGTACCTTCCATCAGTTGGCCGATTGCTCTGGTATGCCTTGGGGCCCGGTTGATCTTCCGTTACCAGTAATACTCGTCTTGACGGAGACCTCCACCTGCAGCTCGGGGTACATAGTCTCCCACTGTTCCTTCTTTGCCTTCCACTCTTGCGGGTAATGTTTGCGGAAGGAATCGGCGAATCTGTAAAAGTCGGTCTTCTGCTCCTTTTGGGACATATGGAGTGCCTGATCGGCAGCTTCCTTAAGCCGCTTCTCCCAAGCCTTCTTCAGCGCTATCACCTTCGACGGATCAGTCAGATTGGCATCAGTTGTATTCAGAACGACCTCTCCACTCGCCACAATCCGGACCTTCATCATCCATTCCCCATTAACGATGCTTGGCTTCAGCATGGTGGTGATTTGTTTAGACAGGATCGAGAAGGCCCCCTTCTCCCCTTCCAGAGTAACCGGCATGATAATATTATTAAGCTCATTAATCATGAGCAATACTCCGAGGCTTACCGGTTCTTTTACAGTGAGGGAATAACGGCCGTGCTTATACAGGCTTAACCCCTTGAGTGAGGGGGTCGTCGCATTCGGTCCATCGTTCGGTTCCGGGGGAGCAATCAGGATACGGGTTAGGATGGCCGAACCGCTGGCTCCCTGAATGGATTGGGATAATTCCAGCAGAGTCACACGCGTGCCCAGGTTCATATTCGCCATTTCCCGGAGAGATTCGGAGGAGCTGCGCTCCAGCGGGTCCAGCAGGGCAAGAATATCCTTGGCGGAATCCTTGCTGGAGAAGATATACGCATGTTCGCGGAACTGCGGATAACGGAGGAAGAAATCGACGAATTCCCGCAGCCCCTGCTTCCCCGCCTCTTCACTGATCACAATCACCTCACATTGGCCCCAGAACATATGGCGGGCGACCTTCCGCTGCAGCCGGTTCAAGGCTTCCGCAATGTTCACTCCTTCAGCAGTGCGGGTCATGGTGACTCCGCTTGCGCTTTCGCCTGCCCCGCCGCTCTCCGAGCCGCCGCTTCCTTTACGCGGAATGAAGATCTGGGCCGTCAATTGTGCCTGGCCGTCTTTATAATCCACGCCGGTGGCGAGCACGATGGCCAGGTCATTGATCTCCGTCCGGTCCCAGCATCCGCTGAGCAGTATACTGCTCAGCAGCAGCATAATCATGACTCTGCAGCCCCGCATTGCCCTCCCTCCTTATCATCATCCCTTGCTCAGAAGCTTCAGCCCCTTCTTCAGCAGAGCCAGTCCATAGATTGCAGCGGGAATCCCCACCAGGAACATCATTGTATATATGTTAGCCGAAGCACTGATAAGCGCAGCCGCGCCCGCCGCGCCCGTAACTACCCAGTAAGAGAACAACATGCTTACGAAGGCGAGCGGAATCACCAGCGGTTTATAATCGTTCAGCCCGAACCATTCAGCGGCTGAGGTGGCGAAGATGTAGAGAAAGACAGAGATTTTGACAAAGATCCCGAAGATCCAGATCGCAATAATGAGCGCCTCAATATGCTGCAAGAAATCGGCAATCGTAATGTAACGTGCAGCAATCATCACCGGAAAAGCAAAGCTGTCCGTCAAATCACCCATCAGCAGCAGGCAGAACAGATTGGTCACAGTCATCGCCAGTGTCGTTACGACAAGCGAAACGAGCATCGTCCGGCCCAGATGTTTCTTGCTGTTGATGTAGGGCAGCAGAAAGGCCAGCACAGTATATTCACTGAACCATGCCGCCGGAGCCACCGCACCTTTGACGATAGGAACGAATCCGTTCTCCATGAACGGAAGCAGCTCGGCAGGCCGGAGTTCTCCGGTCAGGAGCACAAAGATCAGGCAGAGCATCACCACCAGGAGCGTAACGAACACCTGGGCGGTCCGGCTGACCACCTCTATGCCCTGCCTTACATTAATCGCGCAGACCGCAACCATCGTCCCCATAATGACAAGCAGCGGCGTCTTGGGAAGTGCATTATTCACAATGAACTCGCCGTATTCCAGAATAATCAGGCCGTTCAAATGGGGCAGAAAGAGCAGAAAACCCAGCCCGATCACCTTGCCCGGCAGCCACCCGGCGATCAGCAGACTGGACTGCATAATGGTCTTGCCGGGATAAAGCCGGTTCAGTCCAAGCGAGATCCCTATAACCGTTACTCCAATCAGCGAGCCCAGGATAGGCGATAACCACATATCATGTCCTGCATAATGCATGGTGATCCCGGGGACAGACAGGATAGCGGTGGCAAGAATCGAGGGGAAAACAAGGAAGGCCAGCTGGGTAACAGATATTTTCCCTTTGTCAGTCAACATAAGAATCCCCTTCTCTGGTGAAGTCTGGCTGCCGTCATTTGCTCCGCGGCTGCGAGATCCACAATACATCCTTCAAGCCCTTGCTGAATGTCGGAGCTGCCGGTGACAGATAGGGCCTGCCGAACGAACGCAGACTGCTAAGATGAATGACCACCAGGATGATGCCGAGCATGACGCCGATCAGCCCCATCGTGCCTGCCAGAATCATCATGGGGAACCGCAGCAGACGGGTTGCGATACTGGCGGAATAACGCGGAACCATGAAGGAAGCAATGCCCGTGATCGCCACGATAATGATCATCGGTGCAGAGACAATTCCCGCAGTGGTGGCAGCCTGGCCTATGATTAGTGCGCCCACGATACTGACAGCGGAACCTATCTGCTTCGGCAGCCGGACGCCGGCCTCCCGCAGCGCCTCGAAGGCTATCTCCATAATGAGCGCTTCCACCAGGGCCGGAAAAGGGATCTCCTCTCTCGCCCGCGCGATACTCAGCAGCAGTACGGTAGGTATCATCTCCTGATGGAAGGTGGTGATGGCGACGTAAGCCGAAGGGAGCAGGAGCGACAGAGCATAGAAGATGTATCTGAGCCAGCGGACAAAAATACTCATGTAAATGTTCTCGTAGTAATCCTCCGGGGATTGCAGCATGGAGAACATGTTAACCGGGGCAATCAGACTGAAGGGAGTCCCGTCAATCAGCAGCGCAAACCGGCCCTCCAGCAGATTGGAGACCACCACATCCGGGCGCTCCGTGGCAATCATCTGCGGAAACGGTGAAAAGGGCTGGTCAATGATGCCCTGCTCAATATACTGGCTCTCCAGCACATCCTTGATATTCAGGCGGCTTAGCCGTTTTTTGACTTCAGTGACAAGTCCCGGCTGAATGATTCCTTCCACATAAGCGAGGGTGACCTTCGTATGGCTGTACTCTCCAATAGTGTTAGAATGCAGCTTCAATGCTGGCGTTTTAAGCCGCATACGCAATAGAGACTGATTCGTAGCCAGAGCTTCCGTGAAGCCGTCACGGGCACCGCGCACAGTGGATTCAGCCGCCGGTTCTTCGGGAGTCCGGGTGGGCACCTTGTATAGAGGATAGCCCTTACCCGAAGCCAGGCCATCCAGCAAAAGCACAGCTTCACCGTCCAGGATCGCTGTTACGGCTTGTCCTACGGTTCTAATCTGGTGAATCGAGGCGACCGGAACCTCAGCAGACCCTTCCACTGCCGGTTCAACTGCAAGACCAGTCTGCTCCAGCGGGGCCAGCAATTGCTGCTCCAGCCGCTCCGTATCACATAATCCTGTACAGTACACACAGAGCGCGGAAGTACGATGAATCGTCTGGAACGAATGGAACACCACATCCTCACAGCCCGCAAACACTCCGCGCAGCACCTGTCCATTCTCTGCCAGCCGCCGGGTCAGCTGGGTCTCCTGTTCTGCTTCCGATGCAGTATTCATCCGTACTCCCTCCCTGCGCTATCCTTTGAATTTCATATTCATAGTGATGTTATCCTGTGCTATTGGGGGAAAAATTATGCAAGCCCGGTCTTCCAGGCTTCCCGGTTCAATTCGCCATTCACCGCAGCAGCAGCCAGGGCGCCCGATGCGGCCGCAGCGATGGATTGATGCATCATGGAGGCGGCATCCCCGGCGGCGTAGATCCCGGGCACGCTGGTCTGACCGGACTCGCCGACTTCCAGGATACCCTGCTCAGATATCCGGCAGCCCAGGGAATGCGGCAGATCCGTTCCCGGAGCCAGCTCAGGCCGGAAGAATATTCCGGTACACGGAATTTCCGTTCCATTCATAAGCTTCACATGCTTAACCATGCCTTCATCTGATGCAATCTCGCGAATAGGATTATCGAATAACGGAATAGCGTGGGCACGCAATTCTTCGCGTTCTGCTTCTGTCAGCTCATCGGGTCCATTCGTGCAGACCGCAAATTGCTTAGTCCACCCATATAACAACGGAGCCAGATGCATGAGTGCTGCTCCTCTGCTGATGATTACCAGCGGCTGATCTCTTAATTCCCAGCCATCGCAGTACGGACAGACAAAGGCGCTCTTCCCGTAGACCTTGGCCAGCCCCGGAATGTCCAGCCTGCGGTCCTTCATGCCTGCGGCGAACAGCAGCTTCTTGCTGGTCAGCTTAAGCCCTGAAGCCGTCTCCAGCAGGAAAGCCCCATCCTCACCGGTAATGGACACTACTGTATCTTCAATGTGTGAAACGGATGGATAAGCGCCTAGCTGTTCTATGGCAATCCGCCGGAGTTCGAACGGAGCGATCCCGTCCCGGGTCAGAAAGCCGTGCGCTTCCCGGGTGACCGCATTACGCGGCTGCCCGGCATCAATCACAATCGTCCGTTTGCGTGCACGGCCCAGCATCAGCGCAGCATTAAGCCCGGCTGGGCCACCGCCGATAATTACTGCGTCTGCATTTGCTGCATTTGCTGCATCTGTATTAACTACATTTGCGGCATCATTATTTTTCAGATTCGTCATTTGTAATTCCTCCCTGTGGTTGGTTTGAGTGGTTGGTGTCTGGTGTGGCGGTGACGGCAGATTGATTTGTGGATATTAGAGACTTCCGTAGTCCGTGAATATCACAAAAAAATAGACACCGCATCTCCATCGCTCACCTGCGTCGCCAGTCTGTATTGCACAACTGCATCGACCAATCTGTGCTGCCAATCTGTAATGTACATCAGCGTCGACCAACCTGCATCGTCCAATGTACATCGCCAATCTGCAATGTACATCAGCATCGCCCTTATTAAGGACTATGTGTGTCTATAATAACTTTGAATTTGAATGATGTCAATTGTGGCGCTTCCTAGCGCTTATTAAGCCTTATTCAAACAGATGCTTATGCTGATTGAAAAATTGATAGAAAGATTGTACATTCTCCAGCTCATACCACTCCCTGTCTGCAAGGGGCTGGCAGTGCCCATTGCGCTTGGATAGCGGATGAGACTGGGATGTGTATGTTTGCGGGAGCGCATTTAGTTGGATTTTCTCCACTTCCTGAGGAACGTATGGGCCATGCTAGGGAAACAATTGGAAAAATGGCACTTAAATAATCACTCGTTACCTGAAACGGCCTAATCTGTAAGCAGCAGTTGCTATTTTTCCACTTGCTTCAGGACATTTCGCAGAAAGAGGGAAATTAAGATACGTTTATCCATTTGTTTGCTGGCAAGGCAGATTTGCCTTAATCAAAGCCGCCTTGATTCGCACTTGTATGGATCTTACGCAAGCCGTTCAAGGCTGCAAATAACCGATAATCTCCATTTTGCCTCCTATTCTGGACTGAAGCTCGCTAATCCTGCGTTCCTCTGCCGCAAAAATCACCGCTGTCGCCGGCCCCCCGGATGCCTGTAGCTTATCCTCTATTCCAGGCACCGGCTGGAAGCTGCAGCCGCTTAGCTCCGCCAGCAGTCCTGCTTCATACCCGGCTCCCTTCGAGCCGACCGGATGAATGTCATGGACCTCCGGCGCGCCTGCCAGAAGCTGAAGCTGCCGGAGGGTACACTGGCTTGCTTCCTGCTCCAGAACAGCGCTTCCGACCAGCGGTTCGCCCAGCATCACGATGCAGTCTCCTGTACTTGAACATCCCAGCTTCAGCTGCGTCTCATCCGCCTCCCCTATCACGGTAATACCGATACCGGTCTGGCAGGTCACGAAATTATCCTCGGTACTGCCGTTCACGTGGGCGGCAGTCAGTCCGGCTTCCTGAAGCAGCCTGTGGATGCCCCGGATAATTTCATTCCCTGTAGGCTCCTTCTCTACCGCTAAGGTATCGATGACCGTTAAGATCTCCGCCCCCACAGACAGCACCTCCATTACTGCAACTCTGGCAGCATAATAGCCTGCGACAGCCGGGGGTGTCTGCACCGCATCCATCGGCTTATTCCCGATGCTGGCGCTGGAATCGCAGCCGATGACCAGCACCCGGCCTCCCCCTCTTCGTACTATGGTCAGATCACGGATTCGCTGAACTTGCGGTTTCATATGTTTGATCCTCCTGTATCTTTTTCGTTCCCGTTCCTAAGCGCGGCCCGGTATTCACTCGGCGGCATGCCCGTAGCTTTGCGGAATTGCTTAGAGAAATACAGGGCGTCATTGAAGCCGACCGATGAGGCTACCTGTTCGATGGTCAGCGGGCTTGCGAGCAGCTCTTTGGCCTTGTCCATCCTCACTTTGAGCAAATACTGCTTCGGTGACATTCCGGTCCGCTGCTTGAAGGCCTTGGATAGATGGACCCGGTGATAGCCGAGCGAAGACGCGATGTGATCAATGCTGAGCTGCTGGTGGAACTGCAGCGTAATCCAGCGGATCGCCTGGTCGATCTGCCGGTCGATCATCTCTGGCATTTCGCTTGGATGCGGCGGCAATTGATCCAGATTGTCCCGCCCGAAGCGGTGAAGCAGCAGCCGCACCCAGCCCGAAGCCTCCAGGCTCTCCAGCCGTGGATATGCGGATTGCTTGAAGGATTGCCGGATGCCCTTATACAGGTTATGCAGCTCCGGGACCGAATCCGAATGGGCGAAGGGCCGCTCCCTGGTGATCCCGACCGCCCGAAGCTGATCCAGCACGCCAATGCCCTGCAAGGCGACCCACGCATAATGCCACGGGTGGTCCTCGTCCGCCTTATAACTGAATAACATCCCCGGGATAATCACAAAAGTATCTCCTGCCTTGCACTCCGCCGAGAATGTATCGCTCTCGAACCGGCCGCTGCCCGCAAGAACGGTATGGATCAGGTAGAAATCATGTACAGACGGTCCGACGGTGTGGCCGGGATGCGGCCTCCCTTCCCCGCTGAACAGCACGGACAGCTCCTGCTCCTCCGGGGTCAGGTTGATGCCCAGGGTGAATTCATAATGCTCCGGGTCCATGCAACATTCCTCCATATGTATCTTGTCTTTCTCCATAGCCTGCGCAGCGGTTCTATTCTATAGTGATTATAGTAGAAATCAGCGCAAAAAGCTTCTGTTCCAGCACATTTCTGTCAGTTTCATCCGCAAGTGGCTGTATGACAGAAGGCTTTTCACGCATTTTATAGGAGGCTTATCACTTATGTCTAAAGTTACATTTATCGGTGCCGGAAGTACCGTCTTCGCGAAGAATGTACTCGGCGATATCATGGCTACACCTGCCCTTCAGGGCTTCGAGCTTGCATTATTCGATATCGATCTTCAGCGCTTGAATGACTCAGCGAGTATGCTCCAGAATCTGAAGAAAAGCAGCGGCAGCACATGTACCGTCAATATGTATACTGACCGCAAGGAAGCGCTGCGCGGTGCCAAATATGTGGTGAACGCCATTCAGGTCGGCGGGTATGATCCTTGTACGATTACCGATTTTGAGATTCCCAAGAAATACGGCCTGCGCCAGACGATCGCTGACACTGTAGGCATCGGCGGCATCTTCCGCAACCTGCGGACCATCCCGGTAATGCTGGACTTCGCGGCCGATATCCGCGAGGTGTGCCCGGATGCGCTGTTCTTGAATTATACGAACCCGATGGCCGTTCTGACGAATGTCATGAACACTTACGGCGGGGTGAATACTATTGGACTCTGTCACAGCGTGCAGCAGTGTATCCCTGGATTATTCGACCACCTCGGCATTGACAAGACAGGGGTACAAGCCAAAATCGCCGGCATCAACCACATGGCCTGGCTGCTTGAAGTCACGAGAGACGGCGAGGATCTGTACCCGGAGATCAAACGGCGCGCGGCCGAGAAGCAGCTTGAGCCGCATTATGATATGGTCCGCTATGAGATGATGCTGAAATTCGGCTACTATATTACCGAGTCCTCCGAGCATAATGCCGAATATCATCCTTACTTCATTAAGCGGAACTACCCGGAGCTGATCGAACGCTTCCAGATTCCGCTGGACGAATATCCGCGCCGCTGCGTGGAACAGATTAAGGGGTGGGAGCAGATGCGCGGAGAGCTGGTGAACAACCAGGATCTGACGCATGAGCGTTCCCATGAGTATGCCTCCTACATCCTGGAAGCCATGGAGACGGATGTACCGTTCAAGATCGGCGGCAATGTGATGAACACGGGCCTGATCACCAATCTGCCGCGTGAAGCCTGTGTCGAGGTGCCTTGTCTGGTGGACAGAAGCGGCGTAACGCCAACCTTCGTAGGCGATCTGCCGCCGCAGTGCGCAGCGCTGAACCGGACCAACATTAACACCCAGCTCCTGACCATAGAAGCCGCTATGACTCGCAAAAAGGACCATATCTACCATGCCGCCATGCTGGACCCGCATACCGCCGCCGAACTGTCGATGGACGACATTGTCAGTATGTGCGACGACCTGATCGCGGCTCATGGTGACTGGCTGCCGAAGTATCAATAAAAATTAATTCTCAATAACAAAGGCAGCAATTCTCTATAACTGGAGAATTGCTGCCTTCTATTTTTGCGTTGCGCGCTTGCAGAACCATTTATTTCACATAAATTTTGATTTGATCCGGTGCTGTTCTTGCAAGAACGCGATACCCTGTTACTGAAGCGGTCGCTACTCCATTCTCACCAGGCAGACAGTATCCGTTCACCTGGCAGGTTCCGTCATCCCGGACCAGAAGCTTGCCCATGGTTCCTACAGCCACCCATTCTGCACGATCGATCCGCGATACATACTTTTGGGAAGGGTCGAATTGGGGATTAACAACAGCCGTGCTCATAGTATATGCAGGTGCCATAACATTACCTTTGCTGTCTGTCACAGCCCTCACTTCCCGGTCTTCATATCTAACCCTGCCCCATTCATCCCTTTCGTATTTGCCTTTCCAGTTCAAAGGACTTGCATCACCAAGCACAGAAGGACTTGCACTGACCACGCCCAAGATATATTGATCTGACGGGGTTGCTTTTCTGACCCGCTCTCCATCCGTGGTTACAAAATATCCAGGCTCTATCGGCAATCCATCCACCGTCTCAAACATTTCGGCATAGTCTGCCCCAGGAGATATTACAGTGCCTTGAAGATATAAATTTCCTGTAGAACCCTGAAGCACAGCAGCCAGGTCAGGGGCGGCCGGATTACCATTGGCTAAATGCCAAGAAGCAGGAAACAGTGTTTCACCATAAGTACCCATAATATGAGCATCAGTGTGTTCTGGCAGAACAACTGTACTGTTCCCTTCAGCATGAGAGTTCTGAGCACCTGCAATTGTACCTGAACCTTCAGCATGAGAAAAGTTTCCATTGGCCTCAGTGAAGGAACCTTCAGCATGAGAAATAAACCCATTTGCCAGTGTTGAGAAGCCTTCTGCATGAGCAGCAGAACCAGCAGCTACAGTCAGGTAGCCTTCTGAGTGGGAATATTCTCCACTTGCAGTGCTCTGATTGCCTTCCGCATGTGAAGCTACACCCGAAGCAACCGTTTGAGCACCCTCAGCGTGAGATTGAGTTCCGGAAGCAGTAGTTAAACCTCCCTCAGCGTGGGCAGCGTCATTGATTGCAAAGGTCCTGTAGCCTTCCGCATGTGAGGCCGGTCCTGATGCAAGCGAACCATTCCCTTCGGCATGGGCCGTGTCCAAAACTGCAAGGGTCTGGTACCCTTCAGCATGAGCCGCAGAAGCGTTGGCTGTGGTCTGGTACCCCTCAGCGTGAGAAGCAAACCCGCTTGCGGTCGTGGAGTTCCCCTCTGCATGTGAGCAAGATCCGGAAGCGGTTTGATTGCATCCTTCATCTGCCATAAGCCATTCCTCCTAATATTGTGGTTTTTATGGTCCTGCCCTACACAATATTGCGGACTTGATGGAATGGACACGGCATGTCTCCCGGGTACAAAATATTATTTGTCATGGCTTCCCCGGAACGCCTCTTATATTAACCCAAAGTCAGCCATCTCCGGTTATGGTGCTCCTGCACCTCAACCGGAGTATCAAAGAACTCACTGAGCACCTCGGACTTCAGGCATTCTGCGGTCTCGTCAGCTTTATAGATTTCCCCTTTTTTAACCAGCAGGGTATGCGTGAAGCAGGGTGTAATCTCTTCGATATGATGGGTCACATACAGCAAGGTGGGGCCGCCTTCCTGTTTCGTGATCTTTTCGATCATCTGCAGCAGCTGCTCCCGCGCAAAAATATCCAGTCCCGTACACGGCTCGTCCAGGATGAGCAGCTCAGGATTTGCAATGAGTGCCCGTGCGATGAGAATCTTCTGGCGTTGTCCCTGAGACAAGGTATCATAAGTGCGTGCGGCCAGAGCCGAGCAATCCAGGAATTCCAGCAACTCCTCTGCCTGATTCAGGTCCTCTTCTTCCGTCTTGTCGTACAGTCCGATTGTGGCGAACTTGCCGCTCAAAATGATGTTCAGCGCCGTCTGATGGCCGTACAGCTTCTGCTGCAAAGAGGTGCTGACCCAGCCGATCCGCTTGCGCAGCTCCCGCAGATCCACATCACCGAAGCGGTGGCCAAGCACCTCCACCTGACCCTGGGTCGGCCAGATATAGCCGTTCACGACATTCAGCATCGTCGTCTTGCCTGATCCGTTCAGACCGACTATGCACCAGTGCTGTCCCTTCTCCACCTGCCAATTCATCTCGTGCAGAATCATCGTCTGCTCACGCCGCCAGGATACCTGTTCAAGCGATATAATCATGTTCCGGTGCTCCCCCTTGCTTCGTAATAATCTTCTAATGAAACATTATAGCAGCTCAATGTATTCTGCGCTTGTTAGACCTGCCCGGACTTACATCCTGGAAATGATGCCCATTCCGGGCAAACTGCAAATGAAAGAACCCGGGCGAATGTCCGGGCCTTTCATTAAGTGGATAGTATAGTTGTGCGGTGATCAATTTGGCCAGCCTAGTTATTTCGCCCATAGTAAAGCTTCAGGTTCGTTACATCTACCAAGTACAAGATGTCAATGCCCTTCGGGCAGCGGTCTACCGCCAGCCTTTCCACCGGGATACCCGGTGCAAGCGAGCTCTCTGTCCAGCCTCCGCCGGTATTCACTGCCATGAATGCACGGTCAGTACCGCTGCTTTTGACATAATAGATTCTGGATGTTGTACCCGTCCAGGTCACATCAATGGCCGCGTTGGTGGGAGCAGCGTTATAGACGGTCTGCAGTTTCCAGCCCCCTGCACCGTAAGTGGCCTGCTTCACAGCAAAGCTAGTGCTGCCCTCCTCACGGTAACGGTAAGCGATCACCGGACGTCCCGCTGCATCAAGCGTCATCTTGGCGCTCTGTACGCCCGGGCCGCCGGGATCACTGCCGCTCTGCACATAGGCTTCGCTTGGAGCCATAGGCTGCACAATATCCGCCGTAGTCAGGGAGACAGGCGCTGTGACCGGAGTTCCATCCGCTTTGCTGAATACCCCCGTGGACGGGCTGTACTTCAGATAGGACAACTGATGGCGCAGCGGGCTGGCGGCGAAATACGCCCACTCGAACAAGATATGCAAGTCGCCGTTTGCATCAAAAACCAGGTCATCCGGATAGACAGACCGGTTCAAATGTGCCGCAATGGTCTTGACCTGAGTCCATACAGAGTCGGCATTGTTCCAGCGGAGCAGAACAGCCTCTCTTTTGCCGGCCGGGTCTTTGTCAATGCGAACCAGCAAATACAGATCTCCATTCGGAGCGGTCGTGACTACCGGATAGGTTACCGTCATGCCTGCGGGCAGCTCGTCCGAGTGGTTCTGCGGAATCCCGCCCACGGTATCTGAGCGGTAGTAGCGCCAGGGATTGCTGTGCATGGAAGCAAAAACGTGGAACCGGCCGCTTCCGTCTCTCGCCATAGAAGGCTGGTTGTGCCCGAGATCATCCAGATATTCCGCCGGGGTTGTCCCATCCATGAGCGGAAGCTTGCTCCATATCCCGTCGTTGTCTCTTCTTGCAATAGCTACCGTATGCTTGCCGGGGATCGATCCCGGGGCGTTATAAGCCATATAAGCATACTCATAACCAAGCCCGTAAGTGGCAAGAGGAGACCACCATCCCGCCTGATTGCTGGAATCCATCGGAAAAGGCACCTCCTCCAGCACAGCCGCCGCGCTCCCCGCCCCCGCTGGCACTACAGTCAGCAGCAACGTCATCACAAGAGTAAGCATCCATTGTTTGATCTGCTTCAACGATTACGCCTCCCTTAATTCTTGGTCTTACATACATAAATAGATACCGGGTAGCCATGTGAACGCATTACCCGTTCCAGCAACTATCCTGGTGTTCGTATGCCTGGTCCTAGTGTGTGACATGGCAAGTTGCTAGTGTTACTGATACTGTTGCTGGCCCAAGAATAGCATGCTGCTGAAAGGATTGTTACTGTACTATTGCAAGATTGCTGTAACTGGCGGTTTTTATTGTAATAGCTCCACCAAATTGCATGAATGCCCACTCTCTTTTACTCTTCGCCTACTTTTAGCGGCATCCAGTGTAGGGAGGTGCACTAGTGCTCCTTATTTGCTCGTTTTGCTCGTATCCGGTACATTCGGGGGTACTAGTGCACTATATTTGCCCCGTCCGGCCCGCATTCGCTGGATTCAGGTGCACTTTTGCTCTTCATTTACGATTGCCGCCTACTTTCGCATAACTCAGGGGCACTAATGCTCCTCCTGCCTCTCCTCCATCCCCATTCAGCCCAAGCCATGAGATGCATCTCTTGCAGCACAAAAAGCCCGGTTTCCCGGGCTTTTCCAGTTAATCTCGCACGAACAAGCGCATCATCTGGTCTTCAACCAGCCGCTCACTTCCCTACAATCACTGTCATCTTCGCAGATCTGGTCTCGCCTGCTGCGTTGCGCAAGACGGCTTCGTATTCATAGGTTCCGGGGGTTTTGCCGGAGATTGTAGTGACTGCGGATTGGGCATCCGGGGTATGCGCCTGTAGAGTCTGTGTATCAACCAATACTCCATTCTCGTACAGCTGGTATTCCGTTGCATTCGTCCCCCACCACAGATTCATCATCACCGCATAGCTGCCGTCCCCGTCCCAGTTATCACCCGATAATACCGCTTGCCCAGGAGAAGCATCGGTGACCGTCACCGTCAAGGGTGCGCTCGTCACCGATCCATGCAAATTGCTGAGCTCCAGCGTATAGACGTATGTCCCGTTCGGTCTGCCGGCAATTTTGATCTGCACGGACTGGGCGGACGGTGACTGGTCTGTCAGAGCGCCTTCTTCAATCTTTTCTCCATTCTCATAGAGCTTGAAGCGGGTGCCATTATTGCCCCACCAGAGATTCATCGTAACCGTATAATCGCCGTCCCGCAGCCCCGTATCATGCCCATTATTATCCGACAATACAGGCATACCTGGAGCACTTTCTGCTAGTGGTATTCCCTGGCTGATCCATGCGGCCCATCTCGTTAGCACATTCCCTTGTTCCACCGTAAAAGCCGCAGCGGCCCCAGAGCTGACCTCCTGGCTGTATGCTGCAAGCAGCGTTCTGGCCTTCGCCCCTTCACGCGCCCCCGCCGCTTGCTCCGCCAGCATTAACTTACTGGCGAGCTGCTCTGCAAGCGCCGCTGCACCCGGGTCTGCCGATTCACCCGCGAAGGCACGGGTCAATTCAGCCAGACTCGCAAACGTAGCGTAAATACTATAGCTGAAATCCACACTTGTCTCACGGCCAGCAAGGTCGCTGACGGTGGCCGTTATTTTATGCAGACCGGGTTCAAGTGTATACGCAGGTGTATTCAGCAACTCGCCGCTTGGTTCTGCAACACCGGACACCGAATCGGAAGCCGTATAGCTAATCTCGACCTGCTGGTCAATCGTATACTGTGCCTCTCCCTGAATAATTACCGCCGGAGGCGAGAGGTCAACCGCTACTGCCAGTGTCTGCTCGGTCTCCTTATTACCGGCTTTATCCACACTCCAATAGGTCAGGGTATGCTTGCCCTCCTCACTTATCGTCAGCATGCTGCCGGTCTGAAGCTCCCCGCCATTCACCTTGAAATACGTCTGGTCAATCCCGGATTGCTCATCGCTCGCGGTGAATGTCACTTCCGCCGCCGATGTGTACCAGCCGTTCTGCTCAGCCCCCTTCACTGCCGCAGACGTATGCGGCGGGGTCTGATCCGCTTGCCCTCCTTCCAGAGTAACTAAAGCGGACAACGGAATATTCAGCTCCTTCACCAGCCCCGCTAGCAGCTCCGATACTTTAATCGCACCGTTCATCTGCAGATGGGTGTTGTCCTCCGTGGTTCCCGTCCACATGAAGATGGATTTGGTGCCCTCTGTGCCCAGCTCCTGAAAATACTCCCAGCTCGCTTGATTCAAATCAATCAGCAGCGTGCCCGTCTCCTGCGCCGTTTCCTTCATCGCCAGTACGTATGCCGGGAAGCTTTTGTTCAGCACTTCACCACTGAAATCCCTCCGGTTGACAGGTGTAACCAGCACTGGAATCGCACCTCTCTGCACAGCACCGTTAATGTAATCCTTCAGATACACCTTGAACTGTTCCGGGGTAAGATAACGCTCCGGCCGGGAGGGTGTGGAGTCATTATGTGACCACTGCATGAACAGATAATCCCCTTCATGAATGCCTAGCAGAATATCGTTTAGATATCCGCCGTTCAGGAAGGTTTTGCTGCTTAGTCCGCCGACTGCCCTGTTATCAATGCTGATCTTCTCTGTGTCAAAATAACGGCCCAGCTTCTCGCCCCATCCGGCCTGCGGACGGTAGCTCTCCGCATAATTGGCAACCGTGGAATCACTCGCCAGATAGATAGTTGGCTTATCAGCCGCCCCCTGCTCCGGAAGGCGCTCAATCTTCAGCGCGTTGATCTTTGGCGTACTGCCGGAGAAGCTGAAGTTAAATACGCCATCGATCAGGGCGATATCATACGTAACTTCCTTGAATTGGCCTGAGGGGATGGTGGTGACCGGGAGTTTGTTCATTTGCTCCACCGTAACACCCGTCTGGGTCACTTCTTGCGCATCCCCGATGGTCATCGTTACACGGTAATTCGCCGGCTTCATCTCCACTACGAGAGAGGTCCCGTTTACACGGGTGAAGTCCTCTGTCAGCGGGTTGCCGGTTCCCCGGTTCTCGTCTTGGACCAGCGCGGTGTCGGCGAACCCGTATGCGTTCCCTTCCACGTAGGCCCGTTTGGCATCCACCTTCGTATAGCCGTCTGCTGCGCTGCCGGAGCCAAAATCAAATGAGTACGTGCTTACATCACCCGCAGGCTCACGGGTCAGTGAGTCGCGTGCAACCTTAAGCATATTCACAGCATGATCGATTTGCGCCTGCGAGGCTGTTGTCCCGATCAGCGCCTCGGCAGCGTTCAAGGCTCTATGCACCACAGCTACAGAAGCTTCCGTGTAGGATGTGAGATCGATAGCCTTCACTTCCTGATGCAGCGCAATCAATGCCGTCATATCGCCTGCCGCCACCGGAAGCTTCGTACCCTCAATCTTCACGTTGTCAATCTGGGTGGTCCAATTCAGCGTGCCTCCTCCTCCTTTTCGCGTACCCAGGAACCGCAAGCCCCTGACGTTATTGTCATAGACTCCCGGACTCAACGGAATATCGCGGATCGTCTGGGTGACACTTGGGTTAGCGAGACTGGTCAAGGTGAGATCCAGACTTTTCTCAGCAAAATCAATCTTCAGCTTGATATTCACCCACTGATTCTTGGGAATCGTCGTAGCGGTTCCGCCCCCTGGAATGGCAGTGGTGCCGGTACCATAGTCTGGTGTGTACGGGCCGGTGAAATAATGAATGTTCGTATTCGGGCTTGCCGCTCCAGTCTTGGTGAACAAGGTGAAAATAATATTCTCACTGGCATCCTGCAGACTTAAATGCCCCTCCGACGGGACAGCGCTGACGTTGCCAGAATGCCAATTGAAACCGACATTCACAATGTCGCCGTTCACCGCATCGAACAGGCGGAATACCTTAGCGCGGTTGCCGGAGCCGGAACCCGTCACAGACAATACCTTGTTCCCGTTCTCTTCTGTAACCGTCCCCGCCATAGTTCCGGCAATGCCAGTAGCATTCACCATCGAATATTGTGCTGCGGCCGGGTCACCCTCGAAGTCCTCCGCATATTGCTGCACCTCCGGCTCTGGCTCCGGCTCGGTAATACCGGGATCAATCACGAACGGGGAGATGCTGAGGTTCATCTCCTTCACTGCGCCCGCCACCAGACCGGCAATGACCTGTGCGCCATACGTGCTGAAATGGGTATTATCGCTGACACCGTTCGGGTATTTCGGGTACTCGCCAGGATTGGCATACAGGAAAAACTTCTCCGTAGCGGCCAGGCCGACACGGTTATACTCCGCAATGCTGAGCTGGCTCAGATCGATCAGCGGCACGTTCAGCGCAGCCGCTGTTTCTTTTGCCGCCTTCACGTATTCCGGAAAGCTTACATTGAATTCTTGAGTGATCGTATTGAAATCCCTGCGTCCTACCGGCGTTAACAGAACCGGAGTGGCCCCGCGCTGCTTCGCTCCGTTCACGTAGCGGGTCAAGTACGCTGCATAATCTGCCGGAGAGGCATAACGGTCAGGAATGCCCGCGCTGGCATCGTTGTGGCCGAAGGAGATGAAGAAATAATCGCCCGGTCTGATCCGCTGCAGGATACTATCCAGACGGCCATCCACCATGAACGACTTGCTGCTTCTGCCGCCGATGGCATCATTCTGGACCGTTACTCCGCTGCTGAAGTATTTACTGAATTGCTGGCCCCAGCCTTCCTGCGGAGCCTGCATTCCGCTGTAGGACTGCATCGTCGAGTCACCAGCCATATAGATGGTTGTTCCGCTTCCCGGGACCTTCTGCGGGTATTTCTCGATCTTAATCTCTTGCACATCGGCAGCCGTGCCGGAGAAAATAAACTCTAACTGGCCGTCCATCACTGCAATGTCATAGGAGTAGAGCAGCGGCGTTCCGGCATGAACTTGGGTGAGCGCCAGCTTTTGCACAAATTCAGATTTGACCCCTACACTTGAGTCTCTGTCTCCGCTGCCCAGCTTGAGCGTCACCTTGTAATTGGCATCCGGCAGGTCCACCGCAAACTTGGTGTTCTCCGGCAGGGAAGCGTGGCTCGCGCCCAGGGTGATTCCGCTTATGCTCTCGAAACCATATCCCGCTCCCTCCGTGTAAGGGGTAGCCTGCACAGAAGTTGTTCCTGCTGGCGGCTCCGTACCGAACCCGAAGTGGTAGAGCTGCTCCAGCGGTTGCGGCGCGCCGGTCAGTGCCAGATTCGCTTTAGGGAATGCAGTGGCCTCCGTCCCTAGATAGAAGCCTGTGTGCGGCGGCTGGTTGTACGCCACGTTCTGCCATGCAATCCCCAGCCGGTACACCGGATCTTGCATAAGCGTCGGAATTCTGTAGGTTGTAGGAATCGTAGTGGTATAGAGTCTATACTCCGAGCTGTCTTCGCTGCGCAGCAGCAGCTCCTCGCGCCAATCGCCCAGGAGATCCGCCTGAAGGGCCGGGTTGCCTTTGGTATGATTATTGGTCAATGAACCGGCTGCCCGGAGAATCTCCTTCAGCTGCTTATTGCGGTAATCCCACTTATAAATCAGCGGAATGCCTTGCGCGGTAGTGTTGTTCCAGTCGTGGTCGAACAGCTCCCGCTGAAGATCCCCGTCCCACCAGATCGCAAAATTCGCACTTCGCGGCACTTCATTCTGTTCATAAATCACCTCACCGTCCGCTGCGTAGCCGCGGGATAACGGGTCCATCTGACCATTCACAATCGTGGATGCCCAAGACTCATAACCGGGATGCTCCGGATCGATATCTGCTGACATTCCCCGCCCGGTATCTTTGCCGGTGAATTGTCCCCAAAGGATCTCTCCTGTAGCAGCATCGCGCATCTCCAGCCCGTAAGCAGCATCCTTATGCTCATGCACACTGACAACCTGATACCCTTCCCGGTTCGGATCAAGCTTCCCGGCGTGCATCGCATCTCCATGTCCAAGTCCGGTGCTGTAGAGCAGCGTGCCGTCATCATCAATCGACAGCGCACCGTACATGATCTCATCCCGGCCGTCACCGTCTGCATCCAGCACACTGAGGTTGTGATTGCCCTGTGCTTCATATTGCGCGCCAGCTTCGTTCGTGTCAAAGTTCCAGCGCTTCACCAATGCGCCATTCGTGTAGTCGTATGCGGTAAGTGTTGTTCTTGTATAATAGCCACGGGCCATCACAACGCTTGGCTTCACGCCGTCCAGGTATGCAATCCCGGCCAGGAACCGGTCGACGCGGTTGCCGTATCCGTCTCCCCACGAGCTGACGTTGCCCCTTGGCGGGTCATAGTCAACGGTGGACACCGCAGCGCCGGTCTGGCCGTCGAACAGCGTTAAATATTCCGGCCCGTCCAGGATATATCCGCCGTCATTGCGGTAATCCTTGGTGCCGTCACCGATGACTGTACCCTGACCGTCTTTGGTGCCGTCTGCCGTTTTGACCACCACCTCGGCTTTGCCGTTGCCGTCCAGGTCATACACCATCAGCTGCGTATAGTGCGCCCCGGCCCGGATGTTCACGCCAAGATCAATGCGCCAGAGCTTGGTCCCGTCCATTTTGACCGCATCGATGTAGACGTTCCCGGTATAGCCTGCTTGTGAATTATCCTTAGAATTGCTGGGACTCCACAAGAAAACGATCTCATATTCCCCGTCCCCGTCCAGATCCCCAACAGAGGCATCTCCGGCATAATAGGAATACGTCCCCCCGTCTTTGGTCCGGCCATCAGCAGGCTTATCCAGCGGAATCGGCAGATAAGAGTTATGCCACACTGCCGCCCGCTCCGGCTGCATTTCCTCCTTCCCGGCAACAATCGTAGAAATCTGATATTGCGAGCTGTCCGCACCCGTCGTATCCACATAGTTGGTAGAGTCTACGATCGGTGCCGGGTTCACCTTCATCCCGTTCTTATAGACGTTGTAAGCGATTTCATCCGAATCCGTATTCAAGTACCTCCAGCTCACAAAGACGCCGCCATCGGTCAGAACCGCCACCAAGCCACGGTCCAGATATTCTGCCTGCCTGGGAGGAAGATTTCCGGTAGAAGCTGCATGTGCCGGTGCGGGCGGGAGAGCAAGCGGTAAGACCAGCAGACAGGATAATAAGAATGTGAGCAATGATTTCTGAACAGACCTCTTTTTTCTACCCATGGGCTTAACTCCTCCTATTATTCTAAAATCAATTTAGAAATCAGGGGAAACTTGTGCAGATGCTCTCCTAGTTGTCTTCCAGCTTGAGCTTGAGCGCTCCCGCCTCCTTTCCTGGTAACATTCATATGGAGCGTAACAAATAATAGGGATCCGTTCTGCTCAAAAAAAAGCACTTTCAGCCTAGAATCGACTTTTATAACGGGTAACCCCTAATCCATTCATTAATCAAACTAACGTCAAAAAAACAGCGCAGCGGACCTCCCCATTGGAGAGTCACTGCGCTCTCTGATTACTTCATATACAACTCCACCAGCTTATAACAACGTTCCTTCGTCACGGAAGCCAAGGTCGCCGCGTACTCCAGCCCCTCCATCGTTCCGCCTTTATACTTGGCAGCCGCTTCCTCTGCGGCCTTATCCCGTTCCTTGATCCAGCTTAGCTGCTCCTCTTTCAGTTTCGCCATATCGGCTTCGGGAAGCTGCACTTTAAGCGCCTGGTAGATTTCATTCAGCGCCTTGTCCCAGCGCTCATGCTCCTTGGAAGCGGCTTCCTTCATATCAGTCATGACCCCACTGTCTGACATTGCCTTCAGATCGCTAAGGCCCTCTTCAATCTTATCCAGCTTATCAAAATACGTCTGCCGCTGCGAATCCCCCGCCGCACTGGCCTTCGGCGTGGCTTCCGGTGCGGTCGTCTGCGCTGGTGCCTGTGCCGTTGCATCCGGTGCAGGCTCTGCGGTAGCCTCAGCTGCCGGCTCCGGCGTAACCTCGGGTGTAACCTCAGGGCTTGCCGTCGCTGCTTGTCCGGTCTCTGGAGTAGCCGCCGTACCGCCATTTGCCGCCCCGTTATTGCCGCAGCCAGCCATTAACAGACTGGAGATGAGCATGGTAGTCAGAATTGCTTTTCGCATAAGTCCTCATCCTGTCATTGGTTTATAGTCGAGACTCTCTTGCATATCGGCTTTTAAAGCCGTCTTGAGAGTTATTACCTGATTTCACCCGACTGTAATCATTTTTGTGAGACGCTCGGTGCTGCGGACGGACGCGAATTGCTGCTTGACAGCACTTTGAGATCGGAGTAGTATTTTGAAATACTTCTACATACAACGAAGCAATACTTACTTTCACAGAAAGGCGGTTCACCCATGATTGAAGCATTACGCAAGCTCGGCTTATCCGATCTGGAAGCCCGCTGCTACCTGGCGCTACACGGCCAGCCGCCCTCCTCGGGCTATGAGGTCGCCAAGCAGGTGTCCGTGTCCCGGTCCAATGTATACGCCGCGCTGCGCAGTCTGGTCGATAAAGGAGTCTGCCGGACAGTCGAAGGCGAGCCGGTGACCTTCGCTGCCATTCCGGTCCGGCAGGTCGTTAAGCTGCTTCAGGCGGAATTTGAGCGCACCGCCCACCTACTGGAGAACGAATTGGGCCACCTGCCTGCTGTACCGCCCTTCTTCAGCAACTGGAAGGGAGATGCTCAGGTGAATCTGGCGGTAAAGCGGCTTGCTGCCAATGCCAGCGCAGAGATTCTGGCAGATATCTGGGCGGAGGATCTGCACCGGATAGAAGACACACTGCTTGCCGCCGAAGAACGGGGCATTGCCGTCCACCTGATGGTGATAGGTGACATACCTACAGCGCTGTCGCGTGTCACTGTGCATAGTGTTCCGGCAGGCGGGCCGAAGGCCGCCCGGAACTTCTCGCTCCTGCTGGATAAGGAGACCTCGCTTCTGGGCAGCTTCACCCGCCATTCGCAGGCTTCGGCGCTGGAGAGCAACCATCCGGCTGTGCTGGATGTGCTTCAGACGTCTTATTATCACGATATCGTGATGATGCGCATAGAGCAGGATTTCGCCGCGGAGCTGGAGGCGCGTTACGGCAAGAATTACGCCTTAATATTCCAGGAACACCCGGAGATGCGCGGGCGGAAGCCGGCCCCCGAATCTGAACCCGATTCTAATCGCTTGGAGGATGACACCCATTGAATACACTGAATACATCGAATGCGAATACTCCACGCTCGTCTGTACTGCATAACCGCTCATTCCTGCGCCTGTGGATCGCGCGGATCTTCTCCACCAGCGCCTTCCAGATGCTGTCGGTGGCGATTGGCTGGCAGATGTATGCGCTGACCGGCAGCGCCTATCAGCTTGGACTGGTCGGGCTGGCCCAATTCCTGCCCATGCTCCTGCTGACATTGCCTGCCGGACAGACGGCAGACCGCTATGACCGCCGAACCATTGTGTTCCTGTGCCAGCTTACAGAGTGCCTCATCGTGCTGCTGCTTGTCCTCGGCAGCATCGAAGGCTGGCTCAGCGCAGTCCACCTGCTGGCAGCCGCAGCAATCCTTGGCGCGTGCCGTACCTTCGAGAGTCCGGCCTCGGCGGCGCTGGTCCCCGATATCGTGGACCGTGAGCAGTTACCTAAGGCAGCGGCCTGGTCTGCGTCTGCTATGCAGACGGCAATGATCGTCGGCCCGTCCCTCGGGGGTGTTCTCGTAGTCTGGGGTACGGCTGCCGCCTATATCGCCTCGCTTGCCGCCCTGCTGGTATCTACGGTGCTGATCTTCTTCGTCAAGACTGTTCATTTCGTCAAGAAGCTGGACGCGGTCAGCATGGACACCTTCCTCAGCGGCCTGCGGTTTGTCTTCGCCCGCAAGATTATCCTGGGTACAATCTCGCTGGACTTGTTCGCTGTACTTCTTGGCGGGGCCACGGCATTGCTGCCGATCTTCGCCGAGGATATTCTGAAGACCGGCTCGCTCGGTCTTGGCCTGCTGCGCTCCGCCCCGGCGGTAGGCGCGATCATCGTCTCACTCATCCTGACCCGCTATTCGGTGGAACGGGCCATCGGCCGGATGCTATTCGCCTCGCTGGTCGTCTTCGCCCTGGCCACGATGCTGTTCGGCATCTCCCACAGCTTCTGGCTGTCCTTGTTCGCGCTCGTTCTGATCGGCGGCTCGGATGTCGTGAGTGTCGTTATCCGCTCGACACTGGTGCAGGTCAATACGCCGCAGGAGATGCAGGGCCGGGTGAACGCAGTGAATTCGTTATTCATCGGTACCTCGAACCAGCTTGGCGAATTCGAGTCCGGCACGATGGCCGGGCTGGTCGGAGCCGTGCCTGCAACCGTGATCGGCGGAGTTGGTACCCTGATTATTACCGTGCTCTGGATGTACCGGTTCTTCCCGGTCCTCCGCACCCAGAAGACGTATACAGCGGAGGAGATTTGAACGATACAAGGGGCTGCCAGATTGGCAGCCCCTTATGGCCGTTCAAGAATGTATATGGTTTTGGGGCCCCCGCAAAGGTTCTGAATAGACTCCGAAGCTTAACTTCACTTTGTGGGGATTTTTATTAGTACTCGCCCTTAATCACAAAAAACGAACCCCGGATCGTTCCAGCCAGCTTCGACTTTTGCCGCGCGAACTTGAACTTGTCCGCCAGCTCCGCCGGAACTTCCATCCCCTCGGAGAGCTTGAACCCGACCGCCCGCTTCTTGGGATCATCCACCGTGTACATTACGTTAAGCGCAAGGCCATCCTCATAGAAAACGTAGGCGAACCTGATATTCTCCACCTGAAACTGCGACGTTTGGAGTGGCTTGGCAGCAAACTCAAGACCCCGCTCCTTGCTCAGAATCCCGTTGACGTAATCCAACGTCTCCTGGCTTTCACTGGCCGGAACGACTGTGAATTCATGCTTATACTTGTTCATGAAATAACGCGCCTCATTCGCACGTAATCCCGCCAGCGCTTCAGCAACAGGCGATGACTCCAGACCTTGCACAGACACTTCTTTGAAATCCACTGTATATGGCATAGTTACTTATCCTCCATTACATTTTTAATTTCTGACTACAGGAATCCACATTTCACCATACAGCGAGCCGTCCCGGCTGCCCATCTCCACAGCCGTATTCGGCCCGCCCACGTAGGCGTATCCTTCTGCTTGCGGCAAAGCTTGTCCGAAGGCCAAGCCCGTCAAAGTATTGCTTAATTCCTCCGTTGTCGCTCCTTCGCCTGCCACTACGAGGTATTCCCCCTTCGGGAATTGAATCACCCGGGCTTCCTGCGGAATCTGTGCGGCTGCACCTGCCATTACCCCGGCATAATGCATCATCTTGCCGTTCACCGCTTCGTTCACCACAAACACATAGTCATTCGCCGCAATCCCTTTTAACAAGTCGAGCCTGCCATCTTCACTAACCGCCTGCCAAAAATCCATCTTCTCCTTATAAATACCGGCATAGTCCGTGTAATCACTCTTAAGATCAACGCCCAGACCAATCACCGTAAAGCTGTCTTTTTCTTCAATAGTATACCCTGCCATTGTTATATCCCGCCTTTATTCATATTTGTGTTCCTCACCTGCTATGTATATGATAACCTTGAACCATGTCAAAAAATGAACCTGTTTAGGAGCCGCGATGAAAAAAGTAGAACGGATCAACATCATCATGCGGTACATTAACAATCGTGCCCATTTTACCCTGACGGAAATCATGCGGGAATTCAATATTTCGCGTTCGACCGCCCAGCGGGATATCCGGGAGATCGAGGCGCTCGGGATGCCGCTGGTTGCAGAGGTGGGCCGGGATGGCGGGTATTCCGTTATGCGTAACTCTCTTCTTCCCGTGGTCCGGTTCACGGATAATGAGGTCAAAGCGCTGTTCATTGCCTTCATGGCGACAAGAAACGGCCAGCTTCCTTATCTCAAGAGCCGCCAGTCGCTGACGGAGAAATTACTGGGGCTCATCTCGGAGAATCAGCAGGAGGATCTTGTTCTACTCAATCAGATCCTGCTGTTCGAGGGCACCCACCCGGGCAATCCTGATCTGCTGGACCTGTCCGATCTCCCCCACCCTATGCTGGACAAGCTGATCCGGCTCCTGCTGGCGGACCCTTATCTGTTCATCACCTGCCGGGAAGACCAGAAGGATATCTCTTATGCTGTGTATCTTTTACGTCTCTACCAGGAGAAAAGCCTGTGGCTCATCGAGGGCTTCGACCTGCACGCCTCCAGGAAACGGATCATCCCGGTTGATCAGCTAACGGATGTCATCCCCTACCCGGGCTCCGACAGGCCAAGCGCCAAAAAAATTAAGGAGAAGCTGAGCAAGCAGCAAGTGAAGAACAACCTTGTTCTGGAGCTCGGTCCCCGCGCCATTGCCCAATACCGGAAATATCACCCGTTCAGGGTGGCGCTGTCCTATACTGACCCCTACCAAACTACCGCTATCCTGAAAATGGAAGTCGAGGCGAACCGCACGGAGGAGCTGAAGGAGTTCACGAATTGGCTGTTATTCTTGGGCGATGACCTTAAGGTGAAGGAAATGCCGGATGAAGTAAGGGAGGAGCTGCAAGCTAGAGTAGATCTTTTTTGTACTTAGGAAGCGCACGGCCCCCTACTGTTGCGTTCGCCGCGACCCATTG
This sequence comes from Paenibacillus sp. FSL R7-277, assembly GCF_000517965.1. Classification (NCBI taxonomy): domain Bacteria; kingdom Bacillati; phylum Bacillota; class Bacilli; order Caryophanales; family Paenibacillaceae; genus Paenibacillus; species Paenibacillus sp. FSL R7-277. The sequence continues at coordinate 51,659 of NZ_ASPX01000058.1, forward strand.
TAATCGGTTTTCCGACTACATTTGGCACGTTCGCCCTCCCTCGCCCCAATGTGTTCGGTTTTCCGCCTACATGCGGCCCGGCTCCTTCGTAATCGAACTTTCCCATGCCAGTAAAAAGAGCAGCGCCCCCAAACCAGGAGAATCGCTGCTCTACTTCTACTTCTCTCTAATCCTTCGGCTTACAGATTAAGCAGCAAACTCAATACCTTCGCACACTCTGCGCGCGTCGCATTGGCCTGGGGCTTGAAGAATCCGTCCGGAGTCCCCGTGATGAAACCCAGTGAACCGGCGGCACTCACGGCGTCCTTAGCCCAGCTGTCAATCTTGGCGGCATCGGCAAAAGCAGGCAAGGAACCTGCCGGCGCCTTGCTTCCAGAGCGCAGCTCGTAGGCTCTCACAAGCAGCGTTGCCATCTCTTGCCGCGAAATACGCGACTCGGGGGCGAACTTGCCGGCAGAGTCCCCTTTGACGATTCCGGCTGCAAAAGCGGCGGCCACATCGCCCGAATACCACTTGCTGCTGTCTACGTCAGCGAACGAACGCAGGCCTTCCGCCTTCAGCCCAAGGGCACGGACAAGCATCGTAACGAATTCGGCCCGGGTTACTTCTCTCTTCGGTGCGAAGCGTCCTTCCCGGTCGCCCTCGATAATATGCTTGGCAGCCATCTCTTTTATCACTGAGTAGGCCCAATCCGCCGGAGTCACATCTGCAAAGCTCTTGTCATACTCCAGTACAGCATAATTGCCGGATTGCCGTATCTGTGCAGTCAATACGGACGATTCCCAGGTTCCGCCTGCATATTCAAGCGTTCCATCGTCTGCGGCCGCATAGACACCTGCAAGCATCGGGTTCCCGTTCTCCTGAACCTTCAAGCGAAGTGTAACAGGTTCCGCGAACGAGACCAGCGGAGTCTTAACTCCCTGCTGATTCAGCACAGACAGCCTGAGATTGAACATTTCTCCGGCTGTTCTCAGTTCAGCTTCACTCTTCTTATTAGCCTGAAGTATCCAGGCTGTCTTCTGCTCTGGGGACCTTGGCTCAAGCAGGATAGACATCATCGAGCCCTTCTGCTGCTGTCCTGCCAACGCTTGAAGCTGCTGAGCAACCTTGCCTGGAATCTCTACAGCCACTGTCTTGCCTTCCACCTTCAGAGCGGCTATTCCCTTAAGGGCCACAGCGTCAGCGGGAATTCTTACTTCGCTCTGCCCTTCAGCCATTGGAATCACAATCTGGTTCTGGGCATTCACCTTCGGCTCAGTTACAGTCAGAATCTCCGGCTGCGGCGTAGCTTGTGGTGCAGCTGAAGCTTGTGCTGTTGCCAGCGGAGCTGTCCAGCCTGAACCGGAGCCCGTTCCTGGTGCCGTAGTCGGGCTTGGTGCCGGGCTGGCTTCCGCACTTGGCGCGGGATTCTCTTCCGGAGGTGTCACCGGCTCTGTGACCGGGGGTGTTACAGGCTCCGTTACTGGAGGTGTTACCGGTTCACTCGGTTCACTTGGTTCGCTAGGAACCTCAGGTGTAGTTGTGCTATTGCGCACGAAGGTCACCTCTTGCAGATAGCCGTAATGATTATCCGAGTCTGTGAGGACTTTGAAGCCCAGCGATGCGCTGCCGTCTTCCCCAATGTGCACATGCTTTAGCGTCAGAGTCCGGGGCTTCAGCCAGGCGCTGCCTGAATAGGTAACCGGCACCGAATACGTCTGCCCCTCGGAGATCACATACATTACCGAACCGGGAGAAGGTTCACCCTTGTCCCCGAAGATTTTGGCCTGGAGGGTATAGGTTCCGGGCTCCAGTCCGGTCATTTCATGAGTAAGGCTGAAGTTAATCGGCTTGTCATCCCCGTAATCGAAGCCGCCTGAAGCATTGCTGTCTCCGAAGGTAGCGGGCTTAGTGCCGCTCAGATACCAGTCGGACTTAGAGCCGTTCACCGTGAGATTATTGGTGCTGACAGATCCGGCTTTTTTGACCAGCTTGAAATCATCAATATTCCCCCACTTGTCTCCAGCGTATTTCAGATTAGCGCCTAGTGTCAGCGTTCCATCTGTAACTTCAACGGTATCGATGGTTGGATTACTCCATTGCTGCCAGCCTGTGTTGACGAACGGCTGCTTCTGATTACCCGCAAAAATCTCTGCCGTTTCTTCCCCTCCCCCGCCCGAGACCCAAGCGGATAACTGATAGGTACCATTTTCAAGTCCGGTGACCGTCTGGGAGATTTGGAATTCCGCAGCCCCTGAGCTCCAGTAGTGCAGTGCAGCCGAACCGGAATGGGCATCTGACTCCACATTGACCGCCGCGCTATCGCCGCTTACGGTCCAGCCGTTCAGCCCGTCCTCGAAGCCTGGATTCTGAATGAAGCTTGTGCTTGGCGAGACTGTGATCTCCGTTGAATCTGTAAATCCGCCGTCATACGTAACCGCAGTTACTGTAGAGGTCCCGGCAGCAAGCCCGGAGATGGTTCCTTTATACTTGTCTACCTTGACGATGGCTTCATCAGAGCTGGTGAAGGTTAGCCCCTTATAGGTTGCATTCGCCGGGCTGATTGTTGCCTTAACGCTGCCGGTTCCGCCTACTTCTAGGATAGCGGTCTGCTTCTCAACTTTTACAGACTGAACTGGTACCCGGTTGATTGCCGAAGCACCGTCGATAAAAGCATCCATCGCGAAGGAAGGCTTCCCGTCCGGGTTCCAGGCAGACAGCCCATAGCCGAAGTAGACGCCCTCGGGTGCCCAATAGAACACACCTGTTCCCTGGCCTCCAGGTACAGCCTTCACGCCATCCTGCACAGCAACTAGCATGTTGTATACATTATCCACATTCTTGCTCACATCGCCGCCAACCTCGACGACCATGACCTCCTTGCCATATTTTGCAGCCAGAAGATTCATGTTGGAGGATAGTTCATTAATAGAAGAAGTGTAGATAGAATCCGGGTAATAAGATAACCCGATAATGTCATAATCACTGTCTTTAAGCCCTGCCTCGACCAGACCTGCATAGAACGGATCTACACCGGTGTCTGCCCCGTTGGCTCTATGAATAATGATTTTGGTCTCAGGAAAAAGAGCCTTGGCCGCATGTGATCCCGCCTGGATCAATTCCACCAGATTCGCAGTATTGCTATAGCTGCCCAGCGGATGCATCATCCCGTTATTAATCTCATTGCCAATCTGCACCCACTCGGGGGTTACCCCCGCAGTCTTCAGCGCTTGCATCACCTCTGTGGTGTACTCTGAGACATGTGCTTTGAGCTGCTCCAGATTATCACTGGCCCAGGCGGCCGGAGTAACCTGCTTCCCGGGATCGGCCCAGGAATCACTGTAGTGCAGATCGACCATCACCCTGAAACCGAGAGCGCTTACACGGGAGGCCAGCGTAACCATCTCTTCGATGCTGTTATGGCCGTTGATCGGATCATCGGATGGATTGACAAAAGCCCGGAGGCGTATCGAATCGATTCCGTGATCTTTTAGAATCTGGAGAAGGTCCTCTTCGTCTCCCTGATCGTTATAGAATTTGTAGCCCTCAGCTTCCATTTGCGGCAGCCAGCTGACATCTGCGCCCTTAGCGAAGGATTGCGGAATCGGAACCGCTCCAGCTTGTGCCGGTAATCCAAGTGCAGTCAGCGACATGATTAGCATTGTAAAAGTAAGAACCGCCGCAAGCCATCTTGTTCTCTTTTTCAAAATATTCCCTCCCTGTATTAGTCTCACCGTTAGTATAGATGACCAGGAAGGTAACATTAAATTAAGCGAAGCAACGAAAAACTATACTTATTCAATTTTTTCACTGAAATGCGCTTACATTTCACTCTGAAAGACGTATAATATTCTCTATGTGAAATGCTATTCACCCTGGAATATAGATAACGGATCATACCAAAGGAGACCTAGAGATGCTGGATTCAAACACTACCCGTCTAATCACCAAAGCGCTGAGCGCAAGCATTGCCAATAAGGAAATCGCCGGTGCGAACTTCATGGTGATTCAGGACGGACAAGAAAGCTGGTATCACGAAGACGGCTATGCCGATATTGAAGCTGGACGCAAAATGTCCAGAGATTCGATCTTCCGCCTCTACTCGATGACGAAGCCGGTTACTGCCGCAGCCGTTATGCTGCTCATGGAGCGCGGGGAGATCGACCTGTTCGATCCGGTCAGCCAGTACATACCTGGATTTAAAAATCAGAAGGTGGGGAAAAACGGGGAGCTTGTACCCGTAACTCGTGAGGTTGATATTAACGACCTGCTGAACATGACCTCCGGTCTGGTCTACGGAGGAGCCGACCTGGCTGGTCAGTATGCGGAGGCGTTGTACCAGGAACTGAACAACCGCCTGCTTGGAACGAACCCGATGAGCACCCTAGAATTCGCTAACCGGCTGGGCGAAGGCCCGCTGGCCTTCGACCCGGGAACATCCTGGCAGTATGGAACCTCTGCGGATGTTCTCGGTGCATTAGTTGAAGTCGTCAGCGGCATGCGGTACGGCGAATTCCTGCAGCAGGAGATCTTCGGTCCGCTGCAAATGAACGATACCGGCTTTTGGCTGCCCGAAGACAAGAGAGAGGGGCTGGCCTCTGTCTACCAGGATGATGGTGAAGGCGGATTGATACCCTTTTCGGAGAGTCCTCTGGGCGTTAATCATCATATGGACCGGGAGGCGGCTTATGAAGCAGGCGGGGCCGGGCTGGTCTCGACGATTGAGGATGCTGCCAAATTCACCACCATGCTGATCAATCAGGGCAGCTTGAACGGGGTGCAGCTGCTGAAGCCCCGCACCGTTCAGTTTATGACCTCGGCCAGCTTGACCAGCCCGCAGCAGCAAGGCTTCAATCCCTGGCATTCGCTGCAAGGCTATAGCTACGGCAATCAGATGCGCATCCTGACCGATCCGGGTCAAGCCGGAGGGCTCGGCAGCCTGGGAGAATACGGCTGGGACGGCTGGCTGGGAGCTTATTTTGCCAATTGTCCGCTGGAACGTCTGACCATCCTGTTCATGATCCAGAGAAAGGACTCCGGTACCCTGCCCATTACACGCAAGCTGCGGAATATCGTGTTGAGTGCATTTTAAGCGACGAAGCTGTATGAATTCACTAAATTTGAGAAGCTGGAATTAGGTGCTTCCAGAAATAGATGATTTTCTCCACCTGCTCCTGAACAAAACAGCCCTCTCCAGGGAACAGTTGGAAAAAGGGTACTTAATATACTGTTTTTCCACCTAAATGTGAGAGATCCACTCCTACCATTTGGCATTTGCCCTGTTGGCGGCAATCACTTCAAGGAAGCGGTCGGGATAATTCGTATGCACTCCGTCTACTCCCCAGGAGTAAGCTTTATCCATATTGAGCTGGTAGTTCACCGTATACGGGATGATCTTGAGCCCCGCCCGCTTCACTTGAGCCACATAAGCCCCGCTGATTCCCTGGAAATTCGGGCTGATGCCTACGGCATAGGTCTTCACGGTATCCAGATAGGACTGAGTCACCCTCGTAGCCGCATAATCATTCCATACCAGCTGGTATAGCGGAATATCCGGGTTAATCGCATGAAGCTGCCGCAGACTGGCTGCGCTGAAGGAGTGAACGGACACCCTTTTGGCGAGATCATATTTCAATATCGTATCATTCAGGATCGCTTCGATCCCGAACTTCGATGCAGGCTCCTTGATTTCGATCATATAGTTGATGTCCTTGCCGAATGTCTCGAATACTTCTTCAAGCGTTGGGACGGTAAGCCCTGTGTATAGATCTCTGGCGAACATCGGGTAGTCCTGATTGAACCAAGAGCCTGCATCGAGCTGCCTGATCTGCTCCAGGGTCATATTTTTCACAAAACCTTTGCCGCTCGTGGTACGGTTAACCGTCTCGTCATGAATCACAACAGGAATCAGGTCCTTGGTCAAATGAATATCGAGCTCAATCGAGTCGGCACCCATCTCACGTGCCAGCTCAAAGGCCGGTATCGTGTTCTCGGGAGCATAACCGGATGCGCCGCGATGGGCAATCGTATAGACTTTGTCCGCCGGCTCGATCATCTCCTTCACCTTCACACGGATGACCGGAGAATACGCGTACAGTGTGGAGAACAAGGAAATACACAATACAATGTGCACTCCGATAAAATAACCCTTATGTCTGAATATCCTCATCATGCTGTTGTCCCCATTTGTGTGTGATAATAAGATACTCTATTCAAAATGGGCTAGCCGTGACTCCTCAGAGTGTTTGGGCTTCCATCATGAAGCTTATCTATCGTATCAGACATTTATCGCCTAAACAATCCACTGCCCCCATATCTCCATGTAACGCAAAGAAACCAGCCTCCTTGAGGTCCGGTTTCTTTGTGTTAGGGGAACAGGCTCTGCAAGCCCCGAGTCACTGCGCTAAGTTTCGCCCCGTTAGATTTCCAGAGTTGCGGTAACAGGATAATGATCCGAAGGGTATTTGCGGTCGAAGCTGTCGGTTACCGTCCGGGTCTTCAGTATCTTCACCTGCTTGTCCGTAAAAATATAATCGATCTCCTCAAGTTCATCCCACGGAATATCGTAGCGGAAACCGGTGAATGTCCCCCAGGGGCCATAATGGGCATCAACCGCTCTGCGGGTATCGGTCAGCTGCGCTGTAATCTCCCGGTAGCATCGTTCGTCCGGTATAGCATTGAAATCCCCTGTCAGTACAACCGGCAGATTCCCGCCCTGATTACGAATCCAGTCCAGAATCTTCAGCGCACCGCGGTATCTGGCCTCCTCACTGATATGGTCCAGATGGGTATTCACAAAGTGAATCCTATTCCCGTTTCTTGTGTCCTGCAGCCTCACCCAGGTGCAGATCCGGTTGTAATCAGAGCCCCAGGACTTGGACGGAACCTCCGGCGTCTCCGACAGCCAGAAAGTGCCTCCGGCTTCCTTGGTGAATACCGACTTGTTATAAAAGATCGGACAGTGTTCACTCTCAGGATCATGATCACGGCTGATGCCTTCCACCTCATAATCCTCAAGTGCCGCCAGATCCCGCAGCTGATTGCCCCGCGCCTCCTGCAGTCCGAACACGTCCCAGCGGTAATGCCTAATCAGGCGCAGCATATGCTCCTTGCGGAACGCCCAGCCGTTCTCTTCGTCTGACGGAATATCCAGACGGATATTAAAGGAAGCCATTTCGTAAGTACTCATCGCTGTTCTCTCCTCCATAATTGTAGTCGTTATAATTTCTCACACTGTTACATATTGAAGTCTATAATTCTTCCGGATGCTGCGCAACCGCGTATTCCGGGCAAAAGGCACCGCACCCTTAATAAGAGGCCACTGAAAAACTAGCCTTTCTTAGAAAAAGTAAAAAAACGTATTTAAAAGACGACGTTATTCGGTTTCTCCGA
>NZ_ASPX01000059.1:0-65128 GCF_000517965.1 Paenibacillus sp. FSL R7-277
AAAAAGCGAAATAAAGAGCATATCTACAACAAGTACCGATTTTATACGGAGGACTCCGGGATAAGGGGGTCGCACCGAGAAGTGCCCCTGAATCCCGGGAAAGTTGGCTAAACGAGTAAATCAGGAGCACAAGTGCCCTTGAATCCCGGGAAAGTTGGCTAAACGAGTAAATGAAGAGCACAAGTGCCCCTGAATCCCGGGAAAGTTGGCTAAACGAGTAAATGAAGAGCACAAGTGCCCTTGAATCCCGGGAAAGTTGGCTAAACGAGTAAATGAAGAGCACAAGTGCCCCTGAATCCCGGAAAAGTTGGCTAAACGAGTAAATGAAGAGCACAAGTGCCCCTGAATTCCAGAAAAGTTGGCTAAACGAGTAATTCAGGAGCACAAGTGCCCCTGAGTTCGTGGAAAGTAGGAGTGTTCAAATCTATATTAGTCCAAAGCGTGCGGGGCGAGCAACAGTAGCTCCCTAATCATTCCTGATAGCTCTCATAGCTCCCGAATCGCTCCCTGTTAGCTATCATTGCTCGTTGATCGCTCCCTCATTGCTCCTTGATCGCTCCCTCATCACTTCCTCATCGCCCCAATCACTCCAATCACTCCAATCTCCCCTGGCCCCATCCCTCGCCATGCCTTTCTATCCGACTTGTACCTGCTCCCCTCCCAATTGAAAGCGCTTTATTAATTTTGGGAATGCCTATCAGTTTTGATTATTCTCCTGCGGCTGAGGCCAGGAGTGCCGGGCGGCAATCAATTGGCAATCAATTGTGATAGGTGATCATCAATACTCATGATATTCAAGACCCGGCAAAGGCGGTAGCATAGGAGCCAGGCCGGAGAATAATAGCCGGAAGCCGGCAAGAAGAATTCAAGGCAGGAGGTGAATATGTTGAAAGCTGCAAGCGCTTCACAAACGAATCACAGTCCTTTATTAAGAAGGAAACAGGGGTTCAGCTATTATTTACTGCGGGATTGGCAGCTCTATCTGCTGGTGATGCTTCCGCTGGCTTTTGTCATCGTATTCAAATATTTGCCCATGACCGGACTTGTAATCGCCTTCAAGGACTATAAGATCGCCAGAGGCTTCTGGGGCAGTGAATGGGCCGGACTGCAGGTCTTCCAGGACCTGTTCGCCAAGCCTGATTTCATCCGGGCCGTCCGCAACACCCTGCTGTTGAACGTGCTCGACCTGTGCTTCAGCTTCACGATGCCGATTGTGCTGGCTCTGCTGCTGAACGAGATCAAGAGTGTACGGTTCAAAAGAATCAATCAGACGGTGCTCTATTTGCCCCACTTCCTGTCCTGGGTCATTATCGGAGCCATCGCCTATCAGCTCCTCAGTGAGGGGGGCGGCGTTGTCAATAATCTCATAGAACTGATGGGAGGCACCCGGATTCCGTTCCTGCAGCAGGATACGAATTGGCTCATTAGCTATCTCGTGATCGGGGTCTGGCAGAGCATGGGCTGGGGCACGATTATCTATCTGGCGGCGATGAGCGGGATCAACCCTGAGATGTATGAAGCGGCTACGGTGGACGGGGCAGGCCGCTGGAGAAAGGTATGGAATATCACCCTTCCATCAATCCGGGCAACGATTGTGACGCTCTTGATTATGGCGCTGGGCAAAGTAATGGACGGCTCCTTCGAGCGTATCTATGCGCTGCAGAATAAGGCCACCACGGAGTTCACCACCACCATACCGGTCCTGGTGTACCGCTGGGGGATTGAGAGCGGTAATTTCAGCCGGGCGACCGCCATCGGATTATTCCAGTCCGTCATCGGAATTATTCTGGTCATTTCCGCGGACCGCGTAGCCAAGAAGCTTGGCGAGGATGGGATTTTGTAGAAAGGAGAGGAACCATGAAAGCAATTGCCGGAGGCACTGCCGCACCCCATAAAGCACGTATCGATATCTGGGAAACGCTGATCCGCCTCGTCATTATTATCATCTCATTGATCTGCCTGCTGCCGTTCATTCATGTTGTATCGAAATCGCTGAGCTCTGACTCCTTCGTCATTGCCAACAAGGTCTTTCTGTGGCCGCAGGGCTTCACCATTGAAGCGTATAACAAAATCTTCGCGGATGCCAGTATCCTCCGTTCCCTGTACATCTCGGTCATCGTGACTGTGCTGTTCACCATTCTGGGCATGATCCTGACCATCTGCGCCGCCTATCCGCTGTCCCGAACCCAGTTCAAGGGGCGCAGGGTGATCACCTTTATCTTCCTGTTCACCATGTACTTCAGCGGGGGCATTATCCCCGACTATATGAACATCAATAATCTGGGGCTGATGGATACCATCTGGTCACTGGTGCTGCCGCTCTCCTTCAGCGCTTTCAATCTTCTCATTATGAAAACCTCGCTGACCAGCGGGATTCCCGTCAGTCTGGAGGAATCTGCGCGGATCGACGGTGCCGGGCATTTCCGGATTCTGTTCAGCATTGTGCTGCCATTATCCAAGCCGATCATGGCGACACTCGCTCTCTTCTATGCAGTGGGACGCTGGAATGCTTATCAGGACGCATTGTTCTATATCAAGCATGAGACCTCGCTCCGGCCGCTTCAGCTCAAGCTGTATTATCTGGTCATTCAGGCAAGTGAAAGCTTCCAGCTGGAGGCCAGCCAGGTGCAGCTCAGCAATCCCGAGGTCCTGAAGGCGTCAGTCGTTGTATTCGCTACCTTGCCTATCCTCTGTGTGTATCCGTTCGTCCAGAAATACTTCGTTCAAGGTGTTATGCTCGGAGCCGTCAAGGAGTAATCCTGCGTCCCTGGTATATAGTCATTCTTTGGAATTACGAAAATTCAAAAAATGGGGGAATTGCGATGAGTAAAAGAAGCGTGTATTCGTTAATGATGGCATCCGTCATGACGGCCGGCCTGCTGGCCGGATGCTCCGGGGGAAATAACACCAAGGATACAGCCGAAGCCAGCAGTAAGCCGGCCGAGACTGCCGCTGCTACGAACCAGACCGAAGGAGCCTATCCTGATTATTCCAAGGGCTTTGAGAAAAAAGTCTCGCTCGACATTCCAGTCTATGAGCGTGCCTATGAAGGCTGGAACGTGTCCGATAACTACTATACCCGCTGGGTGCAGGCGGAGTTCGGCAACAAATATAATATAGAGGTTAACTATGTGCCGATTACCCGCTCCAAGGAAGTAACGGATTTCGAACAGCTGCTGGCTTCGCACAAGGCTCCGGATATTATTTTCCACTATGATATGCCGCAAGCGCTTACTTATTATGGTGAGGATGTGATGCAGCCGCTCGACTATGCAGAGATCCAGAATTATGCGCCGACCTACTGGAAGAACTTGGGTGAGACAATTGAACAGTATGGTACCGTGGACGATCAGAAGACCTTCTTCTTCGCTGCCCGCCCTGAAGCCGACAACTTCGTCAACATTATCCGCAAGGACTGGGTGGAAAAGGTAGGCATGAAGGTTGAGGATCTGACCTCGCTCGAGAAGTACAACGAGATGCTGGCTAAATGGAAGGAAGCCGGACTCGGGGTAAGCGGCGGCAATCTGCTGCAGAACTTCTTCAACTTCAACTATCCGTTCCGCAAATGGCCGGTGGATGCGAAATATCGTGCGCTGTATTCCGATCTCAGCGTTGCCGATCTGACTACGGAGGAGACTGAGGCTTACCTGCGGAACCTCAATTATCAGTATAACAATGGCCTGATTGATAAGGAATTCTATCTGCGCAACGATGAACCGAAGATTAAGGCTGAATTCGTGGCAGGCAAAACCGGCAACTTCGGCTTCTATCTGGCGAACAACACTGATGTTTTTGCGGCTACGCTGCAGAATAACCCGGATGCCGAATTTGCTGTGGTGCCTCCGTATGCGGGAGTTCCGGAAGGCAACAAGCCACAGGGACGCGCTTACTGGCCGTTCGGCTTCATTATGGGAATTAACTATGAATCCACGCCGGAAGAACGCGCAGCCGTGTGGATGTATCTGGAATGGCTCAGCCAGCCGGAGAACCTATTCAAGTTCCAGAACGGGATCGAAGGGGAGAACTATACGCTTGACGCAGACGGCATTGCGCTGAAGAACCCGGATTATAAGGGCGAAGCGGTGCTGGCACAGAACAATAACAAGGACTATTGGGGTCTGGTGACAGAAATTGCCCAGTACCCGGATGAAGCCAAGACCCGCAAGGCCAACCTGCGCAACTGGGCACCGGCCGGTTATGAGCCGCTGGCGGATGATCTGGTGAAGTATTATGACGAGGTTGCCGAATTCCGTACACCGGATGCCCTGTTCAATGTGGTGCTGGAGAAGGTGAACGAATACAAGGCGGATCTGAATACGCTGTTCCAGGAGCTGTACGTGAAGGTGGTGCTCGCTCCGGAGGCTGAATTCGATGCTACGTATGAAGCCGCCAAGAAGACGTATCTGGAGGCAGGCTACCAGGAGATTCTCGATGAGAAGCAGGCGGCAATTGATGCAGGCAAGTTCCGTTAATCTTGTGTAAGTCTGGCTTAGTATAGCAAAAAAATTACCCGGAAGTATCCTCACCCGGCAGGCCGATCCGTAGCATTACGGAGGCTTGCCGGGTGATTGCTGTGTTCCCCGCCGCTACTCGCGGCTGTTCAGGAAGACATCCTCCGTCACCTGCACCAGGCAGCGCGCTGCCGTGCTGAGTCCGCCGCTGCTCTGGTATATGAGGCAAGTGGTCCGCTGCGTCTGCTCCAGCTCCTTGATGTGCAGGGAGACCAGCCCCCCGCCGTTCAGCAGCTCCGGACGCAGATACGAATTCGGCAGCAGGGCCGCAGCTTTGATGGTGGGCAGCAGACGGACAATGGCCTCGAAGGAGTCGATCTCCATCCGTACATCGGGATCAACCCCGCAGCGCTGGAACAGATCATCTGTCGTCCGGCGGTACCAGGTTCCCTTGGAGAAAAGGATCATCGGCAGCCGGGAGAGATGCTCCATGGTGAGCCGCGGCGTCAGGGTCAGTGGATGCTGCTCGGAGACGACCAGCCGGAGCTGGTCCTCGAACAGCGGAATGCAGCGCAGCCCCGGCTCCTGGACCTGGGAGGCGATGATGGCCACATCGCATTTGCCTTCACTGACAGCGGTAACCATCTCATGGGTCTTCCCGGTGATAAGCTTGAGCTCGGCTGCCGGATATTTCTCTGTGTACGCTTTTACCAGGGGAGGCAGGGTTGTCTGCAGCGTGGTCAGGCTGGCCCCCAGCGTCACGAGCTGCGGCTCGCCCTCCTTGAACTTCGATAACGCTTCCAGGAACTTGGAACGCTGCTGCCGCTGCTCCAGCGCATAGGTGTAGGTAAGGCGGCCTACCTCTGTAAGCTCCAGGCGCTTGCCGAAGCGGTTGAACAGGGCGACGCCGAGCCGCTCCTCCAGCTTGGAGATTTTGCGGGAGAGGGCCGGCTGGGACAGGTTGAGCTGGCGCGAGGCCCGGTTCAGGCTGGAATGCTCCACCACCGCAGCAAAAGCATCTAAATCATCATACATTTCATAGTGCTCCTCTCTCTCCCAAATTCCCATTCAACTGTGATAAAAAGTATAGCAGATGAGCAGAGTTGCCCCTGATACGCAGGTAGACAAGTCTGGATTGTATGTTATTAATGAAGCTAAATGAGAATTATTATCATATTAAAAATATTCTTATGCAATTATAGTATAACGATTAATAATTAGATTGCAATTCCCTTATAAGCGAAAAAAGAGTAACATGAAAAGTGACACAGGATATTCACATATTGTGAATTATTCAGCAAAGTCCGGGAAAACAATGGATAGTGGTGCAAACAGACTATTAGCCGGTAAATCAAGCCTGCCGCTGCCCTGTTTCAACTGTACTCCCGGCGGTGTATGCTCTTTAAAAAGACTTGTGAAAACGCTGTTTTATATGGAAAGGGGACACTTTGCATGAGAGGATTTTATTCCAGAAAGATTCATTCCTTGCTCGGCGTTATCCCGCTCGGGGCATTCTTCCTTGAGCACATGCTGACGAACTTCGCAGCAGTAGAGGGTGGCGCTTCTGGCTTCACAGACAGTGTGCTGTGGCTGAACAGCCTGCCGCTTGTCTTCTTCCTGGAATTGTTCGGCATCTGGCTGCCGCTGCTGTACCATGGAGTCTACGGCCTGTACATCGCGTACCAGTCGAAGCCGAACCTGAACCGCTACAATCTTGAGCGCAACTGGCGTTATACGCTGCAGCGGATTACCGGAGTCGTCACCTTCATCTTCATTGTCTGGCATCTGTGGGACACCCGCGTCCAGGTAGCGCTCGGCAAGGTGGAGCATGATCAGCTTGGCGGAGTGATGCATAACATTGTGACCCAGCCGCTGCTGATGACTCTCTATATTGTCGGAATCGTGGCTGCCTGCTTCCACTTCTCCAACGGTCTATGGTCGTTCCTGATCAGCTGGGGAATCACGGTGGGGCCGCGTTCGCAGAGAGTATCGTCCGTACTTTGCCTAGGTATTTTCGTTATCGTTACTTTCATGTTCGTCCTGTCGCTGGTTACCTTCCGTAACGATGAATTCCAAACTGCCGCTACAGCGATGCAGTCAGTGCGCAGTTTTATTTAGTAATAGAAGAGAGAGCTATTAACTTGTAGGAGGGGAACAATCATGGCATCAGCCGATATCATCATCGTGGGCGGCGGTCTGGCCGGCCTGATGGCTACCATTAAGGCCGCTGAATCCGGCGCGCATGTACATCTATTCTCACTGGTCCCTGTCAAAAGATCACATTCCGTCTGCGCGCAAGGCGGCATCAATGGCGCCGTGAATACTAAGGGCGAGGGCGACTCGCCCTGGGAGCATTTCGACGATACCGTCTACGGCGGCGACTTTCTGGCCAACCAGCCTCCGGTGAAGGCCATGTGCGAAGCGGCACCGGGCATTATTCACCTGATGGACCGGATGGGCGTAATGTTCAACCGTACCCCAGAGGGGCTGCTCGACTTCCGCCGGTTCGGCGGAACGAAGCGCCACCGCACAGCCTTTGCCGGGGCGACTACCGGCCAGCAGCTATTGTATGCGCTGGATGAGCAGGTGCGCCGCTGGGAAGCGGAAGGTCTCGTTACCAAGAGCGAGAACTGGGAATTCCTCTCGGTGATTCTGGATGATGAGCGGGTCTGCCGCGGCATCAGCGCCCAGAATCTCAAGACGATGGAGATTCAGACCTTCCCGGCGGACGCGGTCATTCTGGCCAGCGGCGGTCCGGGGATTATTTTCGGCAAAACCACGAATTCGGTCATCAACACAGGAACCGCCGCAAGCGCCGTGTATCAACAGGGTGTGCATTATGCGAACGGGGAATTCATTCAGATTCACCCGACGGCGATTCCCGGCGATGACAAGCTGCGGCTGATGTCGGAATCGGCGCGCGGTGAAGGCGGACGGATCTGGACCTATAAGGACGGTAAACCGTGGTACTTCCTTGAAGAGAAATATCCTTCGTACGGTAACCTGGTGCCGCGCGATATTGCTACCCGTGAGATTTTCAATGTGTGTGTGGATCAGGGGCTGGGCATTAACGGCGAGAACATGGTCTACCTGGATCTGTCGCATAAGGACCCGAAGGAGCTTGACGTCAAGCTGGGCGGCATTATTGAGATCTACGAGAAGTTCATGGGGGATGATCCCCGCAAGATTCCGATGAAAATCTTCCCGGCTGTGCATTATTCGATGGGCGGCATGTGGGTCGACTATAATCAAATGACGAATATTCCCGGCTTGTTCGCGGCAGGGGAATGTGAATATCAATACCACGGGGCCAACCGTCTGGGCGCGAATTCCCTGGTCTCTGCCATTTATGGCGGGATGGTCTCCGGTCCGAAGGCTGTGGAATACATTAAGGGACTGAAGAAATCGGTGCAGGATATCTCCTCGACGGTGTTCGACAGCTTCCACAAGACGCAGACCGATAAATATGAGTCGCTGCTAGGGATGACTGGCACAGAGAATGCTTACGTGATCCATAAGGAGCTTGGTGAATGGATGACGGCCAACATGACCGTGGTGCGTGAGAACAAGAAGCTGGAAGCGACCATCGGCAAAATCAAAGAACTGAAGGAACGCTACAAGAATATCAATATGAGCGACACTTCGCGCTGGAGCAACCAGGGCGTGGCCTTCACCCGCCAGCTGTGGAACATGCTGGAGCTGTCGGAGGCGATGACGCTTGGAGCCCTCCTGCGGAATGAGAGCCGGGGCGCACATTACAAGCCGGAATTCCCGACGCGCAATGATGAGGAATTCCTCAAGACCACCAAAGCCGCCTGGACAGCAGACGGCCCGCAGATCTCCTACGAGGAAGTCGATGTATCGCTGATTCCTCCGCGCGTGCGGGATTACTCGAAGGACTGACAGGTTAGACTAACCAAACTTTCTAGGAGGTAACTGACATGGCGGAAACAGCAGCAGCTCCCAAAAATGTGAAATTTATTATTACCCGCCAGGATGAACCGGAGACCAGCCCCTATACGGAGGAGTTCGAGCTTGCCTACCGCCCGGGGATGAACGTGATCAGCGCGCTGATGGAGATTCAGCGTAATCCGGTGAACGCGAAAGGCGATAATACGGTTCCTGTATGCTGGGAATCCAACTGTCTGGAGGAGGTCTGCGGCGCCTGCTCCATGGTCATCAACGGCAAACCCCGTCAGGCCTGCGCAGCGCTCATCGACAATCTGGAGCAGCCGGTGCGCATTGAGCCGATGAAGACCTTCCCGGTCGTCCGCGACCTGGTGATTGACCGCAGCCGGATGTTCAATGCCCTGAAGCGGGTCAAGGCCTGGATTCCGATTGACGGCACGTATGATCTCGGTCCGGGACCGCGCATGCCGGAGAAGAAGCGCCAGTGGGCCTATGAGCTGTCCAAATGCATGACCTGCGGCGTCTGCCTGGAGGCCTGCCCGAATGTCAACGAGAAGACCGATTTCATCGGGCCGGCAGCCATCTCGCAGGTGCGGCTGTTCAACGCTCATCCTACAGGTGAGATGAACGCTGAAGAACGCTTGGATGCGCTCATGGATGACGGCGGCATCGACGGCTGCGGCAACTCGCAGAACTGTGTGCGGGCCTGCCCGAAGGGCATTCCGCTCACGACCTCCATTGCCGAGATCAACAAGCAGACGACGAAGCATATGTTCAAGCGCTGGCTGGGTGTCTGAGGCAATGTAGCCCATTTCTCTATAATCAGAATTGTAGCAGGCCATTCAGGTGTCAATCCTGGGTGGCCTGTTTGGCTGCGTCTGGCATAGTAACAGGTACGGATGTTTCTGGCCGGCTGGAAAAAGGGTACATGTGTAGACAGCCTGTAATGAGAAGCCTGTAGCTGCATAGAATAGCTATACGTCCGCAGGTTCCGATAAATATAGGTGAATATGTTATAATCTACATAGCCAAGTGGAAACGGCTTTGCCGTCCTTTTAAGGACGGTACCGTTTCAGCGAGAAATAGAAGGATAATTTATAGCGTAAAACATATAAATTTTTATATTTTAAAGATAACCGTCTGACAGCGGATAACGGGGAGGAATGACTGTGATTTGCCGTGAACAGGATGGAACGCTTGTAATGACGAAGCAGCATGAGCACGGTCTGCTGGCTGGAGAATTTGCTAAGTGGTTCAAGGAAGAGCATACGCCCGCGGAAGGCCGCCGGGCTGAGGTACTGTGGGCAGTAAGTAACCATGACCGGGGCTGGATTGATCTGGATGAGACACCGTTCTGGAATGATGCGGAGGGGCTGCCTTACAGCTTCCTCGATTTCCCGGTTGTGCCGAAGCTGACCTTTTATAGACGGGGAATCGATGAGGTGGAAGCGGAGACGCCATACGGGGCGCTGCTGTGCAGCTCGCATTTTGAACGGCTGATTGAGGTGTCGGGTGAGGAATGCCCGGAGCTGACGCAATATCTGGAGGATGAAGCGGACCGACGTGCCCGTATCCACCGGGCGCTGGAGCAGAGCAAGCCGCTTGAAGAAGGCGAGCTGTATTATGACGCCAGACTGCTGCAATTCTGCGATGATCTGTCGCTGTTCCTGGCGCTTAGTAGGCCGGGCAGCGCCGAATCCGAGAAGCACCCCTGGTTCGCAGACGGCTTCTCCGGCAGTGAGGAGTTCAGCTTCACCTCCGGCCGTGCCATTGAGGCGGAGTGGCAGGACAGTGCTACGCTGACCCTGACTCCGTTCCCGTTCACACAGGAGGTTGAAGTGAGCTTCAAGCAGCGGCGGGTCAGCCGCAAGGACATTCAGGCCAAGGGTATTGCCCTCGCCTACCGCGAGGCTCCTGAGGAAGAATGCCGGATCAGAGTCATAAGCGGACCGGAGGAAGATTCGCGGGTGAAGTCCGGAGCCGGTCAGCGCACTAAGGGGTAGTGTAAGTCCGGGGCAAGCCGCTGCTCTGCGAGTATCGGCAGGACCGGATAAGGACCTTCCCGGCGGGAAGCCGGGAGCATAGAACAGGAGCGTAAAAGCCATGGCATGGTGGATCTGGGCTTTTAATATCATTGTCATTGTATTCCTGGTAGTGAGATTTGCCCGGTTGAAGCTGAACTGGATGGGCAGAGGAGTGTTGCTCGCTCCTATTCTGATCTATGCGCTGATCTCGGTGGAGGATCTGCTGAACCTGATCGATCTGGGGACGATTGTGCCCGGCAACCGGGGACTGCGCGGACTGATTTTGTTTTTTGTCCTGGCTTCAGTCCTGTTTTATATTCTGTTTATTTTCCATGAAATCAGGGATTCCAACAGTAAGGAAGTCAGAATGCAGCAGACGCTGGTCCGGATCAGCATTGCTGCGTTCACCTGCATTCTTTTTTTTACAGTCGTATATACATCGATATATAAGCTGTTTGGACAGTCCTCGTTCCAGGGAGAAGGCTTGGGTCAGGATCTGCTTAGCCAGTTGATTACGTTCCTCTATTTCAGCGTGGCTACTTTTACGACCGTCGGTTACGGAGATATAGCTCCCATAGACAATACCTCAAGGCTGGTTGTAGTTATGCAGATCTGCTTCAGCTTCATTACGGTCGCCTATGCGCTGTCCATGCTGGGCTTGTTCCGCAAGATTCTTGGGGTAAATACCACGGAGGAAGAGATTGAGGCGGCCATTGAAGTAGATATTGATGACAAAGTGGATGAAGCCGTAGCGGATCGACAATAACCCGATTAGAATTCAAGACAGAGAGGAGAATCTCCCTATGAAAAAATCGTTCGGAGGCTCTCCCGAGCGTACGGTTCCTGCTGCTGGCGATGGCGCGGGAACAGGCCCCCCGAAGCCGGAAGGCCGAAGCAGCCGCAAGATGACCCGCCGCCAGTTCCTGGCCCGGGGGGCAGGAGCGGTGGTAGGGGCGGGTCTCCTCGCCGGCGGCTATGCCTGGCAGGGGGAGCCGAACTGGTTAGAGGTGACCCGCCGGGAGCTGCCGCTTGCGGAGCTGCCGTCCGCGTTCGCCGGGACCCGGCTGGTCCATTTCAGCGATGTGCATCTGGGCTTCAACAAGGATGCGAAGGATCTGGCCCGGCTGACGAAGCATATCAAGGAAGAGCAGCCGGATCTGATCTGCTTCACCGGAGATATCGTAGACAGCTATGCCGAGGATCTGACCGACTCAGTCCCCCTGCTGGCAGAGCTACAGGCTCCGCTTGGGAAGTATGCTATCCTCGGGAATCATGATTACAAGAATACGGAGCTGCTTACCCGTCTGCTGACGGAGGCCGGATTCCGCGTCCTGCGGAACGAGTCTTATCTGATCAAGCAAGGCGGAGCGACGATTGCCGTAGCAGGACTGGATGACATGCTGCACGGCAAGCCGGACCCGGAGGCAGCCATCCGGGATATTCCAGACGGCATCTTCACGGTGCTGCTGATGCATGAGCCGGATTACGCCGATGTGGCGGAAGCGTACCCGTTTCACCTTCAGCTCTCGGGGCATAGCCACGGCGGTCAGATTCGCCTGCCGCTGGTCGGCGCGCCGTTCACGCCCTACGGATCTCAGAAATACATAGACGGCTTGTATTATACAGAGAATAAGGCCATGCCAGTGTATGTGAACAGAGGTTTCGGCGAGACATTGATGCCGCTGCGCTTCCTGTGCCGCCCGGAGCTTACCGTGCTGACTCTGCGCCGGGGGTAGCCGGACTGCAAGAGAGGGACGCCATAGGCGGGAGAAGAAGAGGGAGAAGTTCATGAGCACTTATGAGATGATCATGGGGATGTCACTGCAAGGTTCTAAGGTAGAACTGAAGAATATGGCGTCTGGCGACGGAGCGCTGCTGAAGTTGCTGCTCTCCCACCCCGAGGTGCAGCCGCATATTCAGCTGCGCCATGGATCGACTTCCCGGCAGAGTGTGCTGGATAAACTGGTGAACCGGATGCTGCACGGCTATGATCCCGGCGCGCTGCATGCAGGAATCTATATGTTAGGCCAGCCGGAGCTGATCGGTTCAGTCTCCCTGCAGAACTGGAACCGGCAGGAGGGCCAGGCGGTGCTGGGCTATATGCTGAATCCGTTATGGTGGGGTCGCGGGTATGCAACCGAGGCACTGGGATTGCTGCTGGCCTACGGTTTCAGGGAACTTGGCCTGAGGAAGGTCGAGGGGCGCTGCCGGGGGGATAATTACCGGTCCGCTCAGGTCATGCTGAGGAACGGCCTGACCCTGGAGCGGACCCTGCCGATGGCGGACGGCTCGGGCGACGTAATGAAAGTCTTCACATTGTTACACAATTGAAATAATGCCGTTATCAAACTCTAACAGTCAGCGGTTAAACTAAGTACATGACCCCCTTTTGAAAATATAACTGCTGTTGGGACCCGATGATTCGGGTCCATTTTTTTTGGGCGTGTGCGGGGCTGGGCTCCCGATTAGAGGGATAAATCCCTTGGGATCGGCCGGAAGTTGGCTAAATGGCTGAATGGGGGGCATTAGTGCCCCTGAATTCGTAGATAGTTGGCTGGAATGCTGAATGAGGGGCATTAGTGCCCCTGAATTCGCAGATAGTCGGCTGGAATGCTGAATGAGGAGCACAAGTGCCCCTGAATTCGTAGATAGTTGGCTAAATGGCTGAATGGGGGGCATTAGTGCCCCTGAATTCGTAGATAGTCGGCTGAACGAGCGAATGAGGAGCACAAGTGCCCCAGAATTCGTAGATAGTCGGCTAAGTGGCCGAATGAGGGGCATTAGTGCCCCAGAATTCGTAGATAGTTGGCTAAATGGCTGAATGGGGAGCATAGTTCTCCTGAATAAGTAACCTCTGCCCTTACGTATAAACATTGTGTGCTGGCAGTCTCCGAGGGGATTGAGCTATGATAGTGTAGAGGGTACATGGACAAGTATAGATGGGGGAGGAAATGAACCTTTGAATGATGTGATTAGATTACTTATGAACCACCGTTCATTCCGTAACTACAGCGGGCAGGCGGTGGAGCCTTGGAAGCTGAAGACGATTATTGAGGCAGCCCAGGCGGCACCGTCGTGGGTGAATGGCCAGCAAGTATCGATGATTGCGGTACGCAGCGAGGAACGCAGGCAGCAGCTGTCGGCGCTAAGCGGTAACCAGAAGCATGTGGCGGAAGCACCGGTATTCCTGGTGTTCTGCATGGACTTTCACCGGGCCAAGCTTGCGGCGGAGCTGGAAGGCCAGCCGTTCGAAACGGCTGCGGATATAGACGCGCTGCTCGTTGGGGCTACGGATGTCGGCATTGCACTATCGAACGCAGTAGCTGCTGCCGAGTCGCTGGGGTTGGGGATTATCCCGATTGGGGGCGTACGCCGTAACACGGCAGGGGTGATTGAACTGCTGCAGCTGCCAGCGTATGTATTCCCGGTGGTCGGACTCTGCATCGGCTATCCGGCGGGAGAACAGCCGAAGGGTTCACGCCTGCCTGTAGCAGCTGTGTATCATGAAGAGGTCTATAACCCGGATCAGCAACACTTGATCGAAGAATATAATGAGACTCACCGGGAGCTGCTCAAGTCCCAGGGGCTGACGGAGCGGAGCTGGACCAGTATGATTGCCCGCTTCTACGCTCTGAATCCGCAGTATGGGGACTCGCAGCGTACCCTGAAGCAGCAGGGCTTCACCTGTGAGAATCTGAATAAGGAATAAGCACAGTATTAGGTGTACAGCGCAAAAAAGCACCACAGCAGCAGGCAGCGTGACGGGGAGTGTCCCGTTACGCTGCCTGTTTGCGCGGTGCTGGTTGTACGCGGAGAATTCCCGCCCACTTATTGCCTACAACGCGACCTTAACCTTCTCGCGCCGCTTGTAATAGACCCAATATTCGAATCCAATCTCCTTCAGCCGTGCAGCCACCTGATTACGCTGGTCGGCAACGCGGGCAGGGAGATGGGCATCGGAGCCGAAGCTGACCTCCACGCCGAAGTGCAGGGCCCGCTCCAAAATCTCATCGGAAGGGTACCAGCCGCCGCACAGCTTGGTGCCGCCGGAGGTGTTGATCTCGATGGCCGGGCCGCATTCGCCTATTACGCGCAAGGCTTCGTCAATCTCCTTGGGGGCAGCGATCTCGGAGAACGGCGGATAGTTCCCCTTCATGGCATCGATATGGCCGAGAATCTGGAAGATGCCGCTGCGTGCGGATTCGGCAATCAGCCGGTAGTACTCGCTTTTGGAGGCAAGCCTCTGCGCGGGGTCAAGCCCCTTCCAGCGGCCCTGGTTGAAGATACTGACCTCCTCAACATGATGCACGGAGCCGATTATATAATCGAACGGGTATGCGGAGTAGGTCTTGCGGTACAGCTCCGCATGCTCCGGGAAAAAGTCGGATTCCATACCGAGCAGAACATCAATGCGGCCTTCGTATTCTTTTTGCAGCGACAATACTTCCTCTACATAGTGGACCAGCTCGGACTTGGCCATAGCAATGCGCGGAAAAGCCTGCTCGGACGGGCTTCCGAAGTAAGGCGAATGATCGGAAATACCGATGACATCCAGCCCCGCCGCTATTGCGGCTTCAATATAATCCCGGATCGTGCCGTCAGCATGGCCGCAGCGGAAATGATGGGTATGCAGGTCGAACTTCATAATCGGAACATCTCCTTAGGCCAATATGGCGAAATAGGGTGCAGGTTACTCTGAGCCGATGAACTGGGTCTCGGGCATTCCCTTAAGGTCGCTCAGGAACTGTCTCATCGCAGAGTTGACATACTTGCCCGACTTGGTAATGACACCTACAGGGTGGGTAACCTCAAGCTCGATGATCGGAACGATCCGCAGGGTTCCGCTTCTGACCTCGGCAGTGACAGACTGCTTGGAGATGACCGCCGCTCCCAGATCAAGCTCGACCATCCGCTTCACTTCCTCACTGCTGGTCAGCTCCATAATCACCAGCGGCTGAATACCGTGCCTCGCCAGTACCTCATCGACAAATTTCCGGCCGACCGTATCCGGTGAGAGCAGGATGAGCGGGATGGTGCCCAGTGCCTCGATCCCGGCTGTTTTGACCTGGGCCAGCGGATGGCGGGGCGAAACCACCAGTTCAAAAGTATCATAATACAGGACCGAGGTCGTCATTCCCGGATTGCGGCCGATCAGATAGCCGATGCCGACATCCACAATCCCGTTCTCGACTTGCTGGTAGATCTGGGAGGAGGACATGGATGAGATCGAGGTTTTGATATGAGGGAACTGATCCTGGAAGTAGGAGAGCACCCGGGGGAGAATCTGGATGGCGATGGAGGTGGTCGTACCGAGAATAATATGCCCTTGGGGATTCTCTTCGAGATCGGCAAGGCGCTGCTTAAGCTCATCTACGATTCCGACAATCTGTTCCGCGTGGGCGAGGAAGACCTTGCCCCTGTCCGTCAGCGTCACCGGCTGGTTCCGGTCAACAAGCTGCGTTTTGAACTCTTCCTCCAGGCTTTTGATCTGGGCCGAGACCGCCGGCTGCGTCAGGTTGAGCAGCTCGCCCGCCTTGCGGAAGCTCATGGTTTTGGAGATGGTGATCAATGTTTCGAGCTGGCTGATATTCATGGACTGTCCCCCTTATGGCTACCGGATGGTGCCGCCGTATATTTGTACAAACAGGGAAAGCCGCAGCTTTCCGGAGGGCGTATGCGCACATGCCGGCTTCCAGAATTAGAGTCTGCAAGCCGCGGATTCTGACAAAGCAGATAGGTACAAGGGTCGCTGTGAGTGCTGCACTCGGAGGGTGTGACGCCGCAGATCTTACGTTTATTGATTAAATTATAGGAGATTCCTCCCGGGAGGGCAATGTTGCGCTCCAAACTATCTTCAGAAATCATTCGACAAGACCATTAATTTTTGGTGAATAATGCCGATATATGAAGTATAATAAATTTTATTGCTTAGGACTTTTGGTATATGACTAAAGACTGGTCGAGGGGGACAGCACTTTCATGAAAGCAGAAGTAATCAATCCGTTTTTAGAGTCTGCGCGCATTGTAATTGAACAGGTGATCCAAGTCTCGCCGTCCACCGGTATGCTGGGGATTAAGGATATTGAACTGATCGATAATCATATATGGATCCAAGTAGGAATGACAGGTCAGCTCAGCGGGAATATTATCTTCGGGATTGCCGAACCGGTAGCACTTAAGATGGTGTCGGCCATGATGGGCGGTTATGTGATAACAGAGATGGATGAGATGGGCCAGAGCGCCATTTCCGAGCTGGGCAATATGATCAGCGGCAATGCCAGTACTATTCTTTCCAATCAAGGGGTGTCGGTAGACATTACCCCGCCGAAGCTGATGAAGTCCGAGGGTATGTCCATCCTGCCGCGCAAAGCATTGAGTATTCCTCTTTTGATGGAAGGCATCGGGGAGCTTGATATTCAGGTTATGATCTCTTAGGCAAATAATCGGGAGTTGAACCTATTCCATGGCAGTACAAGGCAAGATTGTGGTGATTACAGGAGCTTCCAGCGGGATTGGAGCGCTAACGGCACAGATGCTCAGCGAGCGTGGGGCAGTTCCCGTTCTGCTGGCCCGGTCCAGGGACAAGCTGCAGGCTGTTGCGGCGGGCATTCAGGGGGAGCATGGGCTGTTCGTCTGTGATGTGACCGATGAAACAGCAGTTAAGCATACCTTTGCGGAGATCCTGAAGCAATACGGCAGAATTGACATTCTGCTCAATAATGCCGGTTACGGCAAGTTTGCGGCTTTTACAGAGATGGAGTCTGAAGAGTTCGCCGACATGATGGATGTTAACTATATGGGAATTGTGCGCTGCACCAAGGCTGTCGTTCCTCATATGCTTACACGCGGCAGCGGTCAGATCGTGAATGTGGCTTCCATGGCCGGCAAAATCGGAACAGCACGCTCAGTGTCCTACACGGCCACCAAGCATGCTGTTCTCGGCTTCACCAATGCGCTCCGCCAGGAGCTTCGTAAGAGCGGTATTATTGTCTCGGCTGTGAACCCCGGACCTATCGCCACCGAATTCTTCAAGACCGCCGACCCTTCAGGCAATTATGAACGAAGCGTAAGCCGGATCATGATGACGCCGCAGCATGTGTCCGCGAAGATCGTCAAGCTGATGGACAAGGGCAAAGAGGAAGTGGATCTGCCCGGTCTGGCAGGCTTCGGCATCCGGCTCTATGGCCTGTTTCCGCGGCTGGCAGACAAGCTGACCTATAACCTGATGAACAGAAAATGACCAGAGAAGTATAGATCATAGTTACCGTCTGTGGCGTGAACGGCTTGTCCCCCTTTGGTATACAGGATGGTATGACCGTGTTAAATACGGCCCCAACTTAGATTTTATGGCCTTCCATTTGGTGGAGAGGCCTTTTTGGCATATAATGAACATATTATCTTAAGTGAAAAGGATGAAACCCTATTATGAATAAAGCTTCTTTTGCGGCTATCGGCATCCAGGAAGACCTTGCTGCCCGATTGTCTGAATTCGGCATCACTGAACCATCCCCTGTACAGGAGCAGACGATTCCGCTTCTGCTGGAAGGAAGAGATGTTCTGGCCGCATCCCAGACAGGAACAGGCAAGACACTGGCTTATCTGCTGCCGCTGCTGCAAGGGATTAACCCGGACTCGAAATCGGTGCAAAAGCTGGTGCTGGCCCCAACCCAGGAGCTGGCCATGCAAATTCTCCGTGAAGCGGAGCGCTACGGGGCACACCGGGGCATCCGGGCCATGGGACTGATCGGCGGGGCGGCGATCAAGCGCCAGATTGACAAGCTGCGGGAGCATCCGCATCTGGTGGTAGGCACCCCGGGACGCATACGTGAGCTGATCGGGCTGCGCAAGCTCAAGATGCACGAGGTGAGCACGATTATTCTCGATGAGGCAGATCAGATGTTCCAGCTTAGCGGTGCAGGCGAAGTGACGAAGATCGTCAGCAGTGCGCTGCGTACGCGGCAGCTGGTCATGCTGTCAGCCACCATTGGACCGGAGACCCGTCTGCTGGCAAACCGGGAAATGAAGAATCCGGCGGAGGTGGGCATTGATCCGGAGATGATGACCGCAGCGAGCCTGGAGCATCACTATGTGGTGTGCGAGGAGCGGAACAAGATCGATATGCTGCGCCGGGTCATCCGCCACTACAAGCCGGACCGGGCTATTGTGTTCGTGAACGCTACGGAAGACATCGCTGAAGTGACCGCGAAGCTGAACCATCTGGGGCTTCCGGCTGCTGCGCTCTATGGAGATGCGGACAAGGTGACGCGCGCAAACGTGCTGACCCGCTTCCGGGACGGCAAGCTCAAGGTGCTGGTCGCCAGTGACGTAGCGGCGCGGGGCCTGGATATTGAGAATCTGACGCTTGTCGTCAGCTTCGATCCGGCCTTTGACTCCGAGCACTATGTCCACCGTGCCGGACGGACCGGGCGCATGGGCAAACGCGGCTTATCCGTAACGATCGTTACGGAGCAGCAGACGTTCATCATGCGCAAATTCGCCCGCGAGCTGGATATCCAGCTGGACGAGCGGGCCATGGCCTTCGGCAAGGCGCTGGCGGAAGGCGAGCGCAGTGATTTAGGCGGCGGGGGCGGGAAGGAGCGCCGCGAAGGGCCTGAACCGCGCGGCGGCATTGCGCCGCGCACCGGCAAGCCGCAGGTGCGGACCTCGGCGGCTGGAACAGCAGCCGGAGGGACGGGCGGCGATGCGCCGGCAGGCCAGCCGGGCGCAGCGGCTGGCGGCAGTGGCGTTACGGCGCGGCACGAGCAGCACCGGCCGGGAGTGAGCGCCGGCACGCGCAGCGCGGCGGGGCCCGGCGGCAAGGCCCGCAGCAATGCGGAGCGGGAGCAGAACCGCAAGAATAAGGGAGCCCCGAAATGGCTCAAGAACAAAACCCCGAGAGGTGACGGTCAATGAATACAGCTCCCGTATTGGAAATTACGGGCCTCAGCGGAGGCTACAGCCTGAACAAGCCGGTGCTGCATGACATCGGCCTGCAGGTGCAGCCCGGTGAGATGGTTGGGTTAATCGGACTGAACGGTGCAGGCAAGAGCACTACGATGAAGCATATCCTGGGGCTGATGTCCCCGCATAAGGGTGAGATTACGGTACAAGGGAAGACGCGCAGCAGCGATCCTGAGAGCTACCACAGTGCGCTGTCCTTCGTGCCGGAGTCCCCTCTGCTCTATGAGGAAATGACGGTTCGTGAGCATGTAGAATTCACTGCCAGAGCGTATGGCGTGGAGCGCAGTGATTATGAATCACGCACCAGCCAGCTGGCTGCACTCTTCAATATGGAGGACAAGATGGATACCTTGTCCTCCCATCTGTCCAAAGGCATGAAGCAGAAGGTGATGATTATGTGCGCGTTCGTAGCGCGCCCGGCCCTGTATGTCATCGACGAGCCGTTCCTCGGCCTCGACCCGCTGGGTATCCGCTCCCTGCTGGATTTCATGCTGGACCTGAAGAAGTCCGGAGCTTCAATTCTGCTCAGCTCGCATATTCTCTCTACGATTGAGAACTATTGTGACCGGTTCATTGTGCTGCACGGCGGTAAGGTGATAGCGGAGGGAACCCTCGCCGAGATGACCGCGAAGGCCGGGCGGCAGGGCTTGAATTTGGAGCAGCTGTTCTACGAGCTGGTTCAGGGAGGGAAATGATATGGATTTGAAGGAGCTGCGCCGGCAGCGGCGCAGCCGGTTCACAGGAAGCCTTGTCCCTTATATGGGATATATCATACAGAGCGGTGTCGCCATGGTGTTCCTGCTGGTGCTGATTATTTTCTCCGCCTGGTACACAGCGCTGTTGCGCGATATTCCGCCTGGCATACCGATCCGCTGGATTATGTTCGTCCTGCTGGTGCCCGCGGCGGTACACAGCAGCTTCCGGACATATCTGCAGACCCCGGATACGATCTTCCTGCTGCCGCAGGGCCACCGGATGAGAGAGTATTTCGCCCCGTCCTGGGTCAGCGGCAATGTGTGGAAGATTCTGCGACTGGCCTTTATCCTCATTACATTATGGCCGCTGTACATACGCACCGAGGAGTCTCCCCGGGGGCTACTGGGTACCCTGCTGGTGCTGATTCTGGTCAAGCTGTTATCCAGCTACGGGTTATGGCGGGAGACGGCGATGCTCTCCCGCCCCGCTGCGGCAGGCTATAACCTGCTGCGCTGGGCGGTCGGCGGTCTAATGGTCGGGGCATGGCTATGGCAGCCGTCCATGCGCGCCCTGATCTTCATCCTGATTCTGGCCGCAGCCTATGCGGCCGCGCTGGCCGTTCCCGGACGGCATGCTGTTCCGTGGGAACGCCTGATCACCATGGAGAAGAACCAGGGGACCCGGGCGCTGATGGTCCTCGGCTGGTTCGTCGATGTTCCGGGACGCGAGCAGCGGGTCTATGCCCGCCGTTATCTGTCGCGTTGGGGCAGCGGGCTGAGTTGGCAGCGGGATTCAGCCTACCGGTTCCTCTTGACCAAAAGCTTCGCCCGGGGTGACGTCTTCGGCATCGTCCTGCGGATGGCTGTGCTGGATCTGTTCCTGGTGTGGATGATGAAGGACGGCTATCTCGGCATTGGCATCTATGTATTCTTCCTCTTCCTGATGGGCATTCAGCTGACGGCGCTGCGCAAGCTGCACAGCGAATCGTTCTGGCTGACCGTCTACCCGCTGCCGGAGGGCAGCAAGGGCAAGGGAACGATCCAGTTTGTATTCCGGGCCCATCTGGTCCTGGCGCTGCTGACCGGATTGCCGCTCCTGCTTCAGGCAGGGCAGCGCCCGCTGGAAGTGCTGGCGACCTTCGCCTGCGGATTCCTGCTGGCGTATCTGTTCAAGGCGTACTCCACTCGCAAGGAAGCGCGTATGGATGAAGACGACCTGTAGAACAGATTGCAGCAGCCGACAAGGCGTACCCGCAAGCGGGTGTGCTTAACACAAATGGCCTCAGACTCTCGCAGATGCGGAGTCTGAGGCCATTTTCAGAAGGAAAGAATGTATAAAAGGGAATCCCCTCTTCATATCAGGTGGAGCAGGGAATGCTATAACACGTGGATCGGAGAGAGCACGCAGCTCCCTCCAGGGGACTCACTCCCTGTTAGACAAAGAGTGAACGGCTGATGATGACAAGCAGGATAAAGAGAACCAGAATCGCTCCAGTGCTTGTGAACCCGCCGCCGTATCCGTATCCGCCTCTAACTTCTTCGCTCATGTTCATTCCCCTTTCGCGTGTGAGTTGTTGTACTTGAGTACATCGTATTGTATGTGCGGAGGGCAGAACGTGTATAGGCCAATGCCGTAGCACCGGGCAAAAAAAATCAGCCCCGGCCTTCCGGGGCTGACGCAGGTATGCAAAGGCGGATGATCAGGCCTTCTCCAAATCACGGATGCCCGCATAGACCAGATCGAACAGATCTTCCAGCTGATCCTCCTCGATACAGGAAAAGGCAATGCGCAGGTCGCTCTCGCCAAGGGCGATGGTGCCCAGGCCGTAGGTGTGAATCAGATGAAGCCGCAGATCCTCCGCAGAGACGGTAAAGAGCTTCAGGCACATGAAGTACCCGGAGTTGAACGGATAATACGTCCATACATCATCGCCGTATTTTCCGCTGTCCAGCAGCGCCTTCACTTTGTTGGCCCGGCCTTTCATGATGAGGAATTTCTCTTCCTTCTGGGCTGAGAATTCCGGCGCCTTCAGCGCGTCCAGTACGAAGGTCTGCGACGGATGCGCGCCGCTGGAGATGGTGGCACGGATAATGCCCAGGGTTTTTTGTTCCAGCGCAGCCAGCAGCTCCTTGTTCTCCGAAGCGTAGGTGATGAAGCCGACGCGGAAGCCCCAGACGAATTCTTCTTTGGTGGCTCCGTCAATCTTGACCGCCAGCACGCGCGGATGCAGATTCGCCAGCTTGCCGAACAGGGATTCCTTGAGTGAATCCTCGAAAAAAAGTCCGAAATAAGCGTCATCGCTGACCACTACCACATTAACGCCTTCTTCGGCAGCACGCAGGATAGCGGCAACAATGGCTTCGCCTTCTGCAAGGCCTGGCGTATATCCGGTTGGATTATTCGGGAAGTTAAGGAGGACGATGGCTTTGCCGCGGTCCTTCTGGGCCAGCAGGGCATCCAGCAGCCCTTCGCTGTTGAAGCTCATGTCCTCCGTGAAGAGCGGGTAATTCACGGTTTCGGTCTGGCGGCGGATGCCGAAGGTCAGCTCGTAGTTCTCCCAGTTTTTGTCCGGATAAATAACGGCATCCCCTGGCTCTGCGAACAGATCGGCAACGATGCTAAGCCCGTGGGTCAGCGCATTCGTTACGACAGGATTGCTGAAGGACTTGCCTTCAAGCGACGGATTCTCACGCAGCATCTTCTCCCGCCATACGGAGCGCAGCTCCGGCTTGCCTGCTGGAGGCGCGTAGCCATAGAGGTCTTTGGGACTGTAGGCGGAGAGTTTATCCTGGATCACACCAAGGTGCATCGGCAACCCGTTCTCCGTAGCGATTCCGATGGTGGCGTTATACTTTTTAGCATGAGCCGTTGCCTCTGCGGATTGGCTCAGAATCCCCTCTTTGGGAAAATAGATCGCTTTACCGAGACTCGAGAGCATATCGTATACATGTTCATTGCCTGCCTTGATGCTGTCATTCAATTGTCCAGCCAGTGGATTCATCAGTTTCATCCTTCCGGTATTCTTCTGGGATATATACGCTAACATTGCCTAACATTATAACACCGTGGATTGCCCCCGTCACTTAGGAATGCTGCGTTTTCATAAATAGTTTTGGAAACGAAGCGGCGTCCCGTCCCCATGCGCAGCCCAGAAGATGTACAAATGGGAACCGGACAAGGTATTATGAAAAGTAAGCTTAAGCTATATCTATAGGAGGGAATCATATGCTGCATGCATCGCCATCCTCTTTTGTAATCCTCCCGGCTCTGGCGAAGATTGTCTGTGAACCGGGCTGGAAGTGGCAAAAAAGAGAGAAGCCGCTGCAAAATTACGATTTATTCTACGTCTGGAGCGGGGAGGGGACTGTTGTGCGCGGAGGAGTGCCCTATCAGGTAGGGAAGGGAAGCTGCTTCCTGTTCCGCCCGGGGGATTATACCAGCGCCACACATAATCCGCAAAAGCCGCTTGTGCTTACATATATTCATTTCGATGTTGCCGAAGAGGTGACCGAGGTGCCGGCGTTCTACCACGAGCTAAGTGAGACGGTGGAATTCGAGCATCTGCTGGCCCGTTATGTCCGGCTGTTCCTGGTGCAGACCTACGCTGCGGAGGAGGAGGGCCGTCTGATTCTGAAGCAGCTCATGATTCATCTGCTGCGGCAGGATCAGGCAAGGCCGGTCGAGCGCCATGTCAGCAACCAGCTGGCGGAGGTGATCCACGAGGTCGCCAACTATGTCAGCCAGCATCCCGGGGCGGCGCACCGGGTAGAGGATCTGGCCGCCCGTGCAGGGCTGTCCCCTCGCTATTTCTCGATCAAGTTCAAGGAGATAACAGGCTCCTCGGTCCAGTCCTATGTGATTCGCGCACGGATCGAACGGGCTCAGCATCTGCTGCTGTATGCGGGCATGAACGTCACAGAGGTGGCGGATGCGCTCGGCTACAGGGACATCTTCTTTTTCAGCCGCCAGTTCAAGCAGCATACCGGGAAGAGCCCATCGGAGATTCGCTGAAGCGGCGGGGGAGTATTGTGCTGAGTGTGGTATAGGTGCTTCGGGTGCTAGATGTGCTATATGTGCTATGTGCGCCATCCGTGCTATGTGTGCTGTGTATGCTACGGGTGCTAGATGTGCCGTATGTGCTATGCGTGCCATGTGTGCCATCCGTGCTATGCGGACCGTGAGGGCCTTATTTTGTGAAAAAGTCACTTATTCCCCCTGCTGCGGACTCAGGAGCCGTTATCAGGCTGATTGGGCCGAAATGGAGGCGTATGGGCTAACTTAAGAGCATCTGAGTCCGCTTGCCCTGCGTGATCTGGCAGAATCACTGAAATAGCGGCTCTCCAGTCCGCAAGGCAGGCATGAAGTTGAAGCGGACACTGCGCTGTGACAAAATAAAGGAAAGCGCAACAAAATATACACGGGAGAAGGAGAATACTTATGTACGAAATAGTCCTGATACGGCATGGAGAGAGTGAATACAACCGGCAGAATCTGTTTACGGGCTGGAGTGATCCTGATCTGACGGAGAAGGGTGTTGAAGAGGCGAAGAAGGCGGGCAAGCTGCTGAAGGATGCCGGATATACCTTCGATCTGGCATTCGCCTCGGTGCTGAAGCGTTCGATCAAGACGCTGAACTATATCCTGGATGAGATGGATCTGCTGTGGATTCCGGTGCAGAAATCCTGGAAGCTCAATGAGCGCCATTACGGTGCATTGCAGGGCCTCAGCAAAAGTGAAACCGCACTTCAATACGGTGAGGAGCAGCTCCATATCTGGCGGCGCAGCCTCTCGGTCCGCCCTCCGATGCTGGAGCCGGATGATCCGCGTTATGCCAGACATGATATCCGTTACAAGGAAGTGCGTCCGGGTGACATCCCGCGCGGCGAGAGCCTGGAGGATACCGTCCACCGGGTCGGGGATTTCTGGACCAACCGGATTGTGCCGCTCATCCGCAAGAAGGAGCGGGTTCTGATCTCGGCGCACGGCAACACGCTGCGGGCCCTGATCAAGTATATGGAGGATATCGACGAGACCGCGCTGCTGGATCTCAATATCCCGACCGGCGTTCCGCTGGTCTACAAGCTCGATGACGATGTGAAGCCGATCAGCCGCTTCTACCTCGGCGAACCGGAAGAGGTGCAGCAGAAAGCCCGCGAGGTGGCGAATCAGAGTAAGGTTACGGAGTAACCGGAGCGGCGCTGTGCCCAGCATAGCTTAGCGTATATGATAATAAAGGGAGTATTCCAGCCGTCATAGGGGGTTGGGATACTCCTTTTTTATGAAACATAATTTGTAGTTGAGTATAAGGGGGATTATGTATATTCTTGTTAAGGTTATACTATATGAGGAGGAACAAATTGTGGAAATCAATGTACAACCGTCTTCACCCCCAAACTATCCACCGCTACGCCCGTCAGGTCTCGGAGGCTGGCTGGTGCTGGTGCAGATCGGATTAATCGCAACGTTAATTCAAGTATCGTATCAGCTGATTAACTACAATATTCCCAGCTTCAGCCAGGAGTATTGGGGGATTCTGGCTTCCCCGCAAGGGGAAATGTACCATCCGCTCTGGGCGCCGGTGATTATATTTGAAGCGGCTGCGAACGGAGTGCTGCTGTTGCTTACTGTTTTTACTTTGATTTTGTTTTATCAAAAAAAGGCACTTCTGCCGCGTATGATGATTATCCTCTATTCCGTCAACCTGCTGATAGGGATTATTGATTATGTGCTCGTGATGAATATTCCCGTTGCCAGTGAGCTGGAGGATGGAAGCAGTATGCGCGATCTGATTAGAGCGTTATTCACCTGTGTGATATGGACAGCCTACTTCCGGAAATCGGAGCGCGTAAGATACACCTTTATCCGGTAAAAAAGCCTGGCGAACGCAACCTATGCGCTAACCCGGAAGCTTCATTTATAGTTCAAAAAAACCCGTCCAAGGTACACAAATTCGTGTCCTTAGGCGGGTTTTGTGCTGTGCGGAAAGTGTAATCCTGTCCTATTATCAGTTGTGACGTTCGTGCAGGATCAGGTCCGGCAGAACTAGACCGGCCGCCGCATCTCTCCCAGCAGCTCGCCCATCTTCACCTTCGTATCCGGGGCCAGCCCGGGGCGCGGGGTGAAGGTGCCGCTCTCCATCAGCAGGACTACCGTGGAACCGAATTCGAAATATGCCAGGTCGTCGCCGCGCTGCCATTCTCTGGCTGCCTCATCGGTGTAGCGGATACTGCTCACATTCATTGCGCCTACCTTGACCACGGCGGTCTCGCCATAGCTGCCGGCTATATAAGTAATCAGCCGTTCGTTACGGCTCAGGACACTCTTCATATGGCGCATGCCGAAATCATTCACGGGGTAAGCCCGTCCGCGGATATAATCGCTCTCCCTCAGCTGTCCGGTTAACGGGGAGTGAATCCGGTGATAATCGGTAGGGCTTAAGTAGAGGACGAAATAATAGCCTTTCTTGTACAGTTCGAGGTGTGGCGAGTGATTAAGCAAATCCTCCAGCGTATAATCCTGCCCCTTCACATTCATTATCGTGCCGCAGTTGATTTCGCCCATTGCCGTAATCATCGCGTCTACAGGACTGGCTACGGCATGCTCACCGCTGGCCACCGGGCGCATCCCCGGCTTCAGGCGGCGGCTGAAGAATTCATTCAGTGTACGGTATTCTCCGGCAGCCTTCTCCGCCTCGGCGGCAGGAATCTGATAGGAACGAATAAATACCGGAATCATAAGGCGGCTGAGTCTGCTGTGGGATAAAGCCCCCATCAACCTGGAAAGCCATCTGTGCGAGGATAGCTCGGTCATCAGCCGCAGCAATTGTTTAACCATGCCCATCTCCCTTCCATCATGCAGCAGTGTTATCCTGTGCCAAGGGACTCCACCCGCTCTGCATTATATTGACATAGAATAGGAGACAAATCAATAAGAGTTCATTCTTAATGCTTCTTCGTACAGATATCTGGCATAGCCCATAGGCTGGCGGTAGCTGTCTTTCCATACCCCGCGCAGTCCGGCCTTCTGGAAGCCGTAACGCTGGTCGCGCCCGTTGCATTCAATGAAATACAGCTGTCCGTGCTTCGTGACACCGATGTCCAGACCGATATCGGCCAGCCCCGGCAGACTCTTCTCCAGCTCACGGGCGAGGGCGAGACTGAGTGAGAGGACGGACATACGGATTCTGGCTGCCTCTTCTCCAGGGAATGCCTGCTCCAGGGCAAAAGAGGACTTCAGGGCTTCTCCTCCTCTGGCAATGTTCGATACAAAGCCGCCTGGAGCGGCGAGCTTGGCGAACAGGCCGGTGACCTGCCACGCTCCGCCCCAGCCCCGCTGTACCGTAACACGCAGGTCAAAGGGGCGTCCGTTAATCTCTGCCAGCGGAATCCGTTCCTGGACCAGATAGGGCACAGAAGAGAGCCGGGCGCGGAGGACACGGGGAAGGGCGTCCGGGTTAACGGATCTGCTAACCTTGCGTCTTGAGCCAGAGAGAGAGTAGCTCCAGAGCCAGCGCCCTTCGCCGCTGCGGGTGAGCCGCATCACGCCGTTACCCACGCTGCCCCGGCAAGGCTTGAGGATCAGATCCGGGTAGCGGTTCATCATCTCCCTCAGGCCGGAGAGTCCGCTTGCAGTGACCGGCAGATAAGCTTGCAGTTCGCGGCTGTGCTCCAGCAGGCCGTGAATCTGATCCTTGCCGTAGCGGTTGCAGCTGTTATAGACCTGAATTCCCTGCCGGAGCAGGCGCTCGACTCCAGTGCTGCGGGGATCATAGATTGCCCGGTTGTGGATGACCTCCGGCGTAGGGACGATTTGTCTGCGGTAGCCTTGCAGACCTTTCTTCATATAGACACTGCTGAAGCCGGACGCTACGTCGATGTCGGACAGCTTCACAAAGCAAGGGGTTAATCCGTATGCAGCGGCGGCCTCTTCATAGTTGGCCAGAGATTCCTGTCCGGTTTTTAACCGGGGAACGCCCCCGTGCATAGCGGCATTTAGCAGTATCCCAACGAGCTTTTGCCCCATGTTCGTTCCTCCTGTTATCTTGAAGTACTTCCCGGCTGTTTTTATGTCTCCTGTCATTGTATGTATGTACGTGCCCGTAAGGGTTGGACGGATGCGCGGCGGCAGATGCCCTTTTTTGAAAGGAGAAGATTGGATTACCGGCTAGGGGAAGGGTGTCATCCGCCCATGCTGCTGCATATGATGCCTAGAAGATACAATAGATGGAAGGAGGAGACTGCTTGTGAAGAGTCCCAAACGAAAACAGCAGCGCAGTTCCAAAAGACCGCTCTATTACGTGGATAATCCCGATACGACTGAACTTAGCATGTTGAACAGCAGTCCCAAAACACAAAAGAACCAGGAATTGGAATGGGTGGAAGTGGCAGAGGGGGAAGACCTTGCCCTGCAGGTGAGCGGGGTGGAGATGCTGGAAGTGACCGCGCCGCTCCAGCAGACTGTGCCTGCACCGGAGGGGAATCAGGGAGCGGTGACGGAAGAGGGGCGCCAGCAGGAAGGCCCTGCTGCCCTGCTAGAAGCGGAGGTAACAGCTCCGCTGGAAAAAGAACGCCTGCAGCCCGTATACACCGATGATCTGTCCGATGGCGCCGTCACCGGTGCCAAGATTGCTCCACGGACCATTGACGGGTCCAGGCTAAAGCATGGCATCATCGGCACACCCTGGCTGCAGGACTATGCAGTGCAGAGCATCAACCTTGCGGACCGGGCGGTTACCTCCTCGAAGATAGCGCCGGAGTCCGTTACCGGTGAGCATCTGGCGGAGAGCAGTGTCAGCGGGGGCAAGCTGCTGGATCACTCCATCGGCGGCGAGAAGCTGAAGGATGGCAGCGTCGGTCCGGAGAAGCTGGCAGACCGGATGATCAGCGGAGGACATATTGCCGATGGTGCCATCAGCAGCCGGCATCTCAGTGAGTTCATTATCACAGCGGAGCTGTTGGATGATGGGGCAGTGACTGGTGAGAAGATTCTCAGCAGCAGTATTGACAGCCGTCATCTCAGTAACGGCAGTATTGACCGCTCTAAGCTGGCTGACGAAGCGGTGTCCGCCGACAAAATCGCCGATGGCGAGATCAGCGGTGTCAAGCTGGGTGATGCAGTGATCGAGAGCCGTCATGTGGGGGAAGGCGTCATTACCGCGAGGCATCTGGCCCCGGGTGCCATTGGACGGGAACAGCTGGCGGCGCGCCTGATCGGCAAGGAGCAGCTTCAGCCCGGTATTATTGAGAGCGGGCATCTCGCAGATGGGGCAACCGGGTCCCGGCAGATCGCGGCGAAAGCTATCCGCAGCCAGCACATTAACCCGGAGAGCATCCATGCCGACCATATTGCCGAAGGTGAAGTTGGCAGCCGTCATCTGGCAGACCGCAGTATTTCTTTTGTGAAGCTGGCGGACGGCGCGGTAGGAACTGCACAGCTGATAGAGCAGGCGGTCACCTCTTCCAAAATTGCGGATCAGAGCATTCTCGCTCATAAGCTGGCTGACGAAGCCGTGATGACGCGCCATATTGCGAAATCTGCCGTGCGCAGTGCGCAGATTGCCGCGCAGGCTGTCACTTCGGCTCATCTGCAGCGCGAAGCTGTGGATAATTCTCATTTGGCTGCAGAATCTGTAGGCTCTGCCCAGCTGCAGGAGCAATCCGTCCTGACCGGCCATCTAGCCAAAGGGGCAGTTACGGAAGAACAACTGGGGTATGAATCCGTTACAGGAGAGCATATTAGCCCCCAGAGTATTACCGCAGCCAAGCTGGCGGACGGCAGCATCATTACCGCCAAGCTGGCCATGGGCGCGGTCGGGAGTACGATTCTGGCAAAAGAAGCGGTCAGCGGTGAGCATATTGCGGTCTGCGCCGTGGAGGAGAAGCACCTGGCGGATGGCAGCATCAGCGGGCGGGTGCTGCAGGAGGAGGCTGTAGACGCCAGTCATCTGGCATCCGGCGCCATCGAACGCC
Organism: Paenibacillus sp. FSL R7-277; assembly: GCF_000517965.1. Lineage (NCBI taxonomy): Bacteria > Bacillati > Bacillota > Bacilli > Caryophanales > Paenibacillaceae > Paenibacillus > Paenibacillus sp. FSL R7-277. The sequence goes on from NZ_ASPX01000059.1 coordinate 30,010, forward strand.
GGCATTTGGGAGACAGCAGTGTGACTTCATCCGCGCTGCAATCCGGTTCGGTAACGGCAGATAAGCTGTCCTCCGGTGCCGTCAAGGAGGCTCATCTTACTGCTGCGATTGTACAGCCGCATCATTTGGCTGACTATGCCGTCACTTCGCTGAAGCTATCGCCGGAGAGTGTCTCAACGGATAAACTCGGTGATCTGGCCGTCACTTCCATTAAGCTGGCGGACGGCAGTGTAAGCGCGGAAAAGCTGGCAGCCTCAGCAGTGCAGACTGAGCATCTGTCGGCAGGCGCGGTCGGCCCGGATTCGCTTAAGGATACGTCTGTGCAAGGCAGACATTTGGCGGCTGGCAGCGTGGGCGGAGCACATATCCGGCCGATGTCGATCGGCAACGGACATCTTATTCCAAGCTCTGTCTCATCGATCCAGATTCAGGATGGCAGCATCAGCGGCACCAAGCTGGCCGAGGGGGCGGTAGCTTCCCGTCATCTCACTCCTGGCAGTGTAGGCGGAAGCGAGCTGGCTGAGGCCTCAGTGGAAGGGCGGCATCTCGCGGATGGAGGCATTAGCCTGGCGCATCTGGCAGATGAGGTCCGCAGTGCAGACCTACTGCCCGACGGAAGCATTGGCGCAGAGAAGCTGGCAGCGGGTGCTGTAGAGTCGGTTCACTTGGCTGAAGCGAGTGTTCAGGCCGTTCATTTGGCGCAGGCAGCGGTGGAAGCCCGGCATATCGGTGCCGGAGAGATTACGCTGGCCCATCTGGCCAAAGAGACACGCAGCGCGGATCTTCTGCCGGATGGCAGCATCGCAGGCAGCAAGCTGGGAGCGGGAGTGGTAGGGGCCTTCCATTTGGCTGCAGGCAGTGTGTATGGCGGCCACCTGGCTGCGGATGCAGTAAGCAGCCGGCATATCCGCGCCGGCAGCATTCAGCTCAGTCATCTGGCTTCCGATACGCGGGGCGCGGACCTGCTGCCGGATGGCTGCATAGGCGGAAGCAAGCTGGCTGAAGGCGCAGTGGATTCGCAGCATCTCCAGCCGCAGAGTGTGGACGCAGAGCATCTTGCTGGCGGAGTAATTCAGGAGCGTCATCTCGGGGCGGGGATTATCCGGCTGACGCATTTGGCTGAGGAAACGAGGAGTGCGGAGCTGCTGCCGGATGGCAGTATAGGTGGAAGCAAGCTGGCTGAAGGCGCAGTGGATTCGCAGCATCTCCAGCCGCAGAGCGTGGACGCAGAGCATCTTGCAGACAGAGTAATTCAGGAGCGTCATTTGGGCTCAGGGATTATCCGGCTGGCGCATCTGGCTGAGGAGACGAAGAGTGCGGACCTGCTGCCGGATGGCAGTATAGGTGGAAGCAAGCTGGCCGAAGGCGCAGTGGATTCGCAGCATCTTCAGCCGCAGAGCGTGGACGCAGAGCATCTTGCCGGTAGAGCTATCCAGGAGCATCACTTGGGCTCAGGAATTATCCGGCTGGCGCATCTCGCGGAGGAAACCAGAAGTGCAGAGCTGCTGCCGGATGGCAGTATAGGTGGAAGCAAGCTGGTTGAAGGCGCAGTGGGTTCGCAGCATCTCCAGCCGCAGAGCGTGAACGCAGAACATCTTGCAGGCGGAGTAATCCGGGATCGCCATTTGGCGCCGGGAATTATCCGGCTGGCGCATCTCGCGGAGGAAACCAGAAGTGCGGAGCTGCTGCCGGATGGCAGTATTAGTGGAAGCAAGCTGGCCGCAGGTTCTGTGGGCTCTATCCATTTGGCTTCCGGCAGCATCTACGGAGGTCACCTGGCGCCTGAAGCCGTGGATAGCTGTCATATCCGTCCCGGCAGCATCGGCCTGGAGCATCTGGCCCAGGATGCCCGGACCTCTGAGCTTTTGCAGGATGACAGTATTACAGGGGGGAAGGTTGCTCCTCACAGCATTGGAACCAGGCATCTGGCGGAAGGGGCAGTGGGAAGCTCAGAGCTTCAGGATGAGGCGGTGGATGGTTCCAAAATCTCTTCCTTTGCCATTCAGTCCCGGCATCTGGAAGAAGACAGCGTGCAGAGCTACCACATTGTTCAGAATGCGGTGAGCGGGGATCATCTGGCGCCTGATTCAGTGGATAGCAGCCATCTCCGCGCGGGCAGCATCCAGCGTGAGCATCTGGCCGAGAATACGCTGACCTCCGAGCTGCTGGGTGAGGGCAGCATAGACGGCAGTAAGCTGGCGCCAGGAGCGGTGGGCTCTAATCATCTGGCTCCGGGCAGTATCTACGGAGGCCATCTGGCTCCCGGAATCGTTGACGGACGCCATATCCGTCCTGGTAGTATAGGCCTCGAGCATCTGGCCGGGGATGCGCTGACCTCAGAGCTGCTCCCGGACCATAGTGTGAACGGAGAGAAGCTTGCGCTTCACAGCGTCGGCACCGGGCATCTGGCTGAAGGTGCGGTAGGCAGCACTGAGCTGCAGGACGAGGCGGTGAAGGCTGCCAAAATCGCTTCCTTTGCCGTCCAGTCCCGGCATCTGGAAGAAGACAGCATCCAGAGTCATCATATTGCTCAGGGTGTAGTGAACGGAGATCATCTGGCGCCTGATTCAGTGGATAGCAGCCATCTCCGCGCGGGCAGCATCCAGCGTGAGCATCTGGCCGAGGGCACACTGACCTCCGAGTTGCTGGGTGAGGGCAGCATAGACAGCAGCAAGCTGGCGCCAGGAGCGGTGGGGCCTAATCATCTGGCTCCGGGCAGCATTTACGGAGGCCATCTGGCTCCCGAAATCGTTGACGGACGCCATATCCGTCCTGGTAGTATAGGCCTCGAGCATCTGGCCGGGGATGCGCTGACCTCCGAGCTGCTCCCGGACCATAGTGTGAACGGAGCGAAGCTTGCGATTCACAGCGTCGGCACCGGCCATCTGGCTGAAGGTGCGGTAGGCAGCACTGAACTGCAGGATGAGGCGGTGAAGGCTGCCAAAATCGCTCCCTTTGCCGTCCAGTCCCGGCATCTGGAAGAAGACAGTATCCAGAGCCATCATATTGCTCAGGGTGCAGTGAACGGGGATCATCTGGCGCCCGGATCAGTCAATGCGGAGCATCTGTCCTTCCATCCGGTGCAGAGTGTCGGGAACCGCGATGTTTTGCAGCAGTTCGGGATGACGGCGTTCATGTTCAATGGTGAGGCGGAGAGTGTGGAGGTAACGGTTTCTTTTGACGAGAGCTTCGGCCATACCGGCTATGTGCTGGTTGCCATGGCTAACCAGCCGTACTTCCATGCCTCGCTTAAGAACAGAACGGGCGGAGGAGCGACGATTGAGGTGGTACGGCTGCGCGAGACCCAGCATTTCTATGGCGTGCTGTCGTGGATTGCGCTCGGTACTCCGCTGGTCAAACCTGCTGTGGAGCATCGTGCTTTTGATTGATTGAGGGCAGAATAGATTGTACATGAGGCGCAGCCGTGGGTTGCGCCTTTTGTGCATGATTACGCCAGCATTTATAGGCTTCACGCTATTCATTTCTGCTAATTGTACAAGCAGGGAGGCCGGGAGAAGTGTTGTAGCTGCTTTAATATACTCCTGTTGCTGATGATCGGAAGTGTTCCTCCTCCTGTAAGCGCTCTCCTGTGGCGGCCTATTGCCGGGTGGAGGCGCATAGCGGCATTTGTCCAATTATCTGCGCTCAGGGAGACACTTGCCGTTACCGGGGGTGGCGGGATACATAGACTATGGTGTAACCCTCAGCCCGGGAGCAGCCCTGTGAAGGAAGGTGGATGAGCATGAAAAGAAAAGGAGCATCTGCCCGCCGCACGGGGCGGCGGGCAACCCGGACAACAAGGCGGCCGGTGGCAAGGCCGGTACGGCCTGCTGTACTGCCGCCTGCGGTGAATCATCCGCAGCCTGAGGTGTCGGTTATTATTCCGGCCATGAATGAGGCGGCGACGATTGCCGCAGTGATTGCCGGAGCCAGAGGCGTTCATCCCCGCTGTGAGGTTATTGTGATTGTTAACGGTTCTGCGGATCAGACCGCAGATATTGCGCGCTCCTGCGGAGCTAACGTAATTGTGTATGAACAGCCGCTCGGACACGATGTCGGGCGAAGCGTAGGCGCGGAGGCGGCAAAGGGAGCGGTTCTGCTGTTCACAGACGGGGATCTGGTGATCCCCGCCTCGCAGCTGCGTCCCTTCGTGAACGCGGTAAGCGGCGGAGCGGATCTGGCCTTGAATGATTATTCCGGCCCGGTCCGCAGCAGATTTCCGCATCCGGTGGTGTTATCCAAGCATGTGCTGAATCTTCTGCTCGGAAGGTCTGAGCTGAAGGGCTGCTCCTTGACCGCCGTTCCTCATGCGATTAGCCGCAGGGCGCTGGATGTTCTGGGCAGCGGTCTGCTGTCGAGGCCGCCGCTCGCACATGCGCAGGCGGTACTGGAGGGCCTGGTGGTGACGGCGGTGCATAACGTGCCTGTGGGCAGGATGAATGCGGTCCGCCGGAAGCACAGCGGCAGTGATCTTCTGCAGGAGGCTATCCTCAGAGACCACCTGGATGCTGTAGCAATGGTGCTGGAACGCAAGGGCGGCCGGGCAGGCTTCGGGGACGGCATCCGGCGAAGGGAGATGGTGAGATGATGGGAGCGCGGGAAGTATCCGTCAGCGGCCGGTCTTCAGCGGGGCGTACTGCGCCTGGAGGCAGTGGCTCTACAGGCCGCGCCGCCAGACGCAGCGCAGTAGTACGTGGAGGCGCGGCTAAGCGGCGGTCCGCGAAGCGCCGCAACAAGCCTGCGGCGGCGGGCCCTGGCCTCTCCCGGTCCAAGCGGAAGCCCGCTTCCGGGCGGCGGACCCTGGCCCTGCCGACATCGCAGGGTTCGCTGTCGGTCATTATCTCGGCCAGGAATGAAGAGCAGACGTTGCCGAAGCTGTTGGAGCAGGTGGAACGCCTGAAGCCGCAAGAAATTATTGTTGTGCTCAATGGATGTAATGACCGCAGCTTTCAGCGGACCCGGCTATGTGCTCAGGCAAGTATAGTGTACATTCCGGAATCTGCCGGACATGATGTGGGACGTTCTCTTGGCGCCAAGCTTAGCCGGGGAGATATCCTGTTGTTTCTGGACGGCGATATGGTGATCTCCGCCGGGCAGCTGTCCTCTTTTGTGGCTGCGGTGGACCGGGGGGTGGATGTGGCGCTCAATGACCTTGATCCGCTGCTGCCGCCCTTCGGGCTAAGTGATGCGGTTACCCGCTGCAAGCTCTACCTGAATCAGGTTCTGGGCCGCCCTGATCTTGGAGCAAGCTCCATGACGGCGGTTCCGCATGCCTTATCCCGCCGGGCGCTGGAGAGAATCGGCTACCGTGAGCTGATGGTGCCGCCTCGGGCGCTGGCGCTCTCCATTCTGGGCCGCCTGCGGGTGGAGAAGGCCGGAGGGGTGAATGTGATCAAGCAAAACCGGCTGCGACAGGGGAACACGGGAGCCGGGAATGCCATGGAGCAGCTGATTGCCGGTGATCACGCGGAAGCCCTGGTCTGTGTGATTGCCCACCAGCAGAGCAGCGGGCAGCTGTCGGCCGATAATTTGCTGGAGCACCGCCGGCAGATTGCCGCCTGGAGGAACGCGCTATGACAATGACGAGCATTATTATTCCTACGTATAACAGGCTTGGGCTGCTGCGTTCCTGCGTCGAATCGATCAGAGCGCATACCCGGTCTGCCTATGAGATTATTGTAGTGGACAATGCCTCGGATGATGGTACCGAAGCCTACTGCCGCGCCAGCAAGCTGACGTTCATTTCCCTCCCGGAGAACCGCGGTTTTCCGCTGGCCTGCAATATTGGGCTGCAGCTGGCTGCGGGGGAGGAGCTGCTGCTGCTGAACAATGACGTCATTGTGTCGCAAGGTTGGCTGGATAATCTGAAGAGCGCCTTGTACAGTGCCTCCGATATAGGAATTGTCGGACCGGTGACGAATTATGCCAGCGGACGGCAGCAGGTACAGACCGGCTATACCGATATTGCAGGGTTCCATGCCGAGGCGCTCCGGGCCAATATTCCTGATGCAGCGAAGTGGGTGGAGACCCGAAGGCTTGTAGGTCTGTGCTTTTTATTCAAAAGACAGCTTATGGACGCGATCGGCCTGCTCGATGAACGATTCTCGCCGGGCCATTATGAGGATGACGATTACTGCTACCGTGCCCGGCTGCAGGGATACCGGCTGCTGATTGCCGGAGATTGCCTGGTTCATCATGAAGGCAGCGCCAGCTTCAAGGAGGTCTATTCCGCCTCATTGCAGGAGCTGGTGGAGCGCAACCGCAGGTTTTTTATAGAGAAGTGGCAAGTGGACCCGGCGCAGTTCATCTGAGGCCGCTGGCCGAAGGCAAAAGACGTAGAGAAAGAGGAGGAACGTAAGTGAAAGGAGTCATACTGGCAGGCGGAACAGGAACAAGGCTATACCCGCTCACCCGGCTGATGAACAAACATTTGCTTCCGGTCGGCAAATACCCTATGGTGTGCTACGGGATTGAGCGGCTGCGCCAGGGGGGGATCACCGATATTCTCCTGGTCATCAGCAAACAGTCCGCAGGACAGTACACTGACTTTTTGGGCAGCGGTGCGGAATTCGGCGTATCCCTGACTTACAAAATCCAGGAGGCGGCAGGCGGCATCGCGGAAGCGCTGGAGCTGGCGGAAGGATTCATCCTGCCGGGGGAACGGTTTGTCGTACTACTGGGGGATAATCTGTTCAAGGATAGTCTGGAGCCTTACGTGAAGAGTTATCTGCAGCAGCCGGCGGGGACCGCGAAGGTGCTCCTGAAGCCTGTCGAGGATGCGCGCAGATACGGGGTTCCGGTGTTTGACAGCGCCGATGCCTCCCTGATTGCTTACATTGAAGAGAAGCCGGAGCAGCCGAAGACGAAATTCTGTGTTACAGGCATATATATGTACGATGAAGCTGTATTCGATATCATCCGCCGGATTTCGCCTTCCCGAAGGGGCGAGCTGGAGATTACCGATGTGAACAACCTGTATGCTGTAGAGCGCAAGCTAAGCTATGATGTGCTGCAAGGCTGGTGGAGCGACGCGGGAACCTTCCAGTCTCTGCGCGAAGCCGGAGATAAGCTGAGAGATACGCTGCCCTGAGGGGCGGCTTTTTTTTGGAAATAGAATTTATATGTTTCACACGATAACTTATCCTTCTATTTCTCGCCGAAACGGTACTGTCCATTAAAAGGACGGCAAAGCCGTTTCCGCTTGGTGGGGGCGATTAATGTAGGGCGGCGGAGAGGTGGGGAAGGGAATAGTAATTAGTTGGTCTACATAGGAAGAGATTGAGGATGGTAGGAAACTTGAATGGTCAAAGGTAACTAAAGGGATAAATCCCTCTGAATTTGCCGGGAATGGGCTGGCGGCTGGAATAAAAGGGATAAATCCCTCTGAATTTGCCGGGAATGGGCTGGCGGCTGGAATGAAAGGGATAAATCCCTCTGAATTCGCTAGAAGTGGGCTGGAAGCTGGAATGAAGAGCACAAATACACTTGAATCCGGAGAAAGTTGGCGTTCGGCGGAAATGAAGAGCACAAATGCCCCTGAATCCGGCAAAAGTCGGGGTTGGGCGGAAATGAAGAGCACAAATGCCCCTGAATGCGGAGAAAGTCGGCGCTGGCCGGAAATGAGGAGCACTAATACCCTTGAATCGGGCAAAAGTCGGGGTTGGGCGGAAATGAGGCACAAATGCCCCTGAAACCCGCCGCAAGCGGGCGCAGGGATCCAAAGTCGTTCGAGCTGCCCCGATGGGCAGTGCAGCAGCCAGCTCATCGCCGCCAGCTTACAGCCTCAGCTTAACGTCTTCAACTCATCGCCGCCAGCATGCAGCCTCAGCTTAACGTCTTCACTCATCGCCCCCAGCTAGCAGCCTCAGCTAAACGTCTCTACTTATTGCCCAAGCATGCAGCCACCAGCATATCGTTCGCAGCATATCGCCCCAGCTAGCAACCTTCAGCTCAACGCCCTCAGCTAAACGTCTTCAGCTCATCACCATCAGTCACTGGCTGGCCGGGCGATTCGCCACCAGAATAAATCCTCGGTCTCGCGGTACAGCTCCGCACCCAGGTGCTGCAGGACACGCTGGGAGGCGATGTTGTCCTTCTCGGTATCTGCAATGACCCAGCGTGCGCCGGGATGGCCGAAGATCCAGGCGGTGATCTGCCGCAGCGCTTCTGTGGCATAGCCCTGGCCCCAGTATCTCTCGTCCAGGACATAACCAACGATGACCTCTCCTTGCTCGTTCGGGCGGCTTTTGAGAATCAGGAAGCCAATGAGCTGCCGCTGCTCCTGGTGGATGATGGCCCACATGGTCAGCCAGCAGTAGTTCTCTTCATCCTGTAGTACCTTCGCATGCCTGACCCGCAGCGCATAGCGCATCTCTTCATCGTCCAGCAGGGTTGCGGTTGCCGTCACGTTCAGGCCCAGCGCCTGCTCCAGCCCGGCGTAATTCTCTAAGGCTAACGCCAGCTCGGATGCGCTTAGAGGAGATAGGTCCAGGTGTTCACCTGTAAGTTTCATAGATTGCCTCCAGTTCTAATGTGGGTACATAGATGCGGACATACACCATTAGGAAGTATTTTCAGCCAAGCATAGTCTGCCGTCCTGTTCCTTGTCAATAATATGCTCCAGTTTGCAGCCTTCTCCGTACCTTGAAGCGGAAGCGGACACGGGGATTCGAACATTGAAATTAATGGTCATCTTGCGACATGTCCCAGCCCAACTTGCGGCGCTTCTCCGGCACCGTCAAGGCGGATGCCGCATATGCTGTAGCAGGGCGTTTGAGCAAAGGAGACATGAAGGTGCAGAGTAAAATTACAAAAGTCCTGCAGCACATGGCCCATACGCACGAACAAATGGCACGGATTCTCGACGCCGAACGCCACGTAGCCGTCCGTATGTCGCAAATAGTTCACGATCTGCCGGATGCGGACCCTGATTTCGGCGGATTCAGTGGGCTGGTGGAAAGCTCAGGCCAAGTCAACAAAAATATCATTGCTTATCTCAATGCACTTGCTGATCTTGAAGAGGCGATGGCTGAGGGAGTAGGCAGGGTCATCAAGGAATTAAACGGTCAGGAAGAAGAGTAAGGGTAACGTGTAACCTGAGCAAGGAGGCGGAGGATGAGCAGAGAAAAGGCATATCTGCAAATGCTGGAGTCGACCGCTGCCATCCAGTGGAACATCGCGATGATTCTCGAGGCCAAAGCGGTGGAAGCGGAAAAAGTGAAGCAGTGGACCCATCATCATATCCACGCTAGAGCGTTCGACTCCCACGAAGACCAGTTGAAGGAATCCATCTCTATTCACGAGGTAATCGTGGAAATGGTAGAGGGGCTGACGAAGCTGGAGAACGGGCTGTACAGCAATCTGAAGGCGGTGCTGGGCAGCGGGGAAGACGAGGGCGGCGATTTCGGCGGGGATGGCGAGGGCTTCAGCTTCGGGGACGACAGCAAATGAGCGGCGGGCTGCTCTCCGAACACGCCGTCAAGCTGGAGATGATCCGCTCGATCGCCCGCAGCCAGGCAGCGCTTGCAGCCATCCTCGAGAGTATTGCTGAAGTGACGGGGCAATCGGAGCTGACAGCCCGCAAGCTGAGCGACAATATCAGGATTCTTAGCGGGTACCAGAGTTCGATGTGCCGGATGATATCCGGTATTTCGCTGCATGAGCCCAAAGAAGGAGTGCCTGCAGCCCCCTGGCTGAGCAAGGTCTGCTCAGAGGGGACCGCCAGAAGTAGATGAAGTACAGGAGGCGTAGATGATGAAGAGAAAGAGACTGGGCAAGCTTGGTTCCACGGGCAAGGGCAAGAGACGCAGACCGCTGCTGTCACGGAAGACACGGATACGCAAAGGTCCCGGACGCAAATCGCGCAAGGGTCTGCCCGGTAAGCCGGGGAAGAAATCCCTGCAGCTGCGCAAAAAAAGAAGGCTACGCCGCCGGTTACGCAGGGTGCGCGCTGTGCAGGTCATACCGGCAATCGAAACACCATTGGTGCCGCAGGTGATTCCGCTCCCCCCGGAGCTGGGCGTCCCGCCGGAACTGCCGCCGGGAGACGCCTATCAGCAGGGCTACACCGAAGCATACAACGTGGGGTTCGACGCCGGTTTCGCCAAGGGCTTCGAGGACGGGCATAAGCTGGAGCTTGGCTGACAGAGCCGCAGGAACAGCAGCGGACCAGGGCTGCGGTTATATAGGGGCTGGCGCATATTGCGCCGCCCCTATAGCACATGGGGAACTTTGGGATAAGGTGCGCTCTCGGAATTTCCGGCCGGATATGGTAGACTTCTTAACAGAATCTTTACCGGGGTCACTATTCAGGCAGGAAAGCGGGGAACACACATGATGGGGAATGAGATACGAAGAGCGCGGAGTGAGGAAATCCAGGAGATCATGAATCTGATTGCCGAATGTGTACAAGTTATGCAGGCAGGCGGAAGCGATCAATGGGATGAAGGGTACCCTAACCGGGAAGTCATTAGTGAAGATATCGGTAAGGGCACCTTATTTGTCTGCCTGGAGCATGAGGCGATTGCCGGGATTCTTGTGCTGGATGAGAACCAGGCGGAGCAATATGCAGGCATTGAATGGGAACAGCAGCAGGGGCCGCATCTGATCATGCACCGGCTCGCGGTACATCCCGAGATTCAGGGCAGAGGGATTGCCCGGCGGCTGATCGCCTTTGCCGAGGAATTCGCCCGCAGCAGCGGGTATAGAAGCATCCGGCTTGATACATATGCGAAGAATGACAGGGTGCTTAAGCTGTATCCTTCGCTCGGGTATTCACAGAGAGGCGAGATTTGTTTTCCCGGCCGTACCGCTGCTTTTCCGGTGTTTGAGAAGGTGCTGCCAGATAACATGGAGAGATAACTTCTGCTTAAGTTAGTTAACATCACATTGAAGTCTGATTTTCTATTGTTAAAAATGTTGATTCATGCCCTAAACTCACTTTATCGAATAATAATGTTAACTTTAATAACTCTTATTGACATGAAAGTTGTCTTTGAACTATGATGGGATTATTCATAAGTAATTGAATAGTCCTTTTCGTATATCCTTAATAATTGGTTTAAGGGTCTCTACCGGGAACCGTAAATTTCTGGCTACGAAAATATGCTGAGGCATATTTTTGTGGCCTTTTTGTGTTACAGGCAGCCGGATATCAACAAGACTAGGGGGAGAAGACAATGGCGAATATCCTGATCAAGCATGCGGAGATTGTTACGATGAACAAGCAGGAGGACATTATATATGGCGATATCCGTATCAAGGGCGATCTGATTGTGGAGATTGGCACCGGCCTTGAAGGGAATGGGGATGAACTTGTCATAGACGCTAAGAAGCGGACGGTTATCCCCGGCTTTATCCAGACGCATATTCATCTGTGCCAGACGCTGTTCCGCGGCAAAGGGGATGATCTGGAGCTGATGGACTGGCTGCGCAAGCGGATCTGGCCGCTGGAGGCGGCGCATGACGAGGAGTCCCTGTACTATTCTGCCATGCTCGGCATTGGGGAATTAATCACCAGCGGCACAACGACCATCGTGGATATGGAGACGGTACATCATACGGATTATGCCTTCCAGGCGATTGCGAAGAGCGGTATCCGCGCGTTGTCAGGGAAGGTCATGATGGACCGGAAGAACCCCGATGCACCGGCGGCTCTGCAGGAGGAGACGGCGGCTTCGCTGCAGGAGAGTGTGGATCTGCTGGAGAAATGGAACGGATATGCGAATGGCCGGATTCAGTATGCTTTTTCCCCAAGGTTTGTCATATCTTGTACGGAGCCGCTGCTGCGGGAGGTGCAGAGCCTTTCGGCCCGTTACGGGGTGAAGGTGCATACCCATGCTTCCGAGAATCTGGGCGAGATCGAGCTTGTGCAGGCGATGACCGGTATGCGCAATGTCGTCTATCTGGATCACCTGGGGCTGGCTAACGAACGTCTGATTCTGGCTCACTGTGTCTGGCTGGATGAGCAGGAAAAGCGGATTCTGCGGGACCGCGGTGTTCATGTCAGCCACTGTCCGGGCTCGAACCTCAAGCTGGCCTCCGGCATTGCTGATACGCCTGGTATGTTAAATGACCATATTCACCTCAGCCTGGGTGCAGACGGCGCGCCCTGCAACAATAACCTGGATATGTTCAACGAGATGCGTCTGGCGGCAGTCATCCAGAAGCCCGCGCATGGCCCGACTATTATGGATGCCCGGAGCGTCTTTCGGATGGCGACCATCGGGGGGGCGAAGGCGGTCGGGATGGAGGATCAGATCGGCAGCATCGAGGTCGGCAAGAAGGCAGATCTGGCTATCCTTAACCTCTATAATTTCCATACCTTCCCCTCCTATGATGTGGACCCGATCTCGCGGATTGTCTACTCGGCCACCCGTGCCGATGTGGAGACAACGATGGTTGACGGTGAGATTCTTATGCACACAGGGCTGCTGAAGACCATCGACAAGGAAGTCGTGCTCCATGAAGCGAACCTTTCGATTAAAAGATTACTGGGCAGCGCGCGGCTATCCTGAGCGGTAGGGGCTCCACGCCAGTTGTTCCAGACAAACTGACTATAGTGACCGGAGGCATGATTGCAGCCTGGACCAGAAGCATCTCAGATTCAAACTGTAGCCATGCAGGGGACTTTGCGCCTCTGCTTTTTTTGTCCGGATAATGATAATGACCTTAATGAACCTTTTCTCCCGCTCAGTTGTTTAATAGGGTGGCCCTCTTTTGATTCCCTTTACAAGTATTGCTATACTAGAGCAACGTGAGCTTTTTACAGAAATAAGGAATTAATTTTACACCACTATTAATGAAGAGAGTAAGAGGGGATGGCAATGAGAGAGGGCAAACCTGCGTCTGCGCAGGCGCATTTCTATATCGTGGCGGGACTGCTGTGGCTGAAGCTGCTGCTGTTGAGAGGGCTGTTCTTTGACCGGATTGCCTGGGAGTGGATCGCTGCGGATCTGGCGCCGGTGCTCCTGCTGCTCGGTGTGCTGGCTATAATTACGCCTCGGCGGATGAGAAGAGGGGTCTTCTGGAGCTTCAATGGCCTATTGTCGCTGCTGCTCTTCGCGGCCAGTGTGTATTTCAATCACTTCGGCTCGGTGCCTACCTATCTGGCGCTCTATGAGCTGAACCAGGTCTTTCAGGTCAAAGAGAGTGTGGAATCTACGATTGAGTGGGTCGATTATCTGTTTTTTGCCGATCTGCTGATAGTGATAATTTATTCGCTCTTCCGTAGATGGAAAAGAGGCCCTATGCGCTGGCAGCGGGGCAGCCAGCCTGCAAGCAGAACCCGGAGCATCTATCTGGTGCTGCTGCTGGTGGCAATCATAGGGGGCGGCTCGCTATCGGCGTATTCGATTCATTCGGCCCGGGGAATTACCAATGAGCTGGTCCAGGCGGAGACGGCCGGATTCCTGAATTATGAGGTGGTGGCAGCGATCAAGGCCCGGGAGGATAACGGCCTCATCGGGACCGGTGATATTCAGGAGACGATAGCCAAGGTGAAGTCACTGGAGGCTACCTACCCATACAAGGCTGTGACAGGCGGACTGCCAGAGCATTTCGGATCGCAAAAAGGGAAAAACGTCATCATCATCCAACTGGAGGCGTTCCAGAATTTCCCGCTGCATCAGTCACTGGAGGGTCAGGAGCTGACCCCGGTGCTGAATGGTCTGGCCGGAGAGGGCTTCTATTTCCCGCATGTGTATCAGCAGGTAGGTCCGGGCAATACCTCGGATGCGGAATTTATGAGCAATACCTCGATTTATCCGATCGCTTCGCTTGCCATGTCCACAGGCTTCGGGGACCGGGAGCTGCCGGGACTGCCGCGGCTTTTGCGGGATAAGGGGTATGAGGCGTACACGTTCCATGTGAATAAGGTCGGCTTCTGGAACCGGAATGAGCTGTATCCGGCGCTTGGCTTCAACGGCTACTATGACAAAGGTTCCTTCAAGAATGACCATTTCAATTCGTTCGGGGCTTCCGATGAGCAGCTCTATGCTACTGCCGTGGAGAAGCTGGCGGTGCTGCATCAGAAGGGCACGCCTTTCTACGCCCAACTGGTGACAGCCTCCAGCCATCATCCGTTCAAGGTGCCGGACAACTTCCGTCGTATTCAGGTACCGGACAAGCTTCAGGGCACGATGCTGGGCGATTATCTGAGCGCGGTGAACTATACGGATTATGCGATAGGCACACTGATTGACGGATTGAAGCAGCAGGGGATGTGGGAGGATACCGTGCTGGTGCTGTACGGTGACCATTTCGGCCTGCAGCCGAAGGACGTCCCGGCGGAGCAGGTGGAGGACGCGCTGGGCATCAAGTATGATGACCGGATCAGCCGGTTCAACATTCCGCTCGTGATCCACGTGCCCGGTATGAAGCAGGGACAGGTTGTGGAGCGGACCGGCGGACAGCTGGATGTGCTGCCGACGGTAGCCAATCTGCTCGGGGTATCGCTGAAGGACGAAGGGTTCACGGCGTTCGGGCATGATTTGCTGAATGTGGACCGTAATGTGGTGGGCATGCGCTATTATTTGCCGACAGGCTCGTTTTTTAATGATGAAGTGTTGTTTGTGCCCGGTAAGAGCTTCTCGGACGGTGAGGCGGTCTCGCTGGATACGCATGAGCCGGTGAAGGATTTCAGTGCCTATCAGAGCGATTACGACTATATCCTGAAGCTGATGGGCTTATCTGACGAATATGTGAAGCTGCTTCCGCAGCGTTAGGAGAATGTTATGAAAAGACTATGGAAACCCGAATACCTCATCTCGCTGGCCGGCGCTGTGCTGATCCTCTATCTGTTGTTCGTGCGGCCCTTCACAGGCGTTGCCGATAACGGCGATTTTTTGCGGATGATGAATACGGTCGGGCTGAATTATTTTGATGCCGGGGAGGACTATGCCGACCGCTTCTTTAGCTACAGTCATTCTAAGTTTGCTTATGATGATCTGTTCAAGGGCTTCTATCCGTCCTCGCAAATTTTGCTGGTGCTGGTGCCAAGGCTGCTTGCGGGCTTATTTCACGGCAGCTACTTCGATATCCGTCTTCTGGCAGTGGTATATGCAATGCTGCTGCTGGCTGCCACGTGGATGATCGTCAAGCTGGGTGCGAAGAGCTCCTATGCCACGGGCCTGCTGCTGGGTGCGGGAATGCTGTTTGTGTTCTACGATATCGGCTATCTGGCGTATTTCAACTCTCTGTTCGGCGAACCCGTGTCGATGGTCTTCATGCTGCTTACGTTCGCGCTGGGTCTGAGGCTTATCGGGCAGGAGCAGCCGTCCTCCAAAGGAATTACGCTGTTCTTCGTGGCCGTGCTGTTCCTGATCTGCTCCAAAATCCAGAATGCCCCCGTCGGCCTCGCCTTCGCGCTGATCTTCCTGCGCCTGCGGACGCTGCATGGAACAGGCAGCTGGCGCAAGCTGGCACTTGGGCTTGGGGTGGCTACAGCGCTGGTATCAGTGATTATGTACGTGACAGCGCCGAAGGAGCTTAAGCATATCAACCTGTATCAGACGGTGTTCTTCGGCATTCTGAATGAATCGCCGGATGTGCGCGGGGATCTTCGCGACCTGGGTCTGCCGGAGCACCTAGAAGTCCTGGCGGGTACGAATTATTTCCAGGGGGATACGGCAATCAAGCAGGATGATCCATCGCTGGGTCCGGATTTCTATGACCGTGTATCGCATAAGGATGTGCTTTTCTTTTATATGAAGCATCCTGGCCGGTTAATAGAGAATATGAAGTATGCGGCTGCTAACAGCATGTCCATCCGTCCCTACTATCTCGGAAGCTATGAGAAAAGCGAGGGCAAGCCTGCGGGTGCGGTAGCAGGAATGTACAGCGGGTGGAGCGAGCTCAAGAACAAGCATCTGCCCCATTCCCTCGGATTCCTGGTTATTTTCTATCTAGTGTATTACGCCGGAGTGTTCTATCAATACTTCCGTACGCGGGAGGCGGCAGGGCGGATTGCCGGAGAACTGATGATGCTGCTGGGACTGATCGGGCTGTTCTCGTTCCTGGTTCCGATCCTCGGTGACGGCCGCGCGGATATCGGCAAGCATCTGTTCCTGTTCAATGTCTGCTTCGATATGATGGCGGTAGCGATGCTGGGCTGGACGCTGCATAAGCTGACGAGGCTGCTGAAATAACCTGTCATGTCAAACCCTTAATTGACCCCTAGCGGATTATAGAATACAATGTGTTTGGAACTTTAGTAAAAGAGTGGAAATGGCTTGATACAGCCTCATCCTACAAGGGGGCCGCTATGGGGAATGACGAATACAAGGACAAGATTGAACAGGCAAGACAGGAACTGAACAAACTGGCCTTGGAGTACGGGATGCAGGATGTCCGGGTACTCCGCCAATCGGTGAAGCTGGATGCGCTCCTGAATGAATACAGTGATTGTAATACGGAGAAGGATGATCAGCTTTATTAGAGAAATGCAGAGCAGCTATGCAAATTCAAGAGACATCTCGGGCGTTCAACGCCTGGAGGTGTCTTTTTTAAAATTTATATGTTTGTGGTTATTTTAGTGGTCGCCCAGCAGCTCGCGGAGCATCTTCTCCCGGTTCGTCATGAAGGCGCGGGTGACCGTATAATGATCCGTGTCTTCCAGCGCAACAGGCGTGATACTCTCTCCCTTCAGCAGAAGAATCTCTGCACCCGGATAGGACATCAGAATCGGGGAGTGGGTGGCGATGATGAACTGGGAATTCTGCGCAGCCAGCTCATGCATCCGCGCCAGCAGTGACATCTGCCGCAGGGGAGACAAAGCGGCTTCGGGCTCGTCCAGAATATAGATGCCCTGTCCGCCAAAGCGGTGAACGAATGTGGAGAAGAAGGATTCTCCATGCGACTGCTCATGCAGCGAGCTCCCTCCATAGGAGGATTTAATGGGTCTTCCCGCCTCGGGGTCCTCATCCAGCTCATCGATGTAAGTAGCCACATTGTAGTAGCTCTCCGCACGCAGGAAAAAGCCGTCCTTCGGCCGCCGCACCCCTTTGGCAATCCGCAAATATTCGTAGAGACTGGAATGCGAGGCGCGGGTATTAAACGAGAAATTCAGCGTCCCCCCTTCCGGATTGAACCCCCAGGCAGCAGCAACGCCCTCCAGCAAGGTAGACTTCCCGCTACCGTTCTCCCCTACAAGAAAAGTGACCTGTTTCTGAAAAGCAAGCCGTTCCAAGGTTCTTACCACCGGCAGATTAAACGGATAGCTTCCGAAGGAAGGGACCGCATCGCGCAGCAGCTCGACATGGCGCAGATACAGCATAGGGTCATAGATTGAACTCATATCTTAGTGCCTCCTCAGTAGGTGTTTCCCTAATTGTAGATGATTCCCGTTGTCCCCGCAAAGTACTTGAACAAGCATCGGAGTACAGAGCATGCACTCATGGACAAGAGTGGATGAATTCTGTAGAGGTTCGGGCCAAGCGGGCGAAAGACCGGGGGCATATGCCAATTTCGGTGTGATACAGACAGATGTCCATGAGGCGGATGCTGACTCCGCATATAGTACTACTGTCTTGAGAATATAACGGGGCAGGGTGAAGGCCGTGAAAACAAAAAAGAGAGGCGGGCTTCCACAGGATTACCGGGATGGCTATCTGCAAGGGTACCATCTCGGCCTGTGCGAAGCCGTGAAGCGCCTGAATACCCTTGAAGTGGGGGAATGTCAGCCGTTAAAACTGATGTATGTTCCCCAGGGGTTTCAGGCCATCGATGCGGGAGTCGCAGAAGCGCTGCGGCTGCTGGTAAGCGAGCTGATCATCTGTCCTCCGGAAACTATGCTGGAGGTGGCATCGCGCGAATTGCCTGAGGCGGTGCTGGTGATGAACGGGCTGCATGTATTTCCGGAGAATCATCTGGAACAAATTATGGCAATAAGACAGCTGGGTATCCCGGCGGCGATCTGGTTTGTGGATGATCCTTATTTCACCGAGGACACATCCGTCATCTGCCGGCATTACGATTATGTGTTCACGCATGAACTGGGCTGTGTGGAATTCTACCGTTCGCTGGGGACGGCGTCTGTGCACTATCTTCCGCTGTGCGTCAACCCCCAGATGTTCTACCCGCGCCACACCGGACCGCAATATCACTATGATGTCGTGTTCATCGGCAACGCCTTCCGCAACCGTACGGAGCTGTTCGATGAACTGGTCCCCTTCCTGCAGGGAAAGAAGGTGCTCATCGCCGGCGGATTCTGGGAGCGGCTGGCCCACTTCGAGGAGCTGTCTCCGTACATCAGAGAGGGCTTCATCCCGCCGGAGGAGACCGCCAATTATTACAGCGGCGCGAAGCTGGTCATTAATATCCACCGGCCCTGGGAGGGAGGGATGGACAACCGGAATACGTTCCAGCTTCCGTCCCTCTCCATTAATCCCCGGACCTATGAGATCAGCGCCTGCGGGACGATGCAGCTGACCGATATCCGGCAGGATCTGGATATCCACTACAAGCCGGGCCGGGATCTGGAGACCTTCGCTTCTGCCGATGAGCTGAAGCGCAAAATTGATTATTACCTGAAGCACGACAAGGAGCGCCGGCAGTATGCGCTGCGGGGACTGCAGACCACGCTGCGCCGGCATACCTTTACTTCGCGTCTGCCTCATTTACTGGGTGTTCTTACTTCAAGAGGGTGAATTTCATTATGGATCAAAAGGAGCGAATACTCATGAACAACGAATTTATTATGCCTGCCCCGCCGTTGCCGAGAACCCCTGCGGAGGAAGAGAAGCTGCGGGGACGTCTGACCGGCTTCAAGGGAGGCTATGACGAAGGATATCTGCGGGGACGTCTGGCTGTTCTGGACGGACGTCCGGAGGAGCCGCAGCCGGTAAGGAATATCCATGTGATGTACGTGGCTTCAGGCAAGGGCTATCCGTATTCACCGCTGGATGATGCCGTGCTCTTCGCACTGCAGCGGTTAACGGTTCAGGTCACGATTACTGATGTGCGGCAGAATCTGGTGGAGCTGGCTTCTGCCCAGCGTCCCGACCTCGTGCTGGTGCTGGATGGTCTGGATTTACCGCTGGAGCAGGTGGCTATTCTGCGGGGCCAGGACATTAAGACCGCGATCTGGCTGACCGATGATCCGTATTACACCGATTTCACAATGAAGATTGTGGCTCACTATGACTATGTATTCACACTGGAGCGTAATTGCGTAGAGATCTACCGCGGCCTTGGCTGCACGGAGGTCCACTATCTGCCCTTTGCCGCACACCGTGAGCATTACCGTCCGACTACCGGACGTTCGCCGGTCAGCCGGGAGGTCAGCTTCATCGGGTCTGCCTACTGGAACCGGATTAATTTCTTCCGCGATATTATGCCGGAGCTGATGAGCTATAACACGGTCATTAACGGAATCTGGTGGGACCGGTTGCCTGAAGCGCCGCTCTATGGCGACCGGATTGAGATCGGCAAATGGATGTCCCCCCAGGAGACGGCTGTAGCCTACAGCGGCTCGAAGATTGTGATTAACCTTCACCGCTCGCACATTGACGATGCAGTCAACAACAACGCACTGTATATTCCGGCCGTATCGCCGAATCCGCGTACGTTCGAGATTGCTGCCAGCGGCACGCTGCAGCTCAGCGATGCCCGTGACGATCTTGGCTCCTTCTACAAGGTGGGCGAAGAGATCGACACCTTCTCCAGCCCACGCGAGCTGATGGACAAAATCCAGTACTATCTGACGCATGAGGAAGAGCGCCGGGAGATGTCCCTCCGTGCCTTCGAGCGGACGCTCAGGGATCATACGTATACCAGACGTCTTAGTCAGCTGCTCACTATTATTTACGGTAAGCCAGCAGGGCAATCGTAGAACAGGCTGTCAGCAAAATGTGCGTATCACAGGGGACAGGTGTCGTGCCGGCATCTGTGCCCCCTCAATATACTGGAGTACCGGGCAGAGATGTTAGCCTGTCAGCTAATATACCCGTCCCAAGCAGGAGCACTGCTGAGTGATAGTAGATTGTGTGCATTCAAATTTTAGGAGGTGAATGGCTGCTCCACAGCCCTTCGCAGGGGAGCGCCGAGACACCATGGCCGACAAAGCGACGATCGTCCTCTTTTCCCATGTCTCCAACACGCGCAGTATTACGGGTGCGGAGAAGCTGCTGTTATTCTTCAGCCGGGAGCTGTCTCCTTACTTCAATTGTATCCTCGTAGCCCCGCAGGACGGGAAGCTGACACAGCTGGCCCGGAGCTACGGCCTTCAAGTCCGGCTGATGTCTATTCCGCTGGTCTATGGAGTGTACACTCCCTATGCCGGTCTTCCGGCAGATATCCGCAAGCTGCAGGAGGGCCGGGAATATCATGAGCTGACTCACTGGCTTGCGGAGCTCCGTCCGTCCTTCGTGATCACCAGCACCTGTGTGCATGCCCTGCCGCCAATCGCGGCGAAGTCACTGGGCATACCAGTGATCTGGAAGATCTCGGAGACCATTACAGACAACGAGTTCACCCCGATCAGCGTAGAGCTGATCCACAACAACAGCGATGAGATTCTGGCGATTTCACAGACAGCGGCAGCATGCTTCCCCGAGGAGATCCGCGATAGCAAAGTGACCCAGCTTCCTCCGTCATGGAGTGACGCGGATTTGATGTTCGAGGCCTGGAGCAAGCTGCGCGGGGAACGGCGGAGTGAGCTGAAGATCGCCCCGGGGGACCCGCTGATCGGCTATGTCTCTTCCTTCATTAATAAGGAGAAGGGGCTGGAGCATTTCGTCAAGATGGCGGTTCTGGTGCATGAGCAGCATCCGGCTGCCCGCTACCTCGTAGTTGGGACTCCCGGGGATAAAAGCTACTATGAGCGCTGTGTCCGCAAGGTGAAGCTGGAGGGTCTGACCTCACGCTTCCGGTTTGTCGGGTACGAAGAATGTCTGCCGGCCGCTTACTGCGCGATGGATCTGCTTGTTGTTCCCAGCCTGATCCGGGAAGGCTTCGGCATGACCGCCCTGGAGGGCTATGCCTTCAGCAAGCCGGTTGTCGCTTATGATTCCGGCGGCCTGCGGGAGATTCTGGACGCCGCAGGCTGCGGCGAGCTGCTAGTGCCTGCGGGAGACATGGATGCGCTGGCCGGGCGGGTGAACGCGCTGCTGGTCGACCAGGCGATGGCGGCCGGCATTGGCCGGCAGGCGCGGGAGCGCATCGAGGCCGTCTACGGCCCGGCGGCTTACCGCGTCCGGCTGCAAGGCTTAGCGGAGAGGTGGCATCTCCGCTACTGCCTCCAGCCGCCGCAGCTCATCGGCGGCCCGGAAGCCCCGCCCGCAGCTGCGCCGGCGGGCGGGAAGAGCGCCCCCGCGGCACAGCCGACACGGGGCAAGACCGGGCGCCGCGCCGCACGGCTGCGGGCCGCGAAGCTGCGGCGCGGCAGGCTGCGCCGCGCCAAGTCCCGGAGCGGCGCGGCTGGAACGCGCCCGCGCCGCAAGAAGCGCGCGGCAGGCTCCGCGCGCCGTCGGGCCAGCGGCGGCGGCAAGAAGCGCCGCGCGGGCCAGGCCGGAAGCCGCCAGAGCAAGCGGCGGCGTAAGGCATCCTGAGCAGCCTGCCCGGTTCCTAAGGGCAGGCCATAATCAAAGGGGAGTGAACCCATGAAGATCATGACGATTTTGGGCACGCGGCCCGAGATCATCCGCCTTAGCGTTATCATTCCGCTGCTGGACCGGTATGCGGAGCGGCATGTGCTGGTGCATACGGGACAGAATTTCACGGCCAGCCTCAGCGGGGTATTCTTCGCTGAGCTGGGACTCCGCGCACCGGACTACGTGCTGCAGGATAAGCAGGCCGGACTCGGGGGTCAGCTGGCCGCCATGTTCGGCAGTCTGGAGAGCATTCTGCTTCAAGAGCAGCCGGACCGCGTGCTGCTGCTGGGGGATACCAACAGTGCGCTATGTGCCATTCTGGCCGAGCGGATGGGCATCCCTGTGGTGCATATGGAAGCAGGCAACCGCTGTTACGATCTGAAAGTGCCGGAGGAGAAAAACCGCCGTGTCATAGATGCCGTCTCCACCATAAATATGCCCTATACCCAGCAGAGTAAGAGACATCTGCTCAGCGAAGGGTTCCCCAGCCAGCGTATCGTGTTAACCGGCAACCCCATCCATGAGGTGATTACGCATTACGAAGAGCAGATCGCGGCCAGTGACATCCTGTCCCGGCTGAAGCTTGAAGCCGGCCGGTATCTGCTGGTAACAGCCCACCGGGCCGAGAATGTCGATGATCCGGAGTCGCTGCTCCAGATTATGTCCGGGCTGAACCTGGTGGCTGAGCATTTGGGACTCCGCCTGATCTGCAGCATCCATCCCCGTACACGCTCCAAGCTTACGGAGCAGTTCCCGCTGAGTATGAACCCGCTGGTGGAGTTTCACGAACCTTTCGGATTTTTTGACTTTGTTCATCTGGAACGTTATGCCCTGTGCGCCATTACCGACAGCGGCACCGTTCAAGAAGAATGTTGCCTGATGGGAGTGCCTACGGTGACCATACGCCGGACGACAGAACGCCCGGAAACTATCGATTGCGGAAGTAATGTAGTGTCCGGGGTAGAACAGAACAGCATTCTGCGCTGCACCGTGCTGATGACGTCGCTTAAGCCCGATTGGGAGGCGCCGGAAGGGTATCTTGCCCAAGGTGTCTCGGTAAAGGTAGTTAAATTTCTGCTTGGAGGGAACCTGCATGTTCAATAATAAACGGATTCTGGTTACAGGCGGTACCGGTTCCTGGGGGCATGAGCTGATCCGGCAGCTGCTGCCGCAACATCCCAAAGAAATCATCGTATTCTCCCGCAGTGAGTCTGCACAGGTAGCCATGAGCCGTGAATTTGAAGATAAGCATCTCAGCTTCATCATCGGCGATATCCGTGACAAGGATGCGCTGGTGGCTGCCTGCCGCGGTGTGGATTATGTCTTCCATCTGGCCGCGCTCAAGCATGTACCCGTCTGCGAGGACCAGCCGTACGAGGCGCTCAAGACGAATGTGGTCGGCACACAAAATGTCATCGAAGCCGCGATTGCCAACAATGTGGAGAAGGCGATCTACATTTCTACCGACAAGGCGGCCAATCCGTCGAACTTCTACGGTATGACCAAGGCCATCGGTGAGAAGCTGTTCGTCTATGCCAATCTGATCGGCTCAGGCACCAAGTTTGTTACGGTGCGCGGAGGCAATGTGCTGGGTACGAACGGCAGCGTGGTCCATCTGTTCATGAAGCAGATCAAGGACAAGGGACAGGTAAAGATTACGGATATGAACATGACCCGGTTTTTTTTCACCCTGCGCGATGCCATTACCCTGCTGTTCAAGGCTTCCGATGTCAGTATCGGCGGAGAGATCTTTGTCATGACCATGCCTACCTGCCGGATCGTGGATTTGGCCGATGTGCTGATTGAAGCTTCCGGCCGGACGGATGTCAGTATGATCGAGACCGGCATCCGCCCGGGTGAGAAAATCCATGAGATCCTGATGAGCGATTTCGAGAGCCTGACTACGGTGGTCTACGATGAGCAGTACCTGGTTATTCTGCCCACACTCGATATGCCGGAGCTGAAGGAGCATTACCGTCATTTCCCTCATGTGTCCTTCAGCAGCTTCAGCTCGGAGAATCATCTGATGGAGCAGGCTGAAATCAAAGATATCCTGATCCGGGGAGGGTTCCTCCAGTGAAGCTCCTGATTCTCGGCGGAAATGGTATGGCAGGTCATATGCTGGCGGAGTATTTTCGCCGCCAGGGCAAGCACCACATCTTCCATACAACCCGGGATAAGAAGGATCTTGGAGGGTTGTATGTAGACGCCGACGACATCGCCGGTGTAGAGAAGCTGGTTGAAATCGTCTCCCCCCATTGCATTATTAATGCGATGGGGGTACTCAATCAATTCGCCGAACGGGACCGGATCGGCGCGTATCATGTCAACGGATTTCTGCCCCACCGCCTGCGGCGGGCAGCGGACCAGATACATGCCCGGCTCATCCATATCAGCTCCGACTGCGTGTTCGAAGGAACACGCGGCGGATATACGGAGGAGGATGCCGCGGATGGAACCTCGGTCTACGCCCTCACCAAGAGTCTTGGAGAAGTGCGCGATCCCGGACATCTCACGATCCGTACCTCCATTATCGGGCCCGAGATCCGCTCCGGCGGAATCGGCCTCATGGAATGGTTTCTGGCCCAGAAAGGCCGGGTAACCGGATATGAATGCGTGATGTGGAATGGAGTCACCACCCTGGAGCTGGCCAAAGCCATCGATTCCCTGCTGGACTCGGATCTCTCCGGGCTGATTCATCTGGCCCACCCGCAGCCCGTAAGCAAATATCAGCTGCTGCAGATGATGCAGACCGCATTTCATAAAGAGGATGTTGAGATCATCCCGCAGCAGACGCCGGTTCAGGACCGGACGCTGATCAGCACGAGAAGCGATGTCACGATTGAGCTGCCTTCCTATCCCCGGATGCTTAGCGAGCTTGCCGACTTTATGCGCAGCTCAGAGCTGCTGACATGAGCGGGCGGCGTCTCCTTATTACCGGAGCTTCCGGCTTTACCGGCAGGCATGCCGTGGCCTACTTTGCCGCCGGAGGAGCGGAGGTGACTGCTGTAGTCCGACGCAAGCCAGCTGCGGAGTTGTTCCCGGACGGCGTTCAGCAGTATGTCTGTGACCTGGGGGACCGCAGGGCTGTGGCGGCAATGATTGGAGCGGTGAAGCCGGATCAGGTGCTGCACCTGGCAGGCAAGAATTCGGTCCCGGAGTCCTGGAGAGACCCGCTGCTCTACATGGAGACCAATGTAATGGCTACTCTATATTTGCTTGAGGCGCTGCGTGTCCAGCCGGCCAGCCGTATTCTGGTGGCCGGCTCCCGGCTTAAGTATAGACCGGGTGCGGCAGACCCGCCCCATCCCTATAGCCTTAGCAAGACGCTGGAGGAGCTGGTATCGCTGGCCTGGGCAACGCTGTTTGCACAGCCGGTGCTGATGGCGGAGCCCTCGAACCTGATTGGTCCGGGTCCGTCCACAGGCTTCTGTTCCCTGCTGGCACAGCATATTGTGCGCAGTGAAGCAGCCGCTGTAACCGGATCGGCTGCACCTGCTGCGTTTCGGCTCTCCTCTCGCCATGCGCTGCGTGACTTTCTGGATGTGCGTGATGCGGTCAGGGCCTATGGCTTCATTCTGGATTCGGGCGAGACAGGAAGGATCTACCGCATTGATTCCGGGACAGAGCGGGAGCTGGGGGAGGTTGCGGCGAAGCTGCTGGCCCATGCCGCAGCTCCGGTTGCGATGGACTGGGGCCCGCAGGAGGAGCACAGTCGGGGCAATCCTTCCCCGACACCTGCCGTTCCGGCGAAGCCTCCATTTGAATCTGCTGATAGTAAGGTACCGCCTGAAAAATCGGGGGACTATGCTGTTATTTCCGGCTGGATGCCGGAGATTGCGCTGGACCGTTCGCTGGCGGATATTATCGGCTATACAAGGGCCGGTAAGGAAGGAAGGTTGTTATGAAGCCCAGAGTATCCGTAGTTATTCCTTTTTACAATTGCCCTTATATTGAGCAGGCGCTGCAGAGCGCCATAAGCCAATCCTGGCAGCCTTATGAGATTATCGTAGTGGATGACGGTTCAACTCTGCATGCAGAGCGGATTACCCCTTATCTGCCCTACATTCACTATCTGGGCAAGGCCAACGGCGGCACCGCTTCGGCACTTAACCACGGTATTGCGCATGCCACGGGAGATTATGTAGTCTGGCTCAGCTCGGATGATATGTTCTATCGTGACAAGATCAATAATCAGGTTCTGTTCATGGAACAGAACCGTTTGCTGATCTCGTACACCAACTTCAATTACATTAACGGAAACTCGCAGGCTATGGAGCTGAATGCTGCGGCCGTATTCCCGAACCAGCTTGAATATCTGCGCTGCTTCCTGTACGGCAATCCCATCAACGGCTGTACGGTGATGTTCAAGCGGGAGATCTTCGGAGCCATCGGGATGTTCGATGAAGCACTGCCGTATACCCATGATTATGATCTGTGGTACCGGGCGATTCTGAACGGTTATGCACCGGTGATGCTGAACCAGTCCTTGACGGCTTACCGCCGGCATGAGGGAATGGGCACGCTCAGACACTACGATGTCATTATGGCTGAAGCTGCAGCAACCAGTGCCCGTTATCACGCTCCGTTAAGCGCCCTCATTGCCTCCATGGGCGGCTAGCTGCCGGAGCGCACAGCCGGCACTGCAGCACAGCCCAAGGTCAGGCAACTAACGCTTAGGAGGGAGAGCATATGTACCGGGAAATCGAAGTGAAAGACTTCCTGCCGGTCCTGCTGGAGCAGCTGAAATTCTCCGAGAGTATACTGGATATCGGTAGCGGTACCGGTACGCTGCTGGAGCGGTATGAAGCCGCTGTGGTGCTGGGGCTGGATATCCACAGGCCTTATCTGCTGCACCGCAAATACAAGGCTCCCCATATCATTCCGGTTCATGCCGATGCCGGTCATATCGATAAGCTGTTCCTGCCGGGAACCTTCTCTGCGGTTACTCTGATCGATTCGCTGGAGCATTTCTCGATGAGTGAAGGCATGGAACTGCTGCGTAAGGCAGAGCTCATCGCTGCGAACCGTGTCGTCGTATTTACACCGCGGGGCTTCTTCCCGCAGGAGGGAAAGGACCATTTCAATCTGCATGGAGAGTATTACCAGAAACACTGGAGCGGCTGGGAGCCTGAGGATTTTCTGAAGCTGGGCTACGCTGTAACTGTACTGAAGGGCTTTCACCATGCGGAGAATCCTTCATTCCGGGAAGCCTTCGGTGAGAATCACGCTCCGCTGGACGCCCTGCTCGCCTGCAAGACCGTATAAATGACTCAGGGAGGAGGCCGGGGCATGAATCAGAAGACCAAGGTCTCGGTGGTAATTCCGTTCTATAATTGTCCTTACGTATCTCTGGCGGTCGAAAGCGTGCTGGCCCAGAGCTACACGGATATTGAGCTGATCGTGGTGGATGACGGCTCAACGCTCCATACGGAGAAGCTTGACGCCTATAGAAGCCGGATTGTGTATGTCCGCAAGACCAACGGAGGGACTGGCTCGGCCCTCAATAAGGGAATCGAGGTGGCAAGCGGAGCTTATTTTGCCTGGTTAAGCGCGGACGATCTGTTTCATCCCGATAAAATCAGACGGCAGATAGAATCCATCCGCAGCTCGGGCACCTCCTTCAATCATACGGCTTACTACTATATTAATGAGTACGGGCAGCGGTTCTCCGATATAGTCCGAATGCCGGCCTGGAGCAGGCCGGCCCTCATACAGACCATGATGTCCGGCTGTCCGGTGAACGGCAGCACGGTGCTGTTAGATATGGAGATCCTCTCTAGGGTCGGTATGTTTAATGAGACCCTCCTGTATACACAGGATTATGATATGTGGCTGCGGATTCTGCCTCATTATGAGTGGTCTTATATAGAAGAGCCGCTGCTGGATTACCGCGTCCATAATGAGATGGGCTCGGTCCTGCACAGCGAAGCGCAGAACCGGGAAATTGCCAAGGTGCAGTTCATGCACAGGGGTAAATTGACGGAGCTGCTGAGAAAGGAGAGAAGGAATTGAGACTGACCTTTCCGGTTCTGACCTTATCCAGAGGCGGCGCGCAGCGGATGATAACCGAGCTGGCTAACCGTCTGGCTGAAATTGGCCATGAGGTCGTTGTTCTTTTGCCCAGCCATGGCTTTGTTGAATATGAGATGAAATGTCCGATTATTACTGCACCCGCTACGGTACTTACGGAACATGATTTTCCTTATGGGGATGTAATTATCTCCAATTATTATACAACCGTTCCGGTTGCCGAGCGGGCCAGCCGGCAGGGCAAGGGGCTTCATATCCGGTTGGCTTTATGCTATGAGCCGAATTTCCTGCCGGATAATAATCAGTCGTTTGCTTCCTACGGCATTACCCGCAACCTGCTTGTACTGTCGCGCTGGCAGCAGGAGGTCATACGGATCAATCATGGCATTAAGGGCAGAATTGTTCCGGTCGGTGTTGATTCGGATTTCCATAATACGCATTTACGCGACACTCCGGACCGGCCGCTGATCATCTCGGCCATTATGCGGCGCCCAGAAGGCGGATTTTCCGGCCACCGGGAGCAGGAATATCTGATTCAGCAGCTTGATATGGTCAAGCGGCTTCATCCTGAGGTGGAGATCTATATTATGACCCCTCCTGCTGAATTTGCGGCCTCGTTGAGTCTGCAGGCCTTGCTCAACACCGGTCGCTATCAGCTTAGGACACCCGGCAATGACAATGAGCTGGCTTATCATTATAATGAGACAGATATTTTTGTCAGCTCAAGTACCAATGACGCCGGTTCGTTGCCGGGGCTGGAGGCGATGCGCTGCGGTGCGGCGCTGGTCACCGTATATTCAGGAGGGAACCTCGAATACTGCGCACACGGGCAGAACTGCCTGATGTCGTATCGGCATGAGAACCGTCTTGCTGCGGATATCGTGACGCTCATTAAGGACCAGGAGCTTCGCCGGCGTCTGGCTGCCAGAGGAGAGCGGGATTCCTTGCAGTTTACCTGGGAGAGAAGCGTGAAGATTTTCCAGGCTGAGCTGTTTGAGATGGTGTCCAGACAAGGTACGTAAT
Source organism: Paenibacillus sp. FSL R7-277 (assembly GCF_000517965.1). Classification (NCBI taxonomy): domain Bacteria; kingdom Bacillati; phylum Bacillota; class Bacilli; order Caryophanales; family Paenibacillaceae; genus Paenibacillus; species Paenibacillus sp. FSL R7-277. Next base: position 58,653 of record NZ_ASPX01000059.1, read on the forward strand.
GCCTCAGGGCAGAATGCCATACACAGAGAAACCTTCAACCCCCGGCTGATGCTGGGGGTTGAAGGTTTTTTGCCGGAATACAGGGGATATGAAGCTTGCAATAGTTAGAAGATAGAGAAGGAATTCATCATCTCGCGGAAGGAATGCGCATACTGATCGAATCCAAAATGCGTAACCATATGCTGGCGGCCCTGATAGCAAATGGCTTCACGTAGCGGAATGTTATTCATCAGCTCCAGGCCTTCGTTCACAGCTGCCTCCACATTGCCAAGCGGATAGAATTTGCCGGTAATATTATGGGTGATGAAGGATCTGACCCCGTCGGAATCCGTACTGAGTACAGGACAGGAGCAGCAGACAGCCTCAGCTACGGCATATCCGAAGCCTTCTGTGACAGAGCTGGACAGCAGGAAGCCTCCTGAAGCAGCAATCGATGAATAGTAGACAGGCATCATCTGGTTAGGCATATTTGTGAACACATTCAGCCGGTCATTCAGGCCAAGAGCATGCAGCTCTTCATCGAATGCTGCCTTCTGGTCATCGGAGGCCAAGCTCGGATCATGGAACATCCAGAGATGCAGGTTAGGTTTCGCTTTACGGATATGGTGGGCAATCTTCAGGTACTCGCTCCAATTCTTGTTGGATTCCAGCCGCCCTACCCAGGCGATGACAGGATCAACGGGCGCCTCGGCTGGGATATAACGGAATCCTTGTACATCCACGAGGTTCGGAATAACATAGCGCTGCAGCCAGGGGCAGATCTCGATAAACAGCTCCAGTAAATGATCGGTGGGTGGAATCAGCACGGCATTGCAGAAGGCTTGCAGATAAGGCACGGAATCTATAATCACATTGCGGGCTTCGCTTCGTGTTCCCAGACCCTGGGACTCGTAGATCAGGATGCCGCCATACCCCAGCCGGCGCAGGCGTTCGAGCAGCAGATAATCGGAGGTTACGATAATGGCGTCATAATGATGGGTATTCAGTACCGTTCTGATCTCTTCATCCTGGTTCGTGACAAATACCGGGAAGCTTACACTATTGTGGGTGCCGGACCCCGGCATGAGATAGAGCACATGGCATTCGATGCCGTTCTTCTGAAGGCTCTCACACCGCAGTCTGTTCAGGGTCTCAACCCCGCCGCTCGGTACATAAAACGTAAATAGAATTCTCAAGCTTACCCCTCCTGATCTGGACTCTCGCGGAGAAACACAGTCTGCTGTTATATAAGATACGCCGGAGTTCTCTTACATGTGACTATGGGGGCAGCTCTGCCAAATCCTTTCTGGATAACCGGGCAGCGGAGGAGCCATGCTAAGGGTTGTCACACTACACTACATTATTCTGTGATGGGGGATGAAGGAATGTTGCGATCGAAATTAGGCTTGTCCGTGTCTGCAGCCTTGCTGCTCGGCACCATAAGTATGACCGGCTGCGGTGCCGGCCATTCGGCAGATAGCGGCAATATGCAGACGAAAAGTGTACGGGGGACAGACGGGCGAATCCACGTGAACTCCGCACGGGACATGAACCGTGACGATGACTTCGGCAGCATGGAGATGAGTAAGGAATTGGCTGACCATGTTGCGGCGATGCGGGAAGTCCGTTCAGCTAACGTTATTATGGTTGGCAGAAGCGCTTATGTCGCTGTAATGCTGGAGGATGCTTCGGGCAAGGTTCACACCCGGAGTACCACCCGCGAGAAAGCTACCGGAAGAGGAACTGCTGCGGGGGTTCCGGGAATGACGGGAACAGGCGGCTCCATGGCCGGCATTCCGGGAAGTCTGACAGGCACTGGAACCATTGGCGGTACAGGTATGGCAGCTCCCGAAGATTATCCGGGGAACGGCAATAACGGGCTGATGTCCAGAAGCAGTATGGGGGATGATAAAGACACGCTTCCGGGGGAGATCAAGAACAAAATCGCCGCAGAGGTTAAAAAAGGCAACACATACGTCAGCAATGTCTATGTCTCGGCGAACCCGGATTTCGTGGAACGGGCCGATTATTATGCCCGGGAATTTCGTGCCGGACATCCGCTCAGAGGCTTCGCGAATGAATTCCGCATCATGGCGGAACGGATTTTCCCTGCGCGCAGCGGACAGTAAGCAAGCGCGACAGCATAGTGCCTTGAATGAAGATAGTATTCCAGAGGGATATGAGACTTATTCAAATGACGGGCACAGAAGGGCAAAAGTGAATGAAGACAGACGCAAACAATGCAGCCCTCTCACCGGAAAGCCGGGTGAGAGGGCTGCATTGCCTGCGTTTATACAAATACGAAGCTGTGTCTTATCCGGATTAGGCCTCCAGCTTGCGTCCGCCGATCCATACGCCCCGCAGGTTCAGGTCTTGATCCAGCTGCAGAATATCGCCGCGCTTCCCTGCCTCAAGCGTTCCGATAGACCGCTGCATGCCGAGCGACAGCGCCGGATTAAGGCTGGCAGCCTGTGAGGCTTCCAGCAGACTGAGACCAACCTCCTGAACCAGATAACGGAACCCGCTAATCATCGTCAGTGTGCTGCCGGCCAGCGCTTCGGGGTGCTCCTTCAGCGTGGCTATGCCGTCCTTGACGATCACAGGCAGATCACCTATGGCATATTCTCCGTCGCTGAGTCCGGTTGCTGACATGGCATCTGTGATCAGCAGCAGATTATGATTGTTTTTGAGCCGGGTAATGAGGCTGATGGCTGCCGGATGAACATGGATGCCGTCGGCAATGACCTCTGCTCTGATCCGGGGATCGAACAGGACGGCACCGGCCGTTCCCGGCTTGCGGTGATGCAGCGGCGTCATAGCATTGAACATGTGTACCGCCTGGTTCAGCCCGGCATCGGCAGCGGTAATCACCTGCTCGAATGTGGCATCTGTGTGGCCGAGCGCAGCCGTAATGCCATGCTTGCGCAGCCACTGGATAGCTTCCAGAGCAGCTTCACGCTCAGGAGCCAGGGTGACCTGACGGATCATTCCCGGATACTTTTCCTCCCATTCCTCCAGCCATTCTATATTAGCCGGAACAATGTGCTCAGGATTCTGCGCTCCTGGCCACCTCACGCTGATGAACGGTCCCTCCAGATGTACACCTGCCAGCCTTGCATAAGGCATGCCGCCTTCACGGGAACGATAAGCATCCACCTCAGCTAACACCTGATCGATGTCTGCCTTGGCAGCCGTCATGGTTGTAGCAAGCATAGAGGTCGTCCCGTGTGAGGCATGGAACCGTGTGATATCGTCAAGCGCATCTGCATCGCTGTACATGAAGTCATGTCCGGCTCCGCCGTGCACATGCACATCGACGAATCCGGGGATCAGCAGACCTTGCGGCTCCCGGGTGACTGTCTGCCAGCTCTCATAGGCTGCGGGCAGCCAGGAGGCTTCTCCGGCATATTGAATCAAGCCATCCGCTACGGCAATTACACCCTGCTCGGTGATTCCGTCAGGAGTCAGCACCTTACCGTACAACAATTCTCCGTGCGCACCGTTTATTTCAGCCATTTCGCGGCTCCTTCATCCAGCAGGACGACCACATTTGGATGGCTCTGCAGCAGCGAGGCGGGACACTGGGTAGTGATTGGGCCCTCCAGCGCATTTTTAACCGCTTCCGCCTTCTCTTCCCCGCGGACAAGCAGTACAATCTGCTTCGCCTTAAGAATTCCGCCGATGCCCATTGTTACCGCCTGACGCGGCACATCCTCTACACGCTCGAAGAAGCGGGCGTTGGCTTCAAGGGTCTCTTCCAGCAGATCGACCACATGTGTTCCGCTGCTCAGGCTGGCATCCGGCTCGTTGAAGCCGATATGGCCATTGCTGCCGATGCCTAGGATCTGCAGATCCACGGGACCGTTATCCTCCAGCAGCTTGTCATACGCACGGCATTCGGCCGCAAGGTCCGGAGCATTTCCGTTAGGCACATGAGTGCGTGCCAGGTCGATATCAATGTGATTGAACAGATGCTCATTCATGAAGCTCCGGTAGCTCTGTGGATGATCCACAGGCAGTCCGACATATTCGTCCAGGTTGTAGGATGATGCCTTGGCGAAGCTGACATTGCCCTTGCGGTGCATCTCCACCAGCTTCTCGTATACCCCGACAGGGGAGCTTCCGGTAGCCAGCCCCAGAACGGCTCTGGGATTGCTCTGCAGCAGACTGGCGATCAGGTTAGCTCCTGTGGCTGCGAAATCTTCTTCATGCTGAAATTTCAAAATGTTCATTAGATTTGACCTCCCCGTTTATGACGGTAATGTTGGACGTTCAGATAAGATTGCTCCAGCTTGGGGATGAAATCTCCAAACCGGGTACTGACCATGCCGGTGAACAGAATATCGATAATGTGCAGCTGTGCGATCCGTGAGGCCATATCACCGCGCCGCATGCCCTGCTCAAGAGACGAGGAGAACAGCGGAATATCAGCGAGTGTAGCGAGAGTACTGCTTCCGTATGAGGTTAACGACACCGTGGCTGCGCCGCTTGCGGCCGCACAGGTTAAGGCATCCACCGTCTCCGGGGTCTCTCCTGAATAAGAGACTGCGAAGGCTACATCGCCGGAAGAGAGTGAGGAAGCGGAAGTAATCTGCATATGGGAATCGGCAAAAGCGGTACAGTTCACACCGATACGGATCAGCTTCTGATAGAAATCCTGGGCTACGATGGATGAGGTTGCCATCCCGTACAGATCAACCCGCCGCGCCCGGCACAGCAGATCAATGACCTGCTGCAGCCGGCTCAGATCCAGCAGCGAGGTGGTATCCCGGATCGAGGCCAGGTGGTTGGCCTGCATGGCCTCTACAATGAATTGCAGCGGATTGCCGGCCACGATGTCCTGATAAGAGGAGCTGCCGGTCTCCGGCGAGCCATCGCTATGCGCCAGCTCAGCCGCCAGCTTGAGCTTGAAATCGGGATACCCCTTGAAGTGCAGCGCTTTGCAGAACCGCGTAATCGTCGCTGTGCTGATGCCGCATTCCTCCGCCAGCTCGGTGATGCCCATATGGACAATCTCCCCGGGCGAGGCCAGAATACGCTCAGCCAGCTTGCGTTCCATTTGCGACAGCTTGGGCTTGTCATGCTCCAGAGCATGCAGAATGGGAGACAAGCGTTCACCTTCTTTTCTATAGATTCAGATTCATGTAGCTTTCTCTACTTATAGAATGAAAATGCAGAAATGGACATGTAGTATGGATATACTTAGCTTTGCCTAATGTACCGATTATGAAATTGTTTTACAAAATTATTACTCTTTTAAAGAAAATTATTTTCATATTCAGAATAAAACAAATTGCGGAAGGTTGCAATAGGCAGTTTGGTTTAAGGCTGATCTGGGGCTGAATTAAGGAGATGGAGGTGGTGGATTTGTGGTAGGGGAGTGTGGGTGAAAGGAATGGAGGAGAGGAGGATGGAAGGATTATTGTAAGAGGAAACAGTTGGATTTTTGTTACTTGTTAACTCATAATTCAGTTTGTTGTGGAAAATAATTGGATTTTTGCTGTTTAATTTTGCTCAAATTCCATTTTAAGCTGATTGCGGCAAAATTAACTGCTGTTTTTCCATCTATCATCCTTAAAAAGGATTCTACTCTTTTAGTAAGTGACGTTTTTCCACTAATTCATCTTTGCTTAATGCATTGGCGGATGGGAATACGGCTAACTCATATGGAAGGAGATACAAAAAGCTGCAATCTGCGTGTTTGAGGAGCACACGCACAGATTGCAGCTCTTTATAGTAAAAATGTTTACTTCGTGATCCCGTTTGCAGCCTTTGTCCTATTTGCAGTCCGTCTGCTGCGCAGCAGCTCCCATAGGATGAACGCAAGAATCAGCAACTGCGGGATGGTGGTCTCCCAAGTCGGATATATGCCCAGCCAGCCGATGGAAGGCAGACTGTGGCCGTTATGGGCGGGCAGCTTGCCGGCGATCTGCAAGGCGTGAAGGCTCTCCCCGAGGAAGCGGAACACCAGATAGTAGATCAGCACTGTAGCAGCGCGGAAGAAGGCGGCAACCGGCAATCTGGCGCTCAGTGCAATCATGGCATAGCCGAGGATAATCAGGACCACAAGGGCACTGCCAATCCCGAGCAGCAGTTGAGAGGTATCAATGGCCGGTGCCATTCCTGCGTAGAAAATCGTAGTCTCGGCCCCTTCGCGCAAAATGGCCAGCGCAGCGATGAAGAATAGGTACCACAGATTGCCTTTGGCCAGAGCGCCCTGCATCTGGCGGTCCACATATTTATTCCAGGCTACCGTGCTGGATTTCCCATGCAGCCAGCGGCCGACGGTGAGCATCATGACCACAGCGACGAGGCCGGTGATGCCTTCGATCAGCTCGCGTGCGCCACCGGAGGCGGCATGGGAGAGGGAATAGGTCAGCAATACGGCGAGGCCGATGCTTGCAGCCAGACCTGCCGCTGCGCCGGACCAGACCCAGCGGCGGGCCGCCGGGACTGCTTCACGGCGCAGATAGGCAAGCAGGGCGGCGAGGACAAGA
>NZ_ASPX01000060.1:0-682 GCF_000517965.1 Paenibacillus sp. FSL R7-277
CCCTCGCGCAGCAGAATGAGTGCCGCATCCCATGCGGTATAAGTCTGTTCCCCGGCCAGCGGCGTCAGCTCAGATAGCATTGTGTCCATAAGCGATAGCGCTTGGTCCAGCTTCGGAGGGCTGGAGAGCAGATAACCGGTGACGGCGGTGCTCTTGTTCTCGATGCTGGCATAGACCTTGGGTGAGGCCAGCTGGACCTGGCCTTCAGCCGAAGGCCAGGCAGCAATGAATTGCTCCATTATATCAGCGGCTGCTGCGCTGTCGCCGGCCTGGGCAGAGGCGGAAGCTTGCTTCAGATAGCTGATCAGCCCTTCAATGGAAGCCGGCTCCGCTGGCGCGCCACTGGTATCGACGGCTTGGCCTTCGCTGTAGCCGGACAGCAGCGTCACCAGCGCTTCCGCTTCCGCCCGCGCGGCCTCTCCGCGGACCGGCTCTGCCTGCAGCGCAATGCGCAGCAGGCTCATCTTCGTCTCCAGCAAGCCGTAGACGGCGGGATTGTCCGCCCGGATGCCTCGTTCCACTGGCGTCCAGCCGTTCACCACGGCGCGGTAGGCTTCCGCCGCCGCGGCCCAGTCGGCGCTGCGCGCCGCATCCCGCGTGCGCTCCGCCGCGGGCAGCAGCTTCGCCGCCGCTGCGCGTCCGGCGGCGCCCGTGTCACCGCCGCCTTCGCCTGCGGCGGCGG
>NZ_ASPX01000061.1:0-538 GCF_000517965.1 Paenibacillus sp. FSL R7-277
GGGGAACAAGATCATCCGTATCCCCAGGAGCAGGTGGAGGAACTGAAGCGCCTCCTGGACGTGGAGCAGAAATACGAGAAGGCCGTCAAGATCCTCGGCGAAAAGGAGTTAGAGATCGAGATTCTGCGTGAACTGCTAAAAAAGCCAACCCCTGCTTATCCGAAAAAATCGAGGTAGCCGACATGTTCATTAAGCAGGGGAATACCGCAGCGTTGGTACTACGTCTCGTGGGGCTAGCAGAGTCTACGTATTACGACCGTAAGAAACGCAAGAAGCAGGATACACAGGCCGTACCCCAGGGGCGCGGAAGACCCGTACCCGGCTATTCCCTGACCGAGTCTGGAGAGAAGATTAGCGACGAGGAAATCCAGGAATGGCTGCTGGAATTAATCGCTGGAGAGGAGCACGTGTACGGGTACAAACTGCTGGCCAAGTGCTTGTGGAACCAGCACGGGCTGAGGCTCAATCACAAGAAAAGCTACCGGCTGTGTCAGGCGCTGGATATCCTGCAGCCGCAGCGTCACAAGCGTTTTAAGCA
>NZ_ASPX01000062.1:0-252 GCF_000517965.1 Paenibacillus sp. FSL R7-277
CGGCTTCGCACAGACCTGTGTTTTTGCTAAACAGTCGCTTGGGCCTTTTCACTGCGGCCCCCTCGGGCTATTCACCCTACCGAGGCACCCCTTCTCCCGAAGTTACGGGGTCATTTTGCCGAGTTCCTTAACGAGAGTTCTTCCGCGCGCCTTAGAATTCTCTTCTCGCCTACCTGTGTCGGTTTGCGGTACGGGCACCTTCTCCTGACTAGAGGCTTTTCTTGGCAGTGTGAGATCATGACCTTCGCTACT
>NZ_ASPX01000063.1:0-316 GCF_000517965.1 Paenibacillus sp. FSL R7-277
TCCGCCTCGAACGCCGGATTTAAATGCTTTTATTGAATCGTTCCACAGTAATATCGATCGGGATTTATTCCGCAAAGAAGCCTTCGACACGTTCGAAGAGGCCTATGAAGCGGTGGACCGGTACATGGACTTTTACAACAATCGCAGAATGCATACAAGCCTTCGGAACATGCCGCCAGTTACCTTTGCGGAGTGGGTCCAGACTCTAGAAGACCGCTCCAGTTTCTTCTGGCCGAGAGAAAAAGCGAAATAAAGAGCATATCTACAACAAGTACCGATTTTATACGGAGGACTCCGGGATAAGGGGGTCGCACCG